>JADFIF010000005.1 GCA_022566795.1 Chloroflexota bacterium
GCGGTGGCCGTCCAGGTCGTCGGCGTTGACCTCGGGGACGACCAGGGGGACATCGGGGTCCATGCGAAAGGCGGAGCTGTCGTCGATGACCAGCGCGCCCTGTGCCTTCGCAACCGGCGCAAGCTCCAGGCTGACCGCGCCGCTGGCGGAGATGAAGGCGAAGTCGACCTCGCTCAGGAGCTTTGGCGTGGCCTCTTCTACGACGAGCTCCTGGCCGTTGACCGACAGCCGCTTGCCTACCGAGCGCTCGGAGGCGCACACACGTATCTCGCTGGCCGGGAACTTCCGCTCCTCCAGCATCCGAAGAAATACCCGGCCAACGGCGCCCGTCGCGCCCACCACGGCGATTCTGCAGGAGTTCAATTTCCCCTCCAGTGGGCTATGCGCCCTGAGCTCAATGATAGCGCCTGCGCTGGACAGACACCACTCTGGGGCGACCGGTCTAGGGCCTTTTCAAACTGCGTCGCGCGGGACATATCATGCTCGAGTGAAGCGAAGCATCTCTTCCCGGCTGGCGCTGAGACCCTTCGCTTCGCTCAAGGGTGACAATTAAGAGGCCCTGCGACGGGTCGAGCCTAAGCGAAGCGAGCGGGTTGGCGCTCTGTCGCCGAATAGGGGTTTTGCAGACCCCCGCCGTGCTGAAAGCCAATCGAAGAATCAACAACGTATTGGGCGACTTGACTCAACTCGGCTGGCATGCTTTAGAGCGGTCGACCGCACGTTGCCGGACTGCTCGTGACCCTCTACAGCCCCATGATCTTGTCGAGGCCGACGGTCAGGCCGGGGCCCTTCACGGCCTCGTGGATGGCCATGACCACGCCGGGCATGAAGCTCTCGCGGTTGATGGAGTCGTGGCGGATGGTCAGCGTCTGGCCCAGCGTGCCGAAGACGAGCTCGTGGTGCGCCACGCGGCCGGGCATGCGCCCGCTGTGAATGGATATGCCTTCCAGCACGCCACCCCTGGTGCCGGGCAAGACCTCCTTCTCGGCCTTGGGCGCGGTGAACTTGCCGCCCTTGCCCGCAACCGCCGCGCGGGCGATGGCCAGGGCCGTGCCCGACGGAGCGTCGATCTTCGCCTCGTGGTGTACCTCGGTCAGCTCGGCGTAGTCGAAGAAGCGCGCCGCTACCTCTGCCAGGTGGATCATCAGGACCGCGCCGAGGGCGAAGTTGGGTGCGATGACGATGCCCACCTGATGCTCCTGCGCCAGGTTCTCGGCTTCCGCGATGTGTGTATCGGTCAGGCCGGTGGAGCCTATCACGACGTTCACCTTGCGGGCCGAGGCGACGCGCATGACGCTGGAGGCTCCCTCGGCGTTGGTGAAGTCGACAACGACCTGAGCGCCGTCGAGCACCTCCTCCAGGGTATTCGAGAGGGGGACCGCTCCCGAACCGTCTGGGAGCGGAAGGGAGCCTGGCTCCGCGGCCGCGTCGGCCCCGCCCGCGGGCTGTAAGTCTGCCTCGCCGCACACCGTGGCCAGCACCTGCTGTCCCATCCTCCCCAGGACGCCGTGGACAACGACTCTGATGGGCTCCATGAGGTCACCTCTGCGAAACTCGTGAGAGGCGCGTTCCGTGCGCCGATCAGACCCTGAACCTCGGTCTGAGGGCAACCATTATAGCGCAGATGTGCCGTCCATGGCCGCGGGATGGCACGTGGGGGGAGACGTCCCGGGTCGCGCCGGGGTTTGGCATCTGGGACGCCTAGCGAAGGGCATATCGGCTGACTCATCTCCAAATCCTCCCTCCCCTAGCGGGAGTCCTGGCGGGAGGGCGCTAGAGGGAGGGGGAAACGCTGAATGCAGCCAGCGCTCTCACCCTCACCCTAGCCCTCTCCCGTCCGAGGGAGAGGAGCTTATGCCAGGGGAGCCGAAGACATCAGGCGAAGAGTGGGGCAGATATGCACCGACCCGCCGGCACTGGGTAGTGACCTTAGGGGCACTAGGGCCGAGGGCCTTGTTGCTCAGGCCTTGGACCGCCTGAACCGCCGCGTCTCGGGCCTCGCGATCGGTAGCCGCCGCGGTCTCCGCCGGGCCGGTCGCGAGACTGGGGAGGCCTGCCGTCGGTCGGACGGCCTCCACCCCGGTACCCGCCCTGCTGGCTTGAGGACTCGGTGGGCGGCCCGGAGGCGCCATCGCCGGGGGCAGAGTCGCCGTCTCCTTGAAGCAGCGCGCGGCGCGACAGCTTGACCCGCCCGGTAGGGTCGACATCTATGACGATGACCGTAATGTCCTCGCCCAGCTGAACGACGTCCTCAACGGTGGGGACGCGGTAGTCGGCGAGCTCGCTGATGTGGACCATCCCGTCCTTGCCTGGCCGAAGCTGAACGAAGGCGCCGAATGGCGCGATCTTCACCACTTTACCCGTGTAGATTTCACCGACCTTAATGTCTTTGGTTAGGTCCTCGATCATGGTGACGGCTCTGGCCGCGGCCACCGAATCCGACGAGCCTATGGTCACTGTGCCATCGTCGGCGACATCCACGGTGGCTTTGGTCTCCTCGACGATGGCTCGAATGGTCTTGCCGCCCGGGCCTATGACTATTCCAATCTTGTCGACCGGTATCTTGATGCGCGTCATACGTGGCGCGTAGGGGCTGAGGTCCGCGCGGGCCTCGCTGATCGTCTCCTCGATGCGGTCCAGAAGGAACAGCCTGGCCTCCTTGGCCTGTTCCAGAGCATCGCGGATGACGTCGAAGCCGATGTTCTTGACCTTCATGTCGAGCTGGATGGCGGTGATGCCGTCTCTGGAACCGGCCACCTTGAAGTCCATGTCGCCGATGTGGTCTTCCAGGCCCTGGATGTCCGTCAGAGTGGCGTATTGCCCGTTCTCGCCCACCACGAGGCCGACCGAGATGCCGGCGATGGGCTTCTTGATGGGCACGCCGGCGTCCATCAGCGCCAGGGTTCCGGCGCACACCGTGGCCATCGACGTGCTGCCATTGGAGCCGAGGACCTCGGAGACGAGACGAATGGTGTACGGAAAATCCTCCTCAGAGGGCAGTACGGCGGTTAGCGCACGCTCGGCCAGCGCGCCGTGCCCGATCTCTCTTCGTCCCGGCGAGCCGACTCGCCGCACCTCGCCGACGGAGTAGGGCGGGAAGTTGTAGTGGAGCAGGAACCGCTTGGAGTCTTGGGGACTCAGATTGTCGAGCCTTTGAGCGTCCCCCACGGAGCCCAGGGTGACGACCCCGAGCACCTGGGTCTCGCCTCGGTTGAACAGACCGGTGCCGTGGGTGCGCGGAAGGAGCGACACCTCGCAGGAGATGGGTCTGATGTCGCGCAAGCCTCGGCCGTCGGGCCGCGGGCCCCCGCTCAGGACCTTAGTGCGGAACTCCTTTTCGAGAAGGCTGTCGAAGGCATCCGCTATCTGCGCCGGCTCGAACTCATCTTTGACCGCCTCGGCAAGCTCAGCCTTGAGAGAGCTCATGCGGTCCGCCTGCTCGGTCTTGCTTAGCGACGCATCGAACGTGGAGGCGATTCTCGCGCCGAGGACGGACGCGGTACGCCGTTCCAGCTCCTCCGAATGGGCCACGGGCGTGAAGCCGATCTTTGGCCTTCCGGCCGACCGGATGAGGTCGTCCTGGAGCTCGATAACGCGCTGGTTCACGTCCTGAGCTCTCCGAATCCCCTCGAGGACCAGGTCTTCCGAGAGCTCGTTGGCCCCGGCCTCCATCATCAGGACGCCGTCTCGGGTGCCCGCCACCACGAGGTCGAGGTCGCTCTCGTCCATCTGCGCGAAGGTCGGGTTCACGACGAACTCGCCGTCTACGTAGCCCATTCGCGTGGCCCCGATGGGCCCCTCGAAAGGAATGTCCGAGACGGAGAGCGCCGCCGATGCCCCGATGACGGCCAGCACGTCCAGGGTGTTTTCAAGGTCGACGGAGAGGGGAGTGATGATCACCTGGACTTCGTTCTTGAAGCCCTTGGGAAACAGCGGCCGGACCGGACGGTCGGTGAGCCGGTCCACCAGAATGGCCTCGGTGCTGGGGCGGCCCTCGCGCCGGAAGAAGCTTCCCGGTATCTTGCCCCTGGCGTAGAGACGCTCTTCAAACTCGATGGTCAGCGGGAAGAAGTCGATGCCCTCGCGGGGCTTGCTCATCGTCGCGGTGATCAACAAGACGCAGTCACCGTACCGCAACACGACGGACCCGTTGGCCTGCAACGCCAGCTTGCCGCTTTCCAGCGACAGTGAGCGGGTGCCAACCTCGCGACTAAACGTAGACAACATGTGACCTGATACCTCCTAAGGGGAACCCAATAGAAAAACGATAGCCCGAGCCTTCGGGACTATCTTCTCAGCCCAAGCTTTGCGATGAGAGACCTGTAGCGTCCCACATCTTCCCCGTTGAGGTATCGGAGCAGCCGCCGCCGGCGGCCCACCATACTGAGGAGGCCACGACGTGTCGATTCGTCGTGCTTGTGGACTCTGAGGTGCTGGGTCAACTGGGTGATCCGGGCCGTCAATACCGCGACCTGGAGCCCCGTCGAGCCTGTGTCTTTCTCGTGCGTGCGATATTCGCTGATCAGGGCGTCCTTCTCAGCTTTCTCCAACCGAGTCTCCTGGGGTCCCTACTTTTTCCATACGCTCTTTCTTAGCCCCGATTGTAGCATGCGGCTCAGGCCTGCCGCAATGAGAGCGCGACGTTTCGCTGGACTAATCGATGGCGGGCAGCTCCTCCGCCGAGTAGTGCGTGGCACGGAACACCGCATTGCTCGGCTCGCCCTCCGGACCCTCCGGGAAGTAAGGGTTGATGTACTCCCACACGACTTTGCCTCCGGGAGTTACCTGAAACATCCGCCCGAAGTTGCCTTCGGTGATCAGCGTGTTCCCGTTCGGCAACCGGCGCGCCCCGGAAATATAGGGGCTGAAGAAGTTGAACGGCGGGGAGTCGGCGTACTGCCAAACGATCTCGTCTGTGTGAGGGTCGACCTCGATAACGCGCGAGGCCGGCATGGCCCACTCTTTTCGATGGGCTCCGTTGTCGAAGATCAGCACGTTGCCGTTGGCGAGGAGGGTCGGGTCGTGCTGCTGAGATAGGGTTTCGTAACCCAGCTTCCACGTAAAGTCGCCGCTCTTCTTGTCGACAATCCCCACCGTGGAGATGTTGCGGAAGGAGACCATGAACCTATCGCCATCCAACGGGACCACCGTGTTGGCGTGAGTCCACTCGTGGCGAGGGTCGTTGAAGGTAATCCTGTCCGTCGCGAAGTCAAGGTGGTGAGCGGCGTGCCACTCCCAGACCCGATTGCCTGCGGCATCGACCTCGACGATGACGTCGGCCCACATCACATCTACATCACTCTCCGCGATTCCGCCCCGTACCCGGCGCGCCACATCGGCCGATAGGCGCTCCACGGCGAGGTAAATCGCACCGCCGGCGGGCGTCCGCCTGGCGTCGTGGTGGTGCTCAGGGTCACGGTGCTCCCACAGGATCCGCCCATTCCAGTCGGCCTCGAGCATGACGCCGCCTTTGAAGCGGTTCCACAAGCCGAAGCGGTCCCAAGTCTCGTCCTTGAGCTTCCCTCCGTAGAACAGATTCCCGTTGGGAAGCAGATAGCCCCACAGCCCAGGAGGGTACGGCATGTCCCAGCGGTGGACCTCGTTTCCCTGCAGGTCGATCAACAACACCTCGCCGCTTCCGTAAAGCGGAGCGTAAAGCGTATATCCGGGGCACGCTAACTCCTCATCCAGGGCCGTTAACCCGGTGCGCACGATACGTCTGCGGGTCTGCTGGTCTACAGCCATAGGAGAGGCTCCTTTGCTTTGTGGGGGAGCTCCAGCGCAAAGAGGACGATTAACTCCCCTTTTGAAGCGGGACGGCTAGAGACGGCGTGAAACCTGAGCCCACCTAAGCGGGCGCCCTAGCGAAGCCCTTCCAGAAACTCCGTGACGGCCCGTTCGAACCCTGCCGGATTGTCGCCCATCACCAGGTGCCCGGCTCCGGGCACCGTGACCAGGGTCGCATTGGGAATCCGGGTCTGCATCTCTTTGGCGGTGTCCATCGCGATGATGTCGCTAATCTCGCCCCTGACCACCAGCGTGGGGCAACGCAGGCTTTCGACGAACCCCCACAGGCGCTCGGTGGTGTCCGGGCCGGACCCGATGCGTCGGTCGGGGGACCTGAGCCGCTTGTCGTACTTCCAGGTCCACCTGCCGTTGGGCAGCTGCTTCAGGTTGTGGATGATGCTGCCCCTTATCTGCTCCGGGTCGCGGCGGGGGTTGTACTCGCGCACGCGCTCGACGAACTCCTCGACCGAGTCGAGCTCGTCGCTTTGCTGGACGAACCGCCGGATGTTTTCCGAGCCGGTCCGCAGGTTCTGTGGCCCGGCGTCTACGATTACCAGCGCCTTGACCCTGTCGGGATTAGCGGCGGCGTAGGTCAAGGAGTTGCGGCCGCCCATGGACAGCCCCATGAGCACAAACTGCTTGAGGCCCAGCCCGTCGACGATGGCGCCGATGTCGCCCTGCTGCGTCTCCGGCGCGTAGTCGCCGTCCTCCGCCCAATCGCTGTCGCCATGTCCCCTCTGGTCGAGCGCGATGACCCGGTATCGATCGCAAAGCGACAGCGCCACGAAGTCCCACGAGTGGCAGGTCTGCGCGAAGCCGTGCAGCAGCACGATGGGCGGGCTATGCGGGTCTCCCCACTCAAGGTAGTGGAACCTCATGCCGTTGGCGTCGATGAACCTGTCTCGCGGTGCCGCCTCGCTGGCGAAGGTGACGCCCTTGGCGCGGGCGGCGTCGTAAAGCGAGAGTCCCTGGCCGCTGGTCTTAGATGTCAATATGCCATCTCCCAAAAATCGTCTGAAACTCAGCGCGCGGCCCAATCGACTGGACCGTAGTCTCCCTAGCACTCTGAGCGGGCTGTCATCCCCTAGATGTCATTGGTATGACAATGTCATTTCGAGCCGGGTCGAGAAATCTAAAGCCCCTTGAGCAAAGACCGATTGTCCCTTTGCCAAGAACGTATCCTGGCCAATGCTACGACAGCGGTTGCGAGGGTACAGCCAGGCGGCGAAGGAGAGCAGAGCGCCCCAGACCCCTCGGCTTCGCTCGGGGTGACAGCGGCATGGTATTCTCATTCTTTGCTACGGTTGTCGCAACCACCACGAGTGATTCTGAGCGGGCTGTCATTCCTTACATCCATTCTGAGCGAAGCCGAAGAATCTAACGGGACAATAGTCAGAACCTTTGAGGTGGCCTTACCTGGGGGTCCTGTCTAAGCTGCCCGTTCGAATCCTGGCCAGCGAGCCACCACTAACAGCGACTATGCATTCATAGCACGCATCAGCGCATTCCAGTCTGGATAGACCTCCAACTGCGGCAGCGTGTGGAACAGATGCTCAGCGCTACCAACGATGTAAACCCGCTTTCCAAGCCCAAGGCCGATTCCGAATTCGACATGACGAGCGGACCCGCCACCGCTGGTTTCGGTGAAACAGACCAAGGCGTCGGCTCTGCGAATATCGTCTAGGTCCTGCTGCGCCAGCTGCGACCAGTTGGGATGGGAGAGAGGAGTTCCGGGATCGAACTCAACCTCCAGCCATCTAGATGTTACTGCATGGCCTAACCTCTTCAGGTCTTCAGCGTACGAGCTCATTTCGTCTTTACGTGCAAACCTAGCGGTGAGGTACACCTTCATATTGCCACTCCTAACGGCACCTGAGATTCTTCGTCGCAAGCTCCTCAGAATGACACTGCGTCAATGGCCTGCTCCGCTCATGGCGAGCCTAGTCTGCTCGCGGTAGCCTGCCGGTTCATGGGTAGGCTCTTCGCCGACGTCGGGGCGGGCTGTGCCACAACCTGCCCCTCGTTCGCCATCGGCTGTCCCTACACCGGCGGCCTGCGGGCATGCCAGTCCGTAGCCTGCTCGTAAGCGTGGGCGACGCGCAGAACCGTCGACTCCGCGAATGGCCTTCCGGCCAGCTGGAGCCCGATAGGCATATCCTCCGACGTAAAGCCGCAGGGCACCGAGACCGTCGGCACGCCACAGATGTTGAATGGTCTGGTCAGCCGCGACAGCAGAGCCAGGGCAGGCTCAGGCCTCCCGTCGATATCGACGCTCGACTGGCCGATTCTGGGCGCGCCGATAGGGCCGCATGGCGCCAACAGGATGTCAAAGCTCTCGAAGGCTCGGGCGATCTGCGAATTGAATACGGTCCGCGCCCTCTGCGCCTTGATGTAGTCGGTGGCGGGTGTCAGGACTCCGGCCTCCAGCCTGCTCCGGACATCCTCGCCTACGTCGTCGGGCCTGGTGCGCAGGTGGTCCAGGTGCACCTCCGCCGCCTCGGCGATGAGAATCGCGCCAGAGATGGTCAGCGAGTGCTCCAGGACGGGAATCGAGGTCTCTTCCACGGAGGCGCCCAGACCTTCGAGGACTTTGGCCGCCGCATCGACCGCGGCCCGCACGTCGGCAGCGATGACGTCGTAGAAAAACTCCTTCGGAACACCTACCCTTAGCCCCTTCACTCCGAGCTCGATGTCTTTCGTAAAATCTTCCACCGGCCGGTTGGCAGAGGACGGGTCGCGAGGGTCGTGGCCGGCGATGGCGTTCAGCATCAGGGCCGCGTCACGCACCGTGCGGGTCATGGGGCCGACGGTGTCCAGGCTCCAGCTCAGTGGGTAGACCCCATGCCTGCTGACGCGGCCGAAGGTCGGCTTCAGGCCGACGATGCCGCAAAGGCCCGCCGGTATGCGGACCGAGCCGCCGGTGTCGCTCCCCAGCGCGCCCATCACCTGACCGGCAGCCACCGCCGCTCCAGACCCGCCGCTGGAGCCGCCGGTGACGCAGTCGACGTTCCACGGGTTGTGCGCCGGGCCATCGTGTGGATTCTCGCTGGTCGCGCCGAGTGCGAACTCGTGCATCTGCAGCTTGCCCATGAGGATGGCCCCGGCCGACTGGAAGCGCTCGGTGACCGCGGCGTCGTAGTCTGGGACGAAGTCTCGCAGTATCTTGGACCCGACGGTCGTTCGGATGCCCTTGGTGTAGTAGAGGTCCTTGAGGCCGATGGGGATGCCGTGCAGCGGCCCTCGGTAGCTGCCGGCCCGGACTTCCTGCTCCGCCTGTCGGGCCGCCGCCTTGGCGTCGTCGGCAAGCAGTGTGATGAAGGAGTTCAGCCTGCCGTCGGTCTGGTCGATGCGCTCGAGGTGCGCGTCGACCAGCTCCACGGGGGAGAGCTCGCGCGTCCGGACCTTGTCCGCGGCGTCGGCGATGGAGGAGAAGCAGAGGTCGGTGGCTTGCATCGGCTACCGTTGGCCGGCGTCGCCACGGCCGGCTTCAAAGGTTATCGCCGGCTCGACGCCATCGAGGTCCAGTACCTCGTCGAGGGCGTTGGTGGCGGCCGAGGTCCTCTGAATCAGAGGCAGCAGCGTCTCCAGCCTCTGGTCGCTTATCTCAAGGCCCGCGAGCTGCGCCATCGCTCTGAGCGACTGCAGGGTAACCTCGGTGTCTGCCAAAATATAAGCTCCGGTGGAAATGGATCATGCCGCTGTCGACGGCGCCAACACTACGATTTATGCGCCTGCCATGTCAACCGGTCTGGGCGTGGACAGGGACCTCTCACCCACGCAGGGAGGTCTTGGGAATGTGCCCCATGTCAACCTACGAGGGCGGAAGAGTGGGACGACTGCCCCGGCCCTCTCGAGGCAACTCTAGAGGGCCGTTATGGGACGGCTTTGCAGGAGGCTGAGCTCGTCGCCCTCAAAGGACCACTCGATGTCCTGCGGAGCACCGTAATGCTCTTCGAGCCGGCGGCCCATCTCCGCCAGCCGCCTCACCTGGTCTCCGGAAATCGACGGAGCGTTCACGCGCTCCGGTGCAACCGGCTCTTCGACCGTCCCGCCTCCGTCCGCCAGGGCGATCATGACGGTCTTGCTCGCCACCTGCAGGGTCTTGAGCTTCAGGTCCTGCTTGGCCACCACGATGTTGTCGGGGGTGACCATGCCCGACACGACGGCTTCACCCAACCCCCAGCACGCGTTTATGACCATTTCGGAGGCGTCGCCGGTGACCGGGTTGACGGTAAACATCACTCCCGAGGCCGTGGAGCGGACCATCTGTTGCACGACAACGGCCATCAGCGCATTCATGTGGTCGAAGTGCAGGCGGTCCCTGTAGTGGATGGCATTGGAGTTCCACAGCGAGGCCCAGCACCGTTGCACGGCCGCGGCAACGGCCTCGTGCCCGACGACGTTGAGGTACGTATCGTGCTGGCCTGCGAAGCTGGCGTTGGGCAGGTCCTCGGCGGTCGCCGACGAGCGCACCGAGACCTGCGGCAAGGTGCCAGGCGAGACCGACGCAGCGGAGACGAGCTGGCTTGTCAGCGCTCCGTAGGCGCTCTCGATCTCCTGGCGGATGTTTCGGGTCATCGGGGCTTCGAGGATTGTCTTCTGTATGCTCCCCGAGACCTCGCCCATCGCCGCGAAGTCAGTCGGGTCGAAGTCCTTGACCAGATTGACTATCCGGCCCTCCAGCTCATTGTCCTGGAGAAACTGCAGGTAAGCGTCCGCCGCGACGGTGAACCCCAGGGGCACCGGGAAGCCGGCGGACACCATCCTGGCCAGACTGGCGCCCTTGCCGCCGATTCTGGCCACGTCGGCCGTCTGCGCCAGTGAAGGAGTCAGGGGCCCGAACTCAAAATTCGCCACAATGCTCTGTCGCTCCGGAGGACCGCGTGGATCAGTCGTCGCCGGTGGCCGTGGTCTGGTAGCCGGGGCCGCCCGCCGCGATAGATTGCTCTGTGCGCAGCAGCAGAGAGCCGATGTTGCGTACGCGGCTGTTTACTAGCGCCGGGCCTAAGGCGAACACGGACACGACCAGGCCGCCTATGGCGATCGCAACCGGAACGCCAACCGCGCTCGCCATGGCGCCTGCCTGCATCCCGCCAAGGGGCATGATGCTCCACGTCATGCCGTAAAAGCCCATTACGCGGCCCCGCATCCTATCGGGCACCATCATCTGCAGCGAGCTCATGATCGAGATCATGTAGGTCGAGCTAGAGATTCCCATCGCGAACATCAGGAACAGGGCGAGGGCGTACGAGCCCACGTATTTCGAGGTCAGGCCGAAGGCGGCAACGCTCAACCCGAACACGACCGCGCCGCCGATCAGCAGCAGTCCCTTGCGCCGGAAGTTTCCTATCGAGCCAAGCAGCAGCGTGGTCATGAGCGCGCCCACACCGCCGACGCTTAACAGAATGCCCTGCCCATCGGCTCCCACTTTCAGAATGTCCACCGCGAAGACCGGCATCATCATGATGTAGGCCATGCCGAAGAAGCTGTTGAAGAATGTCATGCCGATCAGGAACGAGAAGATCGAGTTCCGCTTGATGAACTTGAGACCCTCCAGCATGTCCTGGGCCGCGCTGCCCGTGGCGCCACGCTCGATGGGCGGGACGCGAAGACCCGAGATGACGGCGGCCATGATGACGAAGCCCATCCCCGCCAGGAAGAACGTGACGGCTGTTCCTGTCGCGGCGATGATGAGGCCCGCAGCGGCGGGCGCGGCGATCCGCGTCCCCTGCCATATCGACGAGTTCATTGCCACGGCGCTCATCATTACCTTGCGGTCGATCAAGTGGGGATAGAGCGCCTGGCGCGCCGGCTGATCGAAGGCGTTGACCGCCCCCGTCACGAAGGCGATGGCCAGGACGTGCCAGACCTCCACCAGCTCTAAGACCGTGATTGTGGCAAGCAAGAATATGAGCAGTGCCGACATGGCCTGCGTGACCATTATCAGGCGGCGCTTGTCTAGCCTGTCGGCAAAGACGCCGCCGAACAGGTTCAGGGCGATGGCGGGAAGGGCGGTGGCCAGCCCGACGTAGCCCAAGAATAGCGGCGACTCCGTAAGCTCGTGGACCAGCCAAAGCTGGCCGAATGTCAGCATCTGGTAGCCGCTGACGGAGGCCAGAGTTCCGAGCCAGTAGGCGCGGTACGCTGGGTACTTCAGCGCCGGTGGGAACGAGAATATCGACCCACCAGGGGTTTTTGTATCGGTGCGTTCGGTCAAGCTGCTCCGTGAGGGCGTAACCAGTCTCGGCGCTCGTCCAAGCTACGCTACTCTTCCCTTAGCGGAATGCGGCCCCAAGTCACGTCGTCGGGGTCCTCAGCAAGAGACGCTTCCCTGATGACGTCGCGGATCTTCAGAAGGGTAGCATTCACCTCGTCGGTGACGTACACCCAGTCCGGCTCCTCGGGAAACCAGTAGGGCGACGTGATGCGCACTACTTTCTTGTCGCCGGGGTTGAGGTAGATGCCGAATTTGGACGCGCTGGTCATCGGCGGCTCCTACGCCACCCAACGTTAGCATACTCGGGAAAGGGCCTTCAACCTCCGAAGGGACGTCGAGCGCTGGCGAGCAGTCCGATTCAAGCCGATGTGCCCGTGGGAATCACCCGCCTTCGGAGCGGTGCGTGGAGGTAGCGGGGATTTGAAACCCGCCCTCCAAAACCTGCTCGACGCACTACGCAGATCGCGGCGAGCAGGGGCTACTCGACGGTCACCGACTTGGCCAGGTTGCGTGGCTGGTCGACGTCGCATCCACGCCGAACCGCGATGTGGTAGGCGAGAAGCTGAAGAGGAATCGCCATGAGCATCGGAGTGATCTCGGCTGAGGCCGCCGGGATGTAGATCACGTCGTCGGCCTTCGATGCAATTTCGTCATCGCCTTCCGTCGCGATGGCGATGACGATCCCTCCCCGGGCCTTGACCTCGTTGATGTTGTTGAACATCTTCTCGTAGAGGCCGTCCCGTGGGATGAGCGCGACAACCGGCATGTTCTCGTCGATGAGCGAGATGGGGCCGTGCTTCATCTCGCCGGCCGGGTACCCCTCGGCGTGGATGTAGCTGATCTCCTTCAGCTTGAGGGCCCCCTCCATGGCCATGGGGTAGTTGAGCCCTCTCCCCAAGAAGAGAAAGTCGTGGTGCTTGGAGTATCGGTGCGCCAGGGCCTCGTAGCCCGCTTCGTCGGAGAGCATCGACCCCAGCATATTGGGAAGCTGAGCGAGCTCGCCCACGAGCTTGTCTGAACGCTCTTTGCTCAGTGCGCCCCGCTTCATTCCAAGGTGGAGTGAAAGCAGGTACAGCGTCGTGAGAGAGCAGAGGAAGGTCTTGCTCGCGGCGACGCCGATCTCCAGTCCCGCGCGAATGAGCGTGGTGCCCTCGGCTATTCGCGTCGTCTGAGTTCCGGGGTAGTTGCACAGCGTGTGCTGCCGCGCCCCTTTGCGCGCGGCCTCCTCCATAGCCGCCAGCGTATCGGCCGTCTCGCCCGACTGGCAGACGGAGATCACCAGCGTGCGGTCGTCGATGACCGGGTCCCTATATCGAAACTCGGAGGAGTTGTCGGCCTCAGCGGGGATGCGGGCGAGCGACTCCATCCACGTGCGGGCCACCATCGCCGCGTGCAGGCTCGTGCCCATGCCCAGTAGCACGACCCGCTCGAAGCCCTTTATCTCAGCACCGGAGAATGGGAAGTCGTCCAGGTCGACACTCATGGTATCGAACAACGCCCGCCCGCGCAGGGTGTCGATGATCGTCTCGGGCTGCTCGTGGATCTCCTTGAGCATGAAGTGCTTGAACTCGCCCTTGGCGGCCGACAGGGCGTCGTAGGGCACGTGTGTCGGGGTCTTGGGCAGCGGCGATCCATCGATCGAGGTGTAGTGCGCGCCGGCCTCGGTCACCGTGACGGTCTCGCCTCCGGCGAGGTAGGCCACCCGCCGGGTATGAGGCAGCAGTGCCGGCAGGTCGCTGGCGACGAGCATCTCGCCCTCCCCGTAGCCCACCACTATCCCGCCCGCGTTGCCGACCTTGAATCCGACGATCTTCCCCGGGTCCCGCTTCGAGATCACAACGACGGCGTTGGCGCCGCGGATGCGGCCTGCGGTCTTGCGGACAGCCTCTTCAAAGGAGTACTCGTCTCGCATGAAGGTCTCGATGAGGTGGGGAATACACTCCGCATCCGTCTGAGACGAGAACTCGTGGCCGTTTTCGATCAGCTCTCGCCTCAGCTCGACGTAGTTCTCCACGATGCCGTTGTGCACGACCATCACGTCATTGCCGCAGTCCACGTGTGGGTGGGCATTGTAGTCGGTCGGACCGCCGTGGGTCGCCCATCTCGTGTGCCCTATGCCGATCGTCCCCGGGGGCAGGCTGCCGTCGAGAGACTCCTTCAGCCGCGACAGCTTGCCCGAGGTGCGATGAACCTCAGGTTGCCCCGAGGGTGAGATTACGGCGATTCCGGCGCTATCGTATCCTCGATACTCCAGAGTCGACAGGCCATCGAGGAGGATTGGCGCCGCGGGCCTCTGTCCCACGTAGCCGATGATTCCACACATAACCCGCCTCTTCTTGCGAACAGCCGCTATGCCTTGCTACCGGTTCGCCGATTTTCTAGCCAAACGGGCCCGCCGTAACTGTAGTGTCCAAACGCGCGGAGCTTAAACCTTCACGTCTGTTCAAGCCCGTTCACGAAGGAGCAGCATCCGCGTTGCCGACCTTTGCCGGATCCGGCTCGAGAGATGCCCGCCCCGATGTGGTACGGGCGTAGACGCCTCGATGACTCTCTGGCAGCAGATCGGCGATGCGACCCATGACCATCTCGGTGAGGGAGTCGAGCTCTTCATCCTTCGGCTTACCCTCCGGCGCCGGAAGGGTAAACGGCTCGCCTATCCTCACGCGCAGCTTCGCCGTTGGGTTAAAGACTCGCCCAACGTTGTTGAGGTGCTCGGTCCCGGTTATTCCGATAGGAATGAGGGGGGCTCGCGTCCGCAGAGCCACTTGCACGACGCCTGGCTTGGCCCTGCGCATAGCGCCGGGGTTGCGAGTCCCTTCAGGGAACAGGACCACAGCCTCGCCGCTTTCGAGCTTGCGCAATATCCATCGCAGGGCGCGGATATCACCTTCCTGGCGGCGCAGTGGGAAGGCGCCCCAAGAGCCCAGGAACCATCGGATAATCGGTCCCTTGAAGATGCCGGCCTTTGCCAGGAACCAGGTGTGCCTTTTCAGGACGGCGGCCAGCAGGGGTGGGTCGATGTTGCTCTGGTGATTGGCCACGATGATCAGCGGCCCTGTCGTGGGCAAGTTCCCCTCGCCCGATACCTCGAGGTCGGCAAAGAGCCGGAGACTCAGCCTTTGCACGGCGGTGCATATAGGCCGGACGATGGGGGTTATCATCAACCGGACTCGACTTTGGAGACGATAATCTCAACTACCTCACCGATGCCAAGGCGATCGGTTTCTATGGTCGTGGCGTCGTCGTCGGGCTTCAACGGCGAGTCATCGCGCCCTGCATCTATTTTATCACGGTGGCTCAACGCGGCCATGACCTCGTCGCGGTCTGCGGGTTGCCCTCTCTCTTCTAGCTCACGGTGACGGCGCTGCGCGCGAACCTCGGCCGACGCCGTCAAGAAGATCTTGGCCTTCGCCTCTGGAAGAACCACCGTGCCGATGTCGCGGCCCACCATGACGATCGACGCTTCCCTGGCTATCGCACGCTGTTGTTGCACCATGACGGACCGTACGGCGGGCACCGCGGAGACCTCGGAAACGCTGCCGTCAACCAGAGGGCTGCGTAGCTCGTCCGTGATGTCCCGGCCGTCTACGAGGAGCCTGTCGCCTGCGTCTCCCCAGACTACGGTAATCTCCAGGCTCGACACGAGTCTCGCGATAGCGTCCTCGTCTCGGATATCGACTCCGGCGCGTATCGCCGCTAGGGTCGCGGCCCGATACATCATACCGGTGTCCAGAAACCGCACCCCGAGCCTTTCGGCGAGCCGCCGACCAACGGCGGACTTGCCTGAGGCAACGGGCCCATCGATTGCTATGGAAATTGGGCTAGTCACTATTCGTCGGCCTATGATGAACGTCTGCGACTGCAGCCAAACGTCTCACGAGAGATAAAGCGATTATAGGAGGGTCTTCGCGCCGCTAGCAAGGAGATAACGTTGGCCCTCCGCTTCGATTCAATCCTGCTACGGCAAAACTCCCTGGCGAAAGTCGGCGTCGTAATCGAGGATGCGGCCCAGGCTCTTCTGGGCCTCAAGCGACACTACCGATGGGGCGCTGTGCCTGACCGGCGCATATCCGATGACCCCGTCCTGCTCCAACGATTCGATCTCCCGCTCTGTCCGGCCGAGCATGCCGGACAACACGAGCCGGTTATGCTCGCCCATCGTTGGCGCTGGGGTGCGAGCGACGCCGGGAGTCTTGGAGAATCGCCAGGGCCGGCTAGGGTAGGGGAGCGGCGGCATCTGGGTGCTGGAGTGATGGGCCATAGTCTCGAAAAAGCCGCGGTCCCGCAGGTGGGCGTCCGCCAAGAGCTCTTTGCCGTTAAGGACGGCGCCGGCCGGCACGCCCTTGGCCTGAAGGGCGTGCATGAGCTTGATGTGGTCCCAGGGCCGGGTGGCGTCGTCGACGAAGGCGTCCAGATCTCGGCTATGCCTCCACCTCGACAGTGTGTCGGCGAACCTAGCGTCCTCGGCCCAAGCGGGCTGATTAAGAACGGCGCAAAGCGACCGCCACTGGGCGTCAGTCGCCACGGCGATGGCGATCCACTTGTCGCGTCCCGAGCACCTGTAGTTGCCGTGGGGCGCCATCGTCGAATCCGCGTTCCCGCGGCGAGGCTGTACGCGTCCGTTGACCGTGTAGTCGAGCAGTGCCTCGGGAATCGTCGAGCTCACCGTCTCGGTCTGAGAAACGTCGATTCGCTGGCCCTTACCGGTGCGTGCCCGGTGGGTCAAGGCCGCCATGATGGCGAAGACCGTGTGCTCCGCCGCGACGTAGTCTGCGTAGGGGATCTCTGGCACCACCGGTGGACCGTCCTCATAGCCGGTCATGTACGCGAGGCCCGACGCGGCCTCGGTGGCGTACCCGATGGCGCCGAGCTCCGCCCACGGCCCGGTCTGGCCGTAACCGGTCGACGAGACCATGATGATGTCCGGCCTTATCTTGCGGAGGTCTTCGTAGGTGAGTCGGAAGTTGCGCACGACGCGGGGCGTAAAGTTCTCCGCGAACACGTCGCTGACGGCGACCAGGTCGCCGAGTACCTGGCGGCCGGCGGGCAGGCTGAGGTCGAGGGTGACCCCGAGCTTGTTTCGATTCTGCTCGTAGAAGTTGGCGCAGCGATTCCAAAACGCCCCGTCAACCGAGTTCTCGTAGAACGACGACGCCCGATAGTTCTCGAGACGCCCGCACGACTCGATGCGCACGACCTCCGCTCCCATGTCCGACAGCAGTTTGATGGCATGGGGAATGGCGATGAGCTGGCCCATCTCCGTGATGCGGACCCCTGAAAGAGGAAGCGTCATCTAGATGACTCCCGACGCGCGCATCCGTGGTAGCTGTGCCGCTGGGTAGCCAAGCCGGTCGCAGAGAATCTCGCGATTGTGCTGGCCGAGGGTGGGGGCGGGCGACCTGGCGCTCCACGGCGTGCCGCTCATAGCAAAGGGCGCACCCGGGCTCTTCACTGCACCCATCGCGGGATGTTCGATGTCTACAAAGTAGCTTCGCGCCTGGTACTGGGGGCTCTCGACGAGGTCCTGGGGGCTGTGGACCACCCCATAGATGAAGCCGCGACGCTCGTGCGCCGAGCGGAAGAGATCAGACGAGTCTTGCCTCTCGAAGGCCGCGCGAGTCACCTCGTCGAGCTCGGAGGCGTTTTGCCGTCGCAGCTCCGGGGTGGCGAACTGAGGCTGCAGCAGCTCTGGGGCCTGGAGCAGCTCGGCGCTGGCCTCCCAGTCCTCGTCGCCGAAGGACACCGGCACGATGTAGCCGTCCCTGGTCTTGGTAGGGCTGCGAGGGATGTCACCGCTGAACGCCGGCTGTCTCCGGCGTATCGCACCGGTGTACGTGTAGAGCGACGTCGTGTCCCGAAGGCACGACGCCATGCACTCCTGAATCGACACGTCGATGTGCTGCCCTTCGCCGCCGCCGTTCCTGGCGTACAGCCCGATTAGCGCGGCCGACGCCGCGTTGGTCCCGGCCTTGAACTGGGCCTGCCGCAGAGCGTGCTTCAGCGGCGCTCTGTCGTTGGAGCCGAAGATGTAGCTGAGGCCCCCCAAGGCATACTCGATGAGGTCCGTGGCAAGAAAATCCCGGTACGGCCCGCTCTGGCCGAAGTTGGATATCGAGACGGCCACAAGCTCGGGATTTGCCTTCTCAAGCTGTTGGTAGCTGAGCCCTAACGAGGGCATGACTCGGGGGCTGAAGTTCTCGACCAGGATGTCCGCTTCGTGCGCGAGCTGCAGCAGGATTCCTCTGCCATCCTCCGATTTGAGGTTGAGGGTGACGCTCTGCTTGCTGGTGTTCAGGTAAGCAAAGAGCAGGCTCTTCTCCAGGTCGGGCTCGTCGTGGTAGAACGGGGCCATCCTGCGAGCGGGGTCCCCCGTGAGGGGCCGCTCGATCTTGACGACGTCCGCGCCGAAGTCCGCGAGAAGCTTGGTGCAGTAGGGCCCCGCGACGTGGTGCGTGAGGTCCAGGACTTTGACGCCGTCGAGGGCTGACTCGGGCAAGGGTTGTCGCTCCTGGCGTTCGCTTCGATGGCCTGCTAGGTCGGGACGCTCCCGTGGGCCGGCGATGGGCCGGATGGCAACCCATTATACAGAGCAAGCCCGCCCACCAGAAGGCGCGTTGCGAGCAGAGCCCGCCGTCATCGCGAAGACCTCATGAACGCGCGGGATGCCGCGAGGGCAGACCCTGGCGGGTCATCGTCTTGTCTCGGCTTGTGCGCCCCCGTATAATCGTGCTGCCCTGGACGGGCGAACGCAACACGAGCGAGGAGGAGCCTATGAGCGGGACGGTGGTTCTTTATGCGCCCAGCGACGACGCGCTGGCGGATTTCCAGCGGGTCGCACCAGGGGGCGCCGATATTTCGTGGGTGGACTCTACGCAACCCATCGAGGAACAGGCCAGTCAGCTTAAGGACGCGGTTGCCGTCATCGTTGGCGGCGGTGGCGGCTTCTCGGTCGAGCTCGCCAAGTCCTGCGCCAAGCTGACGCTGATTCAGACGACCAGCGCCGGGACAGATCGCCTGGACAAGCAGGCCCTCGGCGAGATGGGGATAAGGGTCGCCAACAACGGCGGAGGCAATGCGGTTGCCGTGGCAGAGCATACCATGGCGCTGATCGTAAGCACGTATCGGAAGCTCCAGCTTCAGCTTCAGGCGGTGAAGTCCGGGGAGTGGGCCGGTGACATTAGAGCGTCGTGGTTCTCACAGGCACACGAGTTGGCCGGGAGGACCGTCGGGATCATCGGGCTGGGCCGAATCGGCTCTCGCGTTGCCAGACGGCTCCAGGGCTGGGAGTGCGACATCATCTACCACGACGTAGTGCAGTTCCCGGACCTCGAGGCCGAGCTGGGCGTGTCGTCGGTGTCGAAAGATGAGCTCTTGCAGAGCTCCGACGTGGTGACGCTTCACGTCCCGCTGAACAAGCACACCAGGGGCATGATGAGCGACCGCGAGTTCGGCATGATGAAGCCGACGGCGGTACTGATCAACGCCTGCCGCGGTCCGGTCGTCGACGAGGCGGCGCTTATTAGGGCCCTCAAGGAGGGCAAGATCGCCGCCGCGGGACTCGATGTTCTGGAGGAGGAACCCACGCCGAAGGACAACCCACTTCTGGACATGGACAACGTTCTGGTCACGCCTCACATGGCATCCTTTGCCCAGGAGTCGGGCGAGAAGAGCAGGGTGTTCGCCATGCGGAACGTGACCAAGGTAGCCGAGGGAGGCGAGCCCGAGTCGATCGTCCTACCCGAGTAGCCCATGCAGTTCAGGTACTACGGCATCGCCGAGCTGGCCATCGTGGTCTCCAATCTGGAGCGAGCGAAGACGTTCTACGTCGGCCTGCTGGGCTTCGAGCTGAGCGAGCACGACGTTGGCGAGCGGGCCTGCATTCTGCGAATCGGCGAGAACAGGTTCTTGGGCCTGTGGGAGCCAGGAGTCTGGAAGAGCGACTTCCTGGCTCCCGAGCGCAGCGCGGCCTACTTCGGCAATGAGGTGGCGCCGACCCACCCGGTCTTCGCGGTTCATCAGGACGACGTAGCTGGCATCGCCCAACGCCTGGCCGATGCGGGATACGAGGTCGACGGTCCGATGCCCCACGGAGACGGCTCGCTCCACCTTTACGTCTCAGACCCCGATAACCACGCTATCGAGTTTTGGGGCTGGCGGCCGGCTTGACCGCCGGTCCTTAGCCTTAGTAGGGCGTTCAAGAATTCTTTCGACCAATCCCTCTGGCGCCCTTTCGAGTGAGGAAAGGGAAGAAAAGTTTTATCTGAGGGACACCCTCAGACTCCCGGCAGAGGGATTTAGCCCCTCTGCACTCCCCATTTTTCATGAGCCCGTTAGGCTACGTACTCGAGGCCGATCTTCGAAAGCACGTGGCGCGGGCCGGATTCCAAGAGCGCGTTGGCCTCGTCGGCGTCGAGCCCCGCTCCCAGCGCCACCTTCAGCGCGAAGTCCCTGGTCAGCAGGTCGTGGTGGGAGTGGGCGTCTGAGTCCAGCACCGTGAGGGCGCCGGCCTCCCGCGCCGTCTTGACGACATGGCCGTTGGCGAAGCCATGACCCCTGCGGGCTGAGACCTCGAGGATTACGCCGTTGCGCGCGGCGATGCGGGCCTCCTCCAGGGTTATCAGCCCTGGGTGGGCCAGGATATCGACGTTGGTGGAGCTGGCGGCCGCCAGGTTCGTTCCGGGCTCCACCGGCTCGACGACGGTTTCCCCATGAACGTTCACCACCTTCGCGCCCATGGCCCGCGCCTCTCGCGCGATAAGGTCGATGTCCTCCTTCGGCACATAGGTTATCTCGACGCCGGGCAGAGGCCGAATATCCCAACGTTTGGCCGCCATCGCGCACTCCTTGACCAGCGTCGTAAGGATGAACTCGAGGTTGCCGGGTCCCACGTGGTCGGTGATCGCCATCGTCCGGTACCCGATCTGGTACGCCTGGCGGATCAGCTCCATGGGCGAGAGCACCCCGTCGCTGAGAAAGGTGTGGGTGTGAAAGTCGTACAAGCGCTGCTCCTCGTGCTCCGTGAGCCTGTTTTGCGAAACATGATAACAGTGAAGGCGAGGACGAGCCGCCATTGGGACATTTCGAGACGTTAGCGAGACCGATTGTCATTGCTATGAGACGGAATCTGAAACTGAGCGGGCGCCCCTTCGGCAGGGTCAGGGCAGGCGTGAGACGGAGCCGGTCAGGCAGCGACGCGGGTATGGAGGCGCGCTGGCGCTTGGCAATGGGGGTAAGTTTTTCTGTGCCGTATTGTCTCATTCTGCTTCGCGAGTAAGGAAGAAAGGACTGACGGTGCGGTCAGTCCTCACGAGAACAGAATAGCACGGGTGTTCGTATTGAGTCAAGGGTGAGCGACGAAACTTGTCATGCGCTGGTTTCGGTGTAGACCGTACGCCGCACGTCTGTCGGCCTGACACGAGATTCGCGGCGTGGACACTGTCGGGGCGTAGGTGCTCCTGAGGCTTCGGCATTCGTTGTATAATGTGATTATCAGATTATCTGAGGCGTTTGTCACATGGAAACTACCATCACTGCCACGGAGCTGGCCAGGTCGCTTTCGGACATCCTGAGCCGTGTGCGCTACAAGGGCGAGACGTTCATCGTCGAGCGCCACGGCGAGCACGTTGCTACGCTTGCTCCGCCGGCCTCAGCCAAGCGTATGACCTGGGGCGAGTTTCTGGAGATGATGAAAGAGCTCCCCCCAGCGGGCCCTGACTTTGCCGATGACCTGGAGATGATTCAGGCATCGCAGCAACCCGCAGAGATGCCACGTTGGGGCTGCTGATCGACTCAAGCGTACTCATCGCGATTGAACGCCGCCGTGAGGTACTCGATACTCTGATCGACGCAGTGGCTGGGGAAGAATTAGGCTTGGCCGCTATCACGGCATCTGAGTTGCTCGTCGGAGTCCATCGGGCGGTTACCCAGGAGCAACGAAGGCGGCGAACCGCTATCGTGGAAAGCGCCCTGGAGCGCATAGAAATCCTGCCACTGGATCTTCAGATTGCTCGAACGCACGCGCGTCTCTTCGTGCAGCTTTCGCGCACCGGCCAAATGATAGGCGCGAACGACCTGCTCATTGCTGCCACGGCGCTCACCTACGGCTACGACGTCATGACCCACGACGTCCGGGACTTCGAGAAGGTGCCCGGTCTGGACGTGCGCCGGCCAGATTGGTGAGCAGTTACTCCCCGCCGAGCTTCTGCGCCAGGCGCTTCATGGCCGCGCCGGTGTTGCCTATGTAGACCGGCGGCTGCTCGTACGGGTGGTCGACCTTCAGGCAGACGAAGACCGGCCCCGGCTCCCTCATGATCGACGGCAGCTCGCTGGCGAAGTCCTCCAGATTGTCGAACTCGTGGCTGTGCCTGAAGCCGGCGTCCTTTGCCATGCCCGCCAGGCTCACGCGGCCGGCGCCGGGGACGGGCTGGCTCCCGGTCGTGAAGTAGACGCCGTCCTCGAACAGGAAGTGCACGAGGTTTTCGGGCTCCTGCCCGGCGATGGTCACCAGGCTGCCCAGGTTCATGAGCAGGCCGCCGTCACCGTCGAGGACCAGCACCTTCTTCTCGGGCCGGGCGAGAGCCAGGCCCAGCGCCACCGACGACGCCTTGCCCATCGCTCCGAATATGGGCAGGTCGAGGTCTGGGTTCTCCGTAACGGCCTCCCAGTACCTGTTGGGGCTCATCGTGCTGACGACGATAGCGTTCTCTCGCTCGCGGCTGATGGCCCTGACGGCCTCCAGGGACGGGATCATGTTTCCACTGCTCCTGTAGAGATGTTGCGGCTACCGCAGAATTCTAGTACTTAGTCAGCAAGAAAGCGACATGTGCTTGTTTCCACCCGCCCGCACGTGAGAAACATGGTATGGGGGACACCCCCTCGATGGCTCGACAAACCGTCGCTGCTCTCGAGGACAGGGCTCAGTGCGGGCTTTGCTCAGGGCAGGCTCCCAGACCCCCGCCAATCCCGACTTGTCGGGACTTGGCCCCCCGGGGAGCGCGAAGGCTTGCCTCCTGGGGGACTTTTTGGGGGTGGGCGGTTGGCGCTATCAAGTCCTATGCAACGAAGCACTAGCAGGTTGCCTAAAAACCCTTTCGACCATCCCCCTAACCCCCTTCCTGGCCAGGAAGGGGGAAGAAATTATGTCTGAGGGATACCCTCAGCCTCCCGGCAAAGGGGCTTCGCCCCTCTGCACACCCATTTTTCATCAGCCTGCTGGTACTTGGTCAGCAAGAAAGCGATACGTATTTTTTCCCACCCATCCGCCGGTGAGGATTACCGTCTGGGGGACACCCATTCGATGGTTCGACAATCCTTCGCTGCGCTCGAGGACAGGGCTCACCACAGGCTTTGCTCAGGGCAGGCTCCCCGAGGGGATTGGCCCCTCGGAGTCTTTTCGAGCGTGGGCGGTGGGCTGTATCAAGACTTACGCAGCGAAACACTATCAGGGTGTTGAAAAACCCTTTCGACCATCCCCCTGGCCCCCTTCCTGGCCAGGAAGGGGGAATATTTTGTATCTGAGGGGCACCCTCAGACTCCCGGCAAAGGGGCTCCGCCCCTCTGCACACCCCTTTTTCATCAGCCTGCTAGGGTGTGGCCGCAATTCAAGCGTGCGACGTGCCGGAGGGATTGCTCGGACCCTCGTACCGCATTTCTGGCGAGAGCTGGCCGATGATGCCCATCGCGGCCAGCACACGCTGGACCACGAAGTCGACGATGTCGTCGATCGTCTTGAGCGCGAGGTAGAAGGGCGGCTCCGGCGGTAGAATGGTGACGCCGAGCCGGGCCAGCGACGCCATGTTCTCGAGATGGATGGCGTTCAGCGGCGTTTCGCGCGGCACCAGCACCAGGGGGCGGCGCTCCTTGAGGCAGACGTCTGCGGCGCGGCGCACGAGGTTGTCCGCCAGCCCGTGCGCTATCGCGGCGACGGTCGCCATGCTGCAGGGCACGATGGCCATTCCCAGCGTCGGAAAGGTGCCGCTGGCGATGGGCGCCCGTAGGTCCGCGGCGGCGTAGTAGGCGAAGTCTTCGCTGTCGCTCCAGCGCTCCAACGCGGCGCCGAAGGACTCGTCCATCTCCTCCTGCCAGACCATCCGCGCGGCCGAGGATGCCGTGGCGATGACCGGCACGCCCATGGCCAGGAGGCGGTCGATGGCCGCGCGCGCAAGCACCGAGCCGCTGGCGCCGGTAATCCCGATGATAGCGGGGTGACGCTGTCCGTTCTCAGTCACTGTTTACCTCGTCCCATCCAATTTCGATTCGAGCGGAAGGTTATGCCCTCGCCTAGAGGGCTTCCGAAACCTAAAAGGTTGCTAAAAACCCTTTCGACCATCCCCCTGACCCCCTTCCTGGCCAGGAAGGGGGAAGAAAATTATGTCTGAGGGACACCCTCAGACTCCCGACAGAGGGGCTCAGCCCCTCTGCACTCCCCATTTTTCATCAGCTTGGTAGTACGCTCCCTACACGAAAAGCGCGGCCAGCGTCGCCGCCAGCATTGTCGTCGAGACGTACGCGTTGATTCGACCGAATGACCTGTCGAGCCGCGAGAGGTCGGTAGGGGAGATGAGGCGGTGCTTGTAGACCAACAGCCCGGTGGCGACGGCCAGCCCGAGGAAGTAGGGGAAGGCCAGCTCCATCCAGAGGCCGAGGGATAGCATGCATACCATGGCCAGTGCGTCCAGAGCCCGCGCCCACCGGAACGCCCCGGCGATGCCGAACCTGCGCGCGACGGAGTGGTACCCCTCGCGCCGGTGAAATTCGTAGTCTTGCGTGTGGTACAGGATATCGAAGCTCCCGGCCCACAGGGCGACAGAAAGGGAAAGCAGCACGGGCTGCCACTGGAGCCGGCCGGTGACTCCTATCCAGGCCGCCGAGGGCGATATGGCCAGCGCCCAGCCCAGGAGGAGGTTGGCGGTCCACGTGAAGCGCTTGGTTAGCGGGTAGAGCACGAGGTAAGCCACAGCCACCGGCGCCAGGGCCAGCGCCAGCGAGTTCAGCTGCGCCGCGGCGAAGATGAAGATGCCGAGGGATGCCAGCGCAAACGCGGCCAGCTCGCCGACCTTCAGGCGGCCACTGGGCAGGTGCCTGCCGGCGGAGCGAGGGTTGCGCGCGTCGATGTGCCGGTCGATGATCCGGTTGGCCGACATGCCAACGGTGCGGGCGCTTACCATGGCGACGGTGATCCAGGCGAACTGGTGCCACGTGGGCAGTCCGTCCGCCGCGAGCACCATCCCGATGTAGGCGAAGGGCAGCGCGAAGATGCTCTCATGAAAGGTGATGGCCCCCAGGAACATCGCGCTCTTGTGGACGACCGGGGTCGATGTTCTTGTCGCGGTCAGAGTCCGTACTCCCGCCACCTGCCGTCGACCAGGCGTTTGATCTCGTCGCTCATCACGATGTCCGGGGGCCACTCACGGAGGCGTCCGTCGGCCCGTCCCTTGGCGGTGGCGTCGATCCCCATCTTGCTGCCGTACTTCGGCACCGCCGTGGCGTGGTCGAGGTCGTCGATGGGGCCCTGCGCGAAGACGATATCGTTGGCCGGGTCGATATTGTTGGTGACCCTCCAGGCGACCTCCGAGAGGTTCTGTACGTCCACGAAGTGGTCGACGATCACGATGGTCTTGGCGAGCATCAGCAGCCCCAGGCCCCACATGGCGTGCATGACCTTCTGGGGATGGCCTGGGAACTCCTTCTTGACGGAGACCAAGACGAGGTTGTGAAAGATGCCCTCCGCGGGCATGTTCATGTCCACGACCTCCGGCAGCGTCATTTGAAGCGCGGGGAGCATCATGCGCTCGACGGCCTTCCCCATGAAGAAGTCTTCTGTCGGCGGCCTCCCGACGATCGTCGTCGGGTAGATGGGCTGCTGTCTGTGGGTGATGGCCGTCAGGTGAAAGACGGGATACTCCTCCGGCGGCGAGTAGTAGCCCGTATGATCGCCGAAAGGCCCCTCGGGACGAAGCTCCCCCGGGACCACGTAGCCCTCCAGCACGAACTCGGCATGGGCCGGCGCCTCGAGGTCGATGGTCTGGCACCTGACCATCTCGACGGCCTCCTCCCGCACGAATCCGGCCGCCGCGATCTCGTCCATGTCGGGCGGCAGGGGCAGCGCGCCCGTCCACATCGTCGCCGGGTCGCCGCCAAGCGCCACCGCGACGTCCAGACGCTCGAGCCGCTGCTCCTCTCCCAGCCTGTAGTGGTGCGCGCCCACTTTGTGGGTCTGCCAGTGCATGCCCGCCGTGTGCGAGTCGTAGATCTGCATGCGGTAGATCCCGACGTTGCGCCTGCCGGAGACCGGGTCGCGGCTGATAACCAGCGGCAGCGTAATGAACCTCCCGCCGTCCATCGGCCAGCACTTGAGCGCCGGCAGCATGTTGAGGTCCGCGTCCGCGCCCTTGAGTACGACATCCTGGCATGGCCCGCGGCCCACCGTCTTTGGCTGCGTTCTGGCCACTCCGACGAGGTCTCCGAGGGTGCGCACCTTGTTTATCAGTCCGGAGGGCGGAGCCTGTACCAAGCTGAGCAGCTTGCGGACCCTGTCGGCGAGCTCGTCGATGTGCTCGACCCCCAGGGCCCACGCCATCCGCTGATGGGTGCCGAAGAGGTTGATCGCGATGGGGGTTTCGTAGCCGCTGACGTTCTCGAAGAGTAGCGCGGGTCCGCCTGACTTGACGGTCCGGTCCGCGATCTCGGTGATCTCCAGATCGCGGCTCACGGACGACTTGATCCGGAGAAGCTGGCCTTTTTCGTCAAGGAAGGCTATGAAGCCGCGGAGGTCTCTGAACTTCATGCTGTTCCCTTGCTGGCAGAACCGCGCAGCTCGGTCGAGGAGATGTCGTGCCGGAAGGCGCTCTCAGGTATGGAGCGAAACATCCGCCCAAACCCGGCCGGGACCGCGACATCGTCGACGGTGTGGAACTGCACTCCGTCCGCGCGGCCGGCGACGAGAAACGAGCATCCCAGACCGCGCATCTCTTCCAGCGCCAAAAGCATCTGCGTGCTGCTGCCGTGGTAGTACTTGGGGTCCACGAGTCGCGCCATCGTGTCCCACCCTACCACGAATGTGCAGCCTGGAAAGAGCCTGGCCTTCTCGAAGAAGACCGGCGCCCGCGTCAGCACCAAACGTTCATTGCCCCTGAGCTGGCTCGCCCTGGCGCGGACCTCGCTTTTGGCCAGGGGTGGCTTGTCGACGTTCGTGACCGATAGCTCGAAGGTGACATCGACGCCGAGTATCTTCGATGCCGCGTCTGCAAGCTGCCTGTGGCCCTCGTGCAGCGGGTCGAAGGACCCCGCCAGCACGGCGCCGGGCACGGGCTCATCAGCGGCCACCCTCCCGTCTCCCTCAAGCGTTGCCGTCGAGATGTGGCCCGCGATAAGCGCCTCGACGCCGTCTATGTAGGAGACGCGACAGACTTCGACGCGCTCGTCGTGCCCTAGCTCGAGCGGCAGGTCGAAGCTAATGCCGCTGGTCTCCGCGAGCGCGCGCATCACCAGCAGGCTGACGACGCGGTCCTCGCCGGCGCGGTCTCGCAATCCCTTGGTCAGCGTCAGGCTATACGTCGTCGCCCCGGTCGCGTCCCAGGCGCAAACGTAGCATCTGTGGTCCCCGCGCTTTGGACGGTCGGAGGCGATGGCCGCGGTGGACGCTACCCCCGCCACGTGCTCGTTGCCGGGCCTCAGCCGCACCGCTCGGCGATAGGCTAGCCGGGCCATCTGCTCAGCCGTCTCCGCGCTGACGAGCTGCGCGGGCTCGTGTCCCAGATATTCGACGAGCGAGGCCGAGGCATACGGGACGAGGATTTCCAGGACGGTCCGGGAGGCCCCGGGCACCTGGAGCAGCCACGAGGTCGATTGGGTTCCCGCCCCGGCCACGACTATGACCGCCATCGTGCCGCAGGCGTGGAGTTTCTCCGTCAGCCTGTTGATTTCCGCGTCCATGAGTACCCTCACCGAATGCACGCGACGGCGCGCTCAACTACTATAGTTGTGGGAGAGGATATCGTGCAACCAACGGCGGGGTCGTGGCGACGGCCGATCCCCGGTTGGCTCCGCTGATGGGCCGCCGCGAGGACGGCGGATCAATATCGAACAGGCGTCGGGAGTAGTCCCGCAATCGCGCATGGCTTTGTTGAGACTCTGCGTCCTGATGTTTCTTGTGGCTGTGGTGGCGGCCTGCGGCGGCGGTGCACCGAGGGGTGGCCAACCGGCGGGGGGCGAGGTCGTGCCTTCTCGCCTGCCTCGTATTGCACGGATCTCGCCCGCACAGGCTGACCGCTCGCCTGCACAAGAGGAGACTCCCCGGGCGATGCCTGTGCAGGCGAGCGGCGAGTCCCTTGAGCTTTCCTCGACGTCGGACGCTCCCCCTGGCGGCGCACTGACGATCGCGTATCGCGCGGGTAGCTTCCTCCCGAAAAGGCTGGAGGCTCCGGCCGGTCAGACAGTGACCTTTGTCAACGAGTCCGACGCACCGATGTGGCCTGCATCCAACATTCACCCCACCCACGAGATACTGCCAGGCTTCGACGCCAAGAGTCCGATTGAGCCGGGGGAGTCCTGGACGTTCGTGTTCGAAGAGGTTGGGTTCTGGAGGTACCACAACCACCTTTCGCCCTCTGAGAGCGGCATCGTCGTCGCTACGGGCGAGCCCCGGACCGCGAGGGCTGAGCCGCTGCTGATCGACCCCCGCGAGCTGACCTTCGAGGACGTCGGCGCTGCGTCAGCGCAGGACGTGATTGATCTGTTCCGGGACGACACGCTGCTCAACGCCTTCGTCAAGAGGTATGGCCCCGCCGCTACGGTGCGCATCCTCTCGGAGAACGCGCACAGCGTCGGCGTCGACTGCCACCAGAGAGCGCACGTGATGGGCAGGCTGGCGTACGAGCAGTTCGGCGCGATCGCATTCTCGCTGTCGGGTCACGAGTGCCACTCCGGCGGCTACCACGGCGCCACCGAGGCGTTCTTTCGCGACCGCGGGACGTCGCACCTGCAGTCGGATATCGGCGTGGTCTGTGGCGCCGGCCTGAACGACTTCTTTCGGCACCAGTGCGTCCACGGCATCGGCCACGGGCTGATGGCGTGGACGAGCTACGAGATCTTCGATGCGCTGGAGCTGTGCGACCTGCTGGGGGCCGTGTCCGATCAGCAGTCGTGCTTCTCCGGCGTGTTCATGGAGAACGTCGGGGGTGGGCTGTCGGGCTCTATGGGCCACTTCTCGGAGTTCCTGTCAGACGACCCGCACTTTCCCTGCAACATCCTCGACGACCGGTACGTGGTGCCGTGCTACTTCTTCCAGAGCTCCCGAATGATTCAGGTTTTCGGAGGCGATTTCGAGCGGCTGGCCGCAGCGTGCGCCGAGGCGCCTGCCGTCGCCCATGCCGTCTGCTTCGGTAGCATGGGGCGAGACGTCGGTGGGGTCACAAGGGGTGACCCCGAGCGCGCGATTCGGCTCTGCTCCCACGCCGAGGACCCGGCGAACCGACTCGATTGCCTGGACGGCGCCGTCCAGGACTCCTTTTGGGACCCTGCCGGAGCCGACAACGCGTTGGGTTTCTGTCAGACTTTGGAGGGAGACGAGGAAAAACGGCGGTGCTACTCGACGATCGTGGAAAGGGCGGGCTTCGTCCTCGACGATACACTGGCCCTCGAGGGGTTTTGCGGCAGGGTAGAGGCGGGCTATCGGGACGGCTGCGGATTATGACGCGCCTTGCGAGACATTCTACCTGTTCGATCTTCGTAGGAACGTGTACGACAGGCCGCCGATGATTCCGGCTGCCGCGATGAGGGCGATAAGAATGGCTGAGATCGTTGGCCCGCCGGAGTCCTCCTCCTCGCCCGCGCCCACATCCCCCGCCTCCGGCGTAGGCTCCCCGATGACAGGTGCGGGCGTTAAGACGGGTGCCGACGCCGCGATCATCGCCTCCACGTCGGCGTGCTGACCTGAGGCTACCGAGATCTGCTCGTCCCCTACCATGATTACGATGGTGTCGGCGTTGGTGGCAGGCGCGTCGAACGTAACCGCCACGGCGTCGAACGTCAGCTCGTTCCCCCGGCCAATGCTGGCCACGGCTTCTGTACCATCCTCCGCGACGAACATCACCTCGACGGAGCCTGCGAGCACCTCGATGGTAACGCTTCCGCAGGTGACGATGATGACGTCACCCGCGTCGAGGGTGATAACAGCGGCGCCCTCGCACACGGTGACTGTGGCCGGCTTTCGGCCCCTGGAGGTCACGTCGGCGATGATGAGAACGCCGTCTCTCTCGTCTGCCGCGTCGGTGACGATCAGTACCTGATCGCCTTTGTCTACGACGACGCCTCTCGTTTTGCCATCGCTAAAATCGTTGGAGTTGGGACCTCCGGTGTCGACGATATCCGCGATGCCGTTACCGTCGCGGTCCGGCGGCATGACCGCTAGAAACGGAGGAGCTGAGCGTGACGGGGCTGGCGTCGTCGTGGGTGTCGCCCGAGGCGGAGATGGCGTGGCCCGAGGCGGAGATGGTGTCGCCCGAGGCGGAGATGGCGTGGCCCGAGGCGGCTCCGGAGTCGGCGTCGCGCTTGCTGTCGCTGTGGCGGTGGCGGTCGCGGTTGCCGCCGCGGTGGCGGTCGGAGTCGGCGTGTTCGTCGGCGTCGGCGTGGGCGTTGGAGTCGGAGTTGGCGTGCTCGTCGGCGTCGGCGTGGGCGTGGCGAAGGAGAAACTTACGACCGGGCTTCGAGATTCAGCGCACCCATTGGCATCCACAGCAATAACCACGAGCTGTCCCTGATAGGACCCAGCCGTAGTGGGCGTCCAGTCTACTGTGTACGTTATCCTGCCGCCGACTCCGGTGGCCTTGAACTGCCCGCTACCGGTCACTCCCAACCCGGGCAGTGTGCCGCCGCTCAGGAACCCTTGACTGAGCGTGCCCCCGGGGAGAGTCGATGGGAGCGTATCCCCCGGCAGCGTGCCGGATGGAAGGGCGCCTGAACAGGTCGAGGATGGGAGCGTTCCAGCCGGGAGGGTGCCCGAGGGAAGAGTTCCTCCTCCAGGCAGTGTGCCGCCGGGAGCTGTCAGATTCACCCACACCACGGTGGCCGATAGCGAGGTGCCGCTGGCGCCCACCGCCGATATCAGGTTGAAGGTGCCCTGCTCTAGCGGTAGCGCCACGTCGAGGTCTTGAGTGCTAGGCCCCGCCACCACCAGCGCGACCTGGTGGATGAAAACCTCTTCTCCTTCCGAGAAGTCGACTGTGCCTGTAAACCTCGTGGTCCCTCCGACTGTGTAGGAGCTGGCGTTGGTCGACAGTGCGATGTCGGTGTTGCGGACGACCCCCTGTACGACTCCACGGTTCACGAGGATTCCCACGGCGATGAGCACGAGCAGCAGCGCACCGAAGTACAGAAGAGGATTTTTGATCATCTGATAAGAACCACGCTACGTTCGCGCCGTTGCTACGCTCTACTTCGGCGCTTGAGTTCTTATCAACCAAGCGAGAGCCACCGAAACCACACATTTCGGGTAGTCGGGGGCGGCTGTGCACGGCTAGGGTGAGCCGGAGGCGCTCGGTTCGTGACAAGTACCGGGGTTACGGCGAGAGTTCAGGGAGTGCCGGTGAGCCCGCAGGGAGCGGTGTGCCATCCAGCGGTGACGGGGGGCGTCTACCCTTGCCGGAGTCTAATGTGGGCTACGACCTGGTCCACGCCGTCGCTGAAAGTGGTCTGCGGAGTCCAGCCGAGGACCTGCTCTGCCCTGGAGCAATCGAGGCTGGAGCGGTCGGGCTCTCCGGGGCGCTTGTCGGAGTAGAGGGGTTCTACCGTTGTGCCGATGGCGCGTCGTACCGCGTCGAACACTTCGAAGTCCGACACCTCGACGCCTCGGGCGAGGTTGAGGGTGTCGTTGCCGCTCGACCCGATAGTGGCCATCAGATTGGCGCGGGCAATGTCTTCCACGAAGACGTAGTCTCGAGTCTTCGTGCCGTCGCCAAAGATGGTCGGTTGAATCTCGTTCAGGAGCTGCTCGGCGAAGATCGCCACCACTCCAGCTTCGCCCCCCGGGTCTTGCCTTGGGCCGAAGACATTGCCGTACCTGAAAACCGTGTGCCTGAGGCCGTAAGCGTCTGCATACAGGCGGATGTAGCCCTCCGCCGTGTACTTGGAGAGGCCGTAGGCAGACTTGGGCGCGATAGGATGGTCCTCGTCCATCGGGATGTACTGGGGCTCAGAGTAGACGGCGCCGCTCGACGCGAAGACGAGCCTCTTGACGCCGTGAGCGACGCAGTTTTGCAGGACGTTGATGGTCCCGATGATGTTCACGCGCGCATCGATCTCCGGTCCAGACATCGAGTGCCGAACGCTGGTCTGGGCAGCGTGGTGGTTGACGACGTCCGGCTTCTCGCGGTCGAAGACGTCCCTCAGCCCATCCGAGTCGGCGATATCGACCTGGTGCACCCTGGCTTGAGGGTTCACGCGATCGGACCGGCCGTTGGACAAGTCGTCGACGACCGTCACCTCGTGGCCGTCCTCGACGAGGGTGTCGACAATGTGGGAGGCGATGAATCCGGCGCCTCCGGTTACGAGGATCCTCATGCGAGTTGGGCGGCCTCCCTAAATCTTGTCTGCGACTCGCGGGTCGGCTCGGGAGTGGTTATGCCCGCGGCCCGGGCCTCCGGCGCTGGCCAAGAGTAGCGAACGTGCGGTCGGACGTCAACCAGCGACTCCGGAAGCTACAGCAAATTGATCAGGCGTCGCCTGAGTACCAGACGAATCAGCGAGAGGATGACGGCGCTGCTCATGATAAACAGGACGGCGGACCAGCTCCAGCCTACTATCACCAGGCCGAGCGCGGTTCCCGCCGCCGGAGGGTGCTCTGTGTTGGTGACGGCCATTGCCAGCATGCCCACTCCGACGGATAGGGCTGCCATCAGGTCCACCGGCAGCCGAGAGGTTTCGGCCGCGGACTCGACGATGGGTATGAAAAGGATCGATGAGAATATCGCGCCGGCGACCCCGGCAACGGCGTGGCCTCCGATGACCCTGCGAGGCGATGAGGCAATGCTGTTGGGGACTATGAAGATTGTGAAGGCGGACGAGGCCACGGCGACTACGATTGCTGCCCTGAGGACCACGTCTTCTACGAGCAGGATGCCGATGAGCGAGAGAGTTGCCATGCCGCTTTGGAAGAGGTAGTTGGGCGTCCTGGGCGGATAAGTGCAGGGTACGCCAGATGTCCCGTTGGGCTTTGGACTGTGAGGACCCTGGGGACTCTGATTGCGGCGCCGGCGTGTTGCTATCCATGTACGGCGGGACTCTCCATTCGACGATTGGCCTGCACAATGGAAGTTAATACAAACCCCATCCGAGCCGCAAGTTCGCAGCCCCCCGAATCGCGCCCAAGTGCGTACGCCGCAAATTGACATCGGCAACCCCGCGACCTAGAATCGCTGGCACGACGGACTCATCGTTGTGCCTTTTGCGCAGACGCCGGCGCCGAATCCGATGGTGGCGTAACCTTCTGTGGGGCCCGTTTATCGGCCGGGAGAAGCAGTGCCGGATATCTGGAAACCCAAACCCGGAGACCGCGTCGTTCGCCATCCGCGGCAGGAAGAGATTGGGCCCGTCCGCCTGACGGTCACGGCGCGCAAGGCTCAGCCCAGGGCGTTCGCTTCGCCCCTGATCCTGATCTACGCCTTTGCCGGCCTCATCACCATCGGCACGCTGCTTCTTCTTCTCCCGGTGTCCAGCGAGGGGCGCGGCGCGGCGCCCTTTGTGGACACGCTGTTCACGGCGACCTCCGCGGTGACCGTCACCGGACTGGTAGTCCACGACACGGCAACGTACTGGACGCGCTTCGGGCAGGTCGTGATCCTCGGGCTGATGTTCGTCGGCGGGCTTGGATTCATGACCATCGCCACCTTCTTGCTCATACTCATCGGTCACCGTGTGACGCTGGCCCAACGTCTGCTGGTGAAAGAGAGCCTGGGTGTGGACCAGCTAGGCGGGCTCGTGCGACTGACGGTCATTATCGTCCTCGTCGCAGCCGCGATACAGGTCGCGGGCTTTATGGTGTTGTTTATCCGGTTCTCGTTTCTCTACTCACCGCCGGAGGCCATCTGGCAGGCGGTGTTCCACGCCGTCTCGGGCTTCAATAATGCCGGTTTCATCGCGCTGAAGGAGCCTGGTGGGTTCGCCGCCCTCCGAAACGAGGAGGCGATTATCGGAACCATCGCGGTGCTGGTGGCCCTGGGGAGCATCAGCTTCTACGTCATGGTAGACGTCGTCAGGTTCAGGAGGTTCTCGCTCTTCAGCCTGAATACGAAGCTGGTTGTGGTGGCGACATCCGGGCTGTTCCTCCTGGGAACTCTGGTGTTTCTAGCCTCCGAGTACCAAAACCCGGAAACTATCGGTGCGTTGCCGGTGGAGGAGAAGGTAGCGGTGTCCGTCTTCGAATCCATTAGCGGGAGGACCGCCGGTTTCACTACCGTGGACTTCGGGGCGACCCGTGCCCAAACGAATTTTTTCTTCACGGGCCTGATGTTCATCGGAGGCGCCTCAGCGTCAGTGGCCGGCGGCGTGAAGGTCAACACCGTAGCCGTCATCCTGGTGGCGCTGGTGGCGATGTTCAAGGGACGAACCCACGCATCTGCCTTCAGCCGAGAGATCCCTCAGGCGCAGATCCAACGAGCGATGACCATCGTCGCGGTAGCCATCGCATTCGTCTTCCTGGAGATCGCGCTTCTCGCCTCTGTCGAGTCGGGATTCGACTTCGGAGACCTCTTCTTCGAGGGGGTCTCGGCCTTTGGAACTGTAGGCCTCAGCTCGGGCATCACCCCTCTGCTCTCTGGCTGGGGCCATGCGATACTGATGGTGGCGATGTTCGTCGGAAGACTTGGCCCGCTGACCATCGGCCTCGCAATGGCGCAAAGCTCCGGCACGGATCCCTATCGGTACGCTTCTGAACGAGTTACAATAGGCTAGGTGCACAGTTTCGACTGCGTTCAGGTCGTCGCGGGATACACACGGTTTCGGCCTTTTCGGGCGGTGCAGACATGAAAAAGCAGGTCGCGGTCATAGGTTTGGGGCGTTTCGGCTCCAGCGTAGCGAGGTCTCTCTACAATCTGGGACATGACGTCCTCGCCATCGACACCGACGAGAGTCGGGTCCAGGACATCATGGGCCAGGCCACCTACGCGCTTAGCGGCGATGCCACCAACGAGGCTGTTCTCAGGGAGCTGGGAATCGCTGACTACGATGCGGCAGTGGTGGCCATTGGCTCCAACATAGTGTCGAGCATTATGGCCTCGGTCTTGCTAAAAACGATGGGCGTGCCGTACGTGGTGTCGCGTGCCCAAAATGAGCTGCACGGGAACAGCTTGGAGCGCATTGGCGTCGATAAGGTCGTCCATGCGGAGTCTGAGATGGGAATACGCCTCGGGCACAGCCTCTTCAATCCCAACGTGCAGGAGTACCTGGAGCTGACGCCGAACTTCGGGATCAGCAAGATGAGGGTCTCCAAGCGGTTCGTCAATATGAGCCTCAAAGAGCTCGGATTCTCCAATGCCCGAGACAAGTATGGACTGGTCGTGCTGGCAATTCGGAGAGGGAAAGACATCACGTTGAATCCCGACACCGACGACAAGCTTCAGGCTGGCGACCTCCTCGTGCTGGCCGGTCGAGACGAGCTGCTGGATCGACTGGAGCTCGCCCACGACGGGGTCGATGGCCTCTAGTACTTGGTCAGCAAGAAAACGATACGTACTTTTTCCCACCACCGGCCCGTGAGATTTATGGTCTGGGGGGAGCCCGAGGGGCTTGTCCCCTCGGACCCTCGGGGGCGGGCGCGATGTATCAAGACTTATGCCACCAAGCACTAGCCTCGACCACCTCCACGCAGTCCCGTGGCCCGCGTCTCCGCGGAGCCCCTTGCAATTGCGATGAGCAAACCTTAGTATTTTCTGGGACACGCAGACGGCTTGGATAAGGGTGTGTAAAGTACTATGACATTGTCTTCGGCACTGGTTGCCGTGCGAGGCGTCAAGTGCGACGATGACGTGGTTCGATTAGCTTGCGAGCTACTTAGCGCCAAGAAGGGCAAGCTCTATATTCTCCATGTGATAGAGGTGGAGCGAGGGCTGCCGGTGGACGCCGAGATAGATCTTGCCACGGCGCGAGGTGAGGAGGTTCTGAGCCATCTCGAGGAGGTAGCCGCGCATTACAAGTGCGAGATAGACGCAGAGCTCATACAGGCGAGACACGCCGGCTCGGGTGTGGTTCAGGAGGCGGTCGAAAAAGCGGTCGACTCCATCGTTCTCGGGCTGCCGTATAGAGAGCGATACGGCTCGTTTTCGATGGGCAACACGATTCCCTATGTGCTGAAGAACGCCCCCTGTAGGGTGATCCTGTGGAGGGACCCAATGTGGGACCCCTCCAGCAACGGGCAGCTGAGTCGGTAGGCTCGGGGCCCGCTAAGGCGTACGACCTACTCCCAACATGCGCGCTTCAACCAACGAGACCGACGCCCGGACGAAGCTCGTGGTCATCATGGGGGCAGGACGGGTTGGCCTGTCCGCGGCGGTCTCGCTCTCGGACGAGGGGCATACGGTCCACCTGTTGGACTTGTCCGAAGGCGCGTTCGAGCTGGTGCCGCAGGGCAAAGTTGAAGACGGGCAGATCGTGCCTATGGTTGGCGACGGCACTCTCGAGAAGGACCTGCGGAGGGCGATGACCCAGGATGCCGACGTCTTCATAGCGGTGTCACGCAAGGACGCGAGCAATGCGATGGCCGCCCAGATGGCGAAGCACGTATTTCGGGTGTCCACCGTCATTTGCAGGATAAACGACCCAACTCGTAAGGAGATGTACAGTCAGCTGGGCCTGGTTACAATCAGCGCGACGAGAATGGTCACCGACATGGTGCTGGACGCCTCACGCGCCTAGCAGCGAATGTACTTCGTCATAGTCGGGACAGGACGCGTCGGCGGCTCGCTGGCCAGGTGGTTGGTCGCGGCGGGTCACGAGGTGTCCACCGTCGACATCTGCCCTGCCAGATGCGCGGAGCTCGACGACGAGTTGGGCAGCGTCTCGGTCTTGGGCGACGGCACCGAAGCCGGGATTCTTGCCCGGGCGGGAGCCAACAGGGCCGACGTCTTTGTGGCCGCGACCGGGAGCGACGAGGACAACCTGGCGGCGTGTCAGCTTGCCCGCCACCGGTTCGGGGCTACTCGCACTGCGGCACTAGTCCACATCCCCGAGCACGAGCGGCTGTTCAATCTCCTGGGGATCGATATCTGCATCAACACGACGGCGCTTGTCGTGGTGAAGATCGAGGATATCCTCAGTGGACTATTCGTCGATGAAGGGTAAGTCGGGCATGACCAAGCGCCTTGCCTATCTGGGTCCCCCGGGCACCTACTCTGAGCAGGCGGCCCTTGCCCATGACGCAGAGGCCGAGCTGTTGCCGTTCCCCTCCTTCGCCTCCGCCGCCGCGGCCGTCGACTCCGGAGGGGCCGATCAGGCCGTCCTTCCGATCGAAAACAGCCTCGAAGGGGCCGTCACCGATACCCTCGACGTGCTGATCCACCAGTCGCACCTCTTCATTCGAAACGAGATCGTTGTCCCGATACACCACTGCCTGGTGATCGAGGCCGACGCCGACGCCGATCAGATAGAGGTCATCTACTCGCACCCGCAGTCGCTGGCCCAGTGCCGCCGATTCCTCGAGAAGCGCTTCCCCGGTATAGGGCAGGTCGCGTCGCTGAGCAACTCGGCGGCGGTGGAGGACATGCAGAAGAGCACACTACGCGCCGCGGCTATCGCTCCGGAGCGGGCCGCAGAAATCTACGGCGCCAGGGTCGTGGAGCGCGGCGTGCAGGACGACCCCAACAACCTCACGCGGTTTGTGGTGCTGGCGACGTCCGATCACCCTAGGACAGGGGCCGACAAGACTTCGATCTGCTTTGACTTTGGTGACGACGCGCCGGGTATCCTACACGCGGTCCTCGGTGAATTCTCAAGCCGCGGCATCAACCTGTCGAAGATCGAGAGCCGCCCCACCAGGCGGACCCTGGGCCGCTACATCTTCCTCGTTGACGTGGAGGGTCATCGCGAAGACCCGCTCATGGCAGAGGCGTTGGCGAGCGTCGAGGCCCAGGTATCGACGTTCAAGGTCTTTGGCTCTTACCCGATGCACGTATCTTCGGCGGTCTGAAACGGGCGAGAGCGATTCAGAGCCGCTATCAGGGCTCGAATTCGTGCGCGCAGGCACACCTGCGTGCGCGTGCGGTCTTCAGATGACCACCCAAGGACCGAGCGAGGTTTAGGCCTGCTTATCCTCTGGGTTCTGCTGCGGGGTTTCGCTGCCGTCCACCCCATCGGTGGTGCCATCAGTGGCGCCGTCGATGCTGTCAGGCTCCAGGATGTCCCGACCACCACCACCTATCCGAGAGGCGACCTGCTCCATTACTGGGCCGACGCGCTCCCGCATCGACTCGACCGCCGGATTAACCCTCTGGCGCACAGACGCCACGGCTGGGTTCACGCGCTCACGGATGGTCTCCACCGCCGGGTTGATCCGCTCTCGAACACTGTCGACCGTCGGCCGAACGCGCTCCCGCACATTCTCGACGGTCGGCGACATGCGCTGGCGCATCACCGCTGCCATCTCCTCGGCGCGCGACCGCCATGCCTCGCTCCGGTCGCTCAGGTCGGCGCGCATCTCAGCGCCGGCGCGTGGCGCGAGCATAATCCCAATCACCGCTCCAACCATACCGCCGACCAGGAAGCCCAATGCGAAGGAGCCCCCGCCATCGTCGTTAGCCATTGTTGCCCCCTTGTTTCTTCTTTCGCCTGCTCAATCCCGAGATGAACGCCAGAATCTTTCCGGCCCCAAAAGCTACCCCCGAGCCAGCCGTAGCCGGCTTTACCAGACTGCCTGAGACGGTCGACATCATGTCCTCTACGCCCTTGGCGGTTCGCTTCGCAGAGTTCAGAACAGCCGACACCTTGCGGACGAGAACAACGCCCATCACCAGCGTCACTAGCAGCAGCACGATGAACGCGATGTCCCTGATCACCGCGATAATTTCCGCAGCGTCAGTGAAGGTCAAGCGAGCTCCCGTCCGATAACACTATCGTATCATGTTGATTTTCGAAGTCGCAAGCTGCACTCGTCCGCGTTCGACAACCTGCCTGCGACAGCACGAAAGCCGTGGTATGTAGCATGCGGGCTTCCGCAGGATAGACGCTACGACCCGCAATGCATAGATCTAGCTGAGGGGAAGACTCCTGCCCTATCTGGGTTAAGGTTAGGGGCGAATCAGTATCCTCACAGACCCGCTGGGATCTTTGCGCTGCGTCAAGACGCTGTGATTGCCCTTCTCGGCCCATACGATGACGTCGTAGGTGTTGAGGACATCGGGGATAATCACTTCAATGAAGGCCTCGCGGTCCTTTTCTACCTGGCCACTGAGGGCGGCTATGATTCCGGCGCACGTCTTGCCAGTTCCATCGATGACGACCCAGCCATTGCTGGACTCACCGGACCCGCTGGTGGCCTCGGCCCCGTTGCCGGGGGCGAGGGTTGAGGCGTACACGTCGATCGCCCCGGTCTGCCGCATCTCGAGCTGCCGCTTGAACTCGGCCACTGCGTCGCGGTGCACGCCGGACGTGCGGTCCCCCTTCTGGCAGACGGCGCCACGGACCCCGACGATGTCAGGATTGATCCTCGCCAGCTCGTCGAGGTCACTTATCCGTAGATGGCCAGACAGGGCCGTGCTCATGCCCAGCTCTTTGCCCTCGAAAACCATGTCTCGAAGCTCGGGCTCGGTCAGGAAGTCGAACAGGTTCCGTCCGTCCTTCGTTAGCGTGTCGATAAGATAGCCGTCGCATTGGCCTTCATGAGCCAGCTTAACCGTGAGGTGAGGGTCCAGACCGTCGTAGAGCGGATTGTCGGCGAACAACGAGCCGATGAGCTTCGTTTCGAATCCATCGAGCGCCTGCTTGGCCGCCAGCAGCGTCTCGACAGCGTAATCGTACTCCGTGTTCATGAATCCGACTTTGACCGACGTCGCCTTGAGGACGCCGGCGGTATAGGCGGCCATGGCCACTGTCCCGATCTGGTTCGGTACTACTCCCAGCGTCACACTGGTATGTCGGTCCAGCGGGATCGCTTCTCGAACGTCTCGCACGATATGGGGATGCGCAGAGCCCACCAGGGCCTCCTGGAGGTTCTTCACGTCGACGATGTCCGCTCCGCCCTCAAGAGCCTCGATAGACTCCGGCAGATTCTGGACACTTACCATCAAAATCATCGCAGATCACCCATAAAGAGTAGACTAGGCCCGGACGGCCTCGATGTCCTTCTTCAACTCGCGCTTCTCGTCGTCGGTCAGGTCCGAGAGCGGAGGCCTCACGTGACCTCCGGCCATGCCCATCAGCTCGCCCCAGTACTTGCAAAGAGGCGCCGGCAGGGCGCCCTTCTGCTTCTGCACGATGCGGGTCCACCACTTGTCAGACACCTGTTTGATGGGCTTGATCTTTTCGTCGTAAAAATCGTCGTCCAGGTCTCCGCGCATGGCCTTGTCGATGAACTGGACGTAGTAGTTCTCGTCGGGCGTGTCGAACCGCCAGTCCGACGTGTTGGCGAACATCACCTGCTGCTCGAAGCCGAGCTCTCGACCCTTGAACAGTATCCACTCGTCCGGCGTGCTGATGATCGAATCCCGGCCGATGAGTTGGTGGGTCTCTATCGACAGCTCCTGATTGAAGCTGGCCTCTTTCACGCCTACGACACTGGGTATCCGGCAGATCTGCGCGAGGCCTTGAGCGCTCATGACGATGCCAAACTGCGGCGAGTTGTAGAACATGATGGCCAGCGGCGTGCCTTCGGCGAGCATCCTCACCCAGTCTACCACCTGTTGCTCGGTCTTGGTGACGATGTATGGCGCGGCCACGATGAGCAGGTCGAAGCCGACCTCGTTGGCGTGCTCGGCCAGCGCGAGCATCGACTTGGCGGATGTGTGGGTCACGTGGGCCGCGATAGGCCACTCGCCGTTCGCCTCCTCGGAGACCAAATCGTACACGCGGGTGCGCTCCTCGTGGGTTAGGCTCCAGAACTCGCCCATGCCCCAGGTGCAGCCGCCGCCCTGTGTGCCGAGCGATCGGATGTGGCGGACATTTCCGCGAAGTCCATCCTCGTCCAACTCGTCGTCCGGCGTGAACGGCGTCATGATTGTGGTCCACTGGCCGCGTAGGTTTTCCCGCGCCCAGTCCATGGCTTCGCTTTTCGAGTATTCGGCCACTTCGTATCTCCTGTAGGGGCCTGTTCAGCGAAAAATATCATACCATGGTGGGGGTGCGTGTCAACCGAAATGGCGGGTCGCAAAGAGAGGTTTCGGGCGCAGGGAAACCGGAGACAGCGGCTCGCCGCGAGGCTGCTCCCAGGCTACTCAAGGGTGGACGCCCCAGACCGACGAGGCCCCCAGGGGCTACCTGTCGTCCCCCATCCTGAACAGCTCTTCGAGCGCCTGAAGCTGCGACTTGTCGGCATCCTGTCGCAGGTACTTGGTGGGCTGGTGGAGGAGCTTCTTGACGATGGATCTTGTCAGGGCCTCGACCACCTCGCGGTCGTTGGCTGAGATATCGGTCAGCCTGCGTAACGCGCGCTCCAGCTCTCGCTTCCGAATCTGCTCGGCCTGCTGCTGGAGGGTTTTTATGACGGGCACGGCGTCCAGGCCATCCCACCACTTGAGGAATCGCGCGACCTCTTCATCGACGATGGCTTCGGCGTCGGTCGCTGCCCGGTGCCGCTCCTCGAGGTTCTCCTCGGCTATCGACGCTAGGCCGTCGATATTGAAGAGGGTCGTTCCCTTGAGCTCCTCGACTCGAGGGTCGACGTCCCGCGGCATCGCAAGGTCGAAGAAGAACTGCGGTTGGACTCTGCCCGAGTTGGACACCATGTCCGGCGTAACGATGAAGCCGGGGGAGTCGGTTGCCGCAATGACGATATCCGCGTCCGCGAGCGCGGCGGGTATCTCCGAGAACAGGGCTACTCTGGCTCCGAGGGACTCGGAGAGCTCGTAGGCCCGTTCCTTGGTACGGTTGGATACGACGAGGTCGCTGACTCCCACGGTTCTGAGGGCGCTCGCCACCAGCCTGCCCGCTTCCCCGGCGCCGATGAGCAGCACCTTCAGGGGTCTCAGGTCTCCCAGGACCCTCTGCGCCAGACGCACTCCCGCGTAGCTTACCGATAGCGCATTGCGACCGACGTCTGTCTCCTCGCGCACGCGGCGCCCTGCCCGAACACCGGCGTGGAACAGGCCCACCAGCGGTAACTCCGCGGACTCGTGCTCCGTCGCCGCCGCCAGCGAATCGCGGACCTGCCCAAGAATCTGCGATTCGCCTACGATCATCGAGTCGAGTCCACCCGCCACCCTGAACAGGTGGCGCACGGCCTCGCCATCGATGTAGTCGTAGAGATGGGGGGCAAGATCTTCGGTCCGCAAGCCGTGGAACTCGGCCAGGAAGACCTTGACCTGCTGGAGCGCGGCCGCAGGCTCGTCGGAAACCGAGTACACCTCGGTGCGGTTGCACGTAGAGAGGATGACTCCCTCACCGACCCGGCTCTTCAGAGCCGGCAGCGCCTCGGCGAGGTGTTCTTTGGGGAAGGCAACGCTCTCCCGGACCTGGAGCGGCGCGGTCTTGTGGTTCAGCCCAACTAGCAGGATGTGCATCGAGAGGTCGCGACCCTCTGGCTGCAATGCAGCCGACCCGGGTGTGGTTGCAGGCCGGAAAAACTCTGGTCTTCGTTCACAATCTTACTACGTCGCGCTCATTGACAACAGTGCCTCCGCTACTGAGCACCGGAGCTGGACTGGACATCGCGGAATAGGCTATCCGAGCCTCCGCGATCAAGCTCTTCTGCTCGGTCTGCGGACGAAGGGCACGATTGGACCGATGTAGAGCCGGGGGAGTAACGGAGTGGGGCGACGCCACTATGCGGTGAGCCTGACGGGGTCCCTGGAACAAAAGTGTGCCCCTCTCCCGGTAAGAAAGGGGCGAGGCGGATGCTCGGAAGCGTCTTCGGCACTCTGCTGGAGGCGCGCGCTTGCGGACCTGAGTCGCCCTGGCGGCATGCTAGCCCTTGACGGCGGTTTTGTACTGGGTGCGGAGACAACGCGTGCATATCTTCACTCGCCGCGGTGCTCCGCCAAGGTTTATGGTGGCCCTATGAACGTTCGCAAACCAACGCGTCCTCGTTCGGCGCTTCGAGTGGCTCACGTTGTTCCCGGACTGGCCCGCCTTCAAACAGATCTCACATCTGGCCATGTCTTACCTTTGACTGCCCCTAGCCGGTTCAGTAGAATCCATTGCAGAGGCCCTAACCCGCCAGGCGGGTGCCGGACGGCTCCCTAGGCCGTCTTGTTAACGTAGCATAGGGCGCTGGATTCGGCAACGGTGAACCGGGCCAATGATGAGTGCTCCGAGCGATATGACCAGGCTCGATGGCAATGACCTCCGAGAGATGTTCTCGGCGGCGCTTGGCCTGCTGGAGCACAACGCCCAGACTCTGAACGCGCTCAACGTCTTCCCTGTGCCCGACGGGGACACCGGGACCAATATGGTGCTGACGATGCGGGAAGTCGTGGCCGCGGCGGAAGAGGTACAGGGCGCGAGTGCGGGACGGATGGCGGCGGCCATGTCGCGCGGGGCGTTGATGGGGGCGAGAGGCAACAGCGGAGTTATTCTGAGCCAATTTTTCAAGGGCATTTCCCTTGGGCTCGACGGCGCGGATGACTTCGGTACTGCGGAGCTTGCGGCAGCTCTCGAGCTCGCCAGAGAGCACGCCTACAACGCCGTCGGCAAGCCTGTGGAGGGCACGCTGCTCACCGCGATCAGCAGCGTGGCGCGCGCGGCCGATGAGAGTGCGTCGGGCGGAAGCTCGGTCCACCAGATGTTCGACGCCATCTGCGAGGCCGCCGTCAAGGCGGTGGCTCTCACCCCCACGATGTTGCCCGTCCTTCGCGAGGCCGGGGTCGTCGATGCGGGCGCTCAAGGGCTCTCCGTCATCCTCGAGGGAGCCAGGCGCCACATTCATGGAGAGGACGTCTCCTCCGCGGAAGTGCCGCTGCCAGGGGCAGTCGGGCCGGACGCCCTGGGAGAGCTCGGCCCTGCGGCTGTCGTCGCGGAAGAGTTTCTCGAGGCGACCGAGGACGAGCTATATGGGTACTGCACGCAATTCCTCGTCGAGGGGCACGACCTCGACCCAGACGCGGTCCGAGAGACGCTGAGGTCGATGGCGTTGTCCACTGTAGTCGTCGGAGACGCGGCCATGGTCAAGATCCATGCCCACGCCCACGATCCGGGCCCGCTCATCAGCCTGGGCGCTTCCCTCGGCTCGCTGAGCCAGGTGAAGATCGAGAGCATGGACGAGCAGCACCGCGAGTACTCGGTTGCCAGGAGACAGGAGTCTATCGCCGGCGAGGTTGCGCCGATCGCTGTCATCGCAGTCGCGTGGGGGGATGGGTTGGAGGCGGTCTTCACCGACCTGGGCGTATCGCAGGTGCTTAAGGCCGGAGATACGATGAATCCCAGCGTGCGAGACATCGTCGCGGCGGCGGAGTCAGCGCGGTCGGACAGCGTCATTTTTCTGCCGAACAACGGCAACATCGTCCCGGCGGCCGAGCAGGCCGCTGAGGTGTGCGACAAGCCGCTCATGGTCGTTCCCAGCGCCACGATACCCCAGGGCATCGCCGCGATGATGGCCTTTAACGTCGAGAGCGACCTGGACCGCAACGTGGCCGAAATGGCGGAAATCTTGTCGACTGTCCAGACAGGCGAGATCTGTAAGGCCGTCCGAGAGGTCCAGCTTAACGGGGTTGCCGTTCGCAAGGGTCAGATTATCGGCCTCCTCGACCGCGAGCTGAAGGCCGCGGGCGACGAGCCGAATGCCGTGCTCATGTCACTGCTCGAGGCCGCGGAGATCTCGCGTGGCGGCCTGGTAACGCTGTATTCAGGCAGCCCGTTGCCCGAGACCGCCGCCGCCGCCGCTCGGAGCGCGGTCGAGGCCGCGTATCCCGAGATAGAGGTCGAGCTCGTCAGCGGCGGCCAGCCGCACTACCACTACATAGTGTCTATCGAGTAGTATCTAGACCATGACCGTCAGAATCGTCACGGACAGCACCTCGGACCTTCCAGAGGATATCGTCCAGCGCCTTGGCATCACCGTGGTGCCGCTGAACGTTCACTTTGGCACGGACAGCTTCAAGGACGGTGTCGACCTCTCCGCTGACGAGTTCTACGACCGGCTGCTCAACGGGCCGGTCCTGCCAACCACGTCGCAGCCGTCCATCGGCGAGTTCGCTCAGACCTACGAGGAGGTGGCCGACGCCGACGGCATCCTGTCGATCCACATATCCTCCAAGGTCAGCGGCACCTACAACTCCGCGGTGCAGGCAACCTCCGAGGCCAAGCTCTCCTGCCCGGTCGAGGTTGTCGATACGCAGCAGATGTCGATGGGCTTGGGTATGACTGTCATGGCGGCCGCCGCTGCCGTCCAGAAAGGATGCGATCTGGAGGAAGCGACGGCGGTAGCCAAGCGCGCATCCGAGCTGGCGCAGTGTATCGCGCTCTTTGAGACCCTGGAGTACCTCCAGAAGGGAGGCCGCGTGGGCAAAGCTGGGGCCCTGATCGGGTCACTCTTGAGGATTCGGCCGATGATCATCGTTCGCAACGGCGAGGTGCACGAGCTGGCCAAAGAAAGGTCGCGTCCCCGCGGCATCGCGAGGCTTCAGCGAACGGCCCGCGACTTCGCTCCGGTGGACGAGCTGGCCGTCATTTACAGCACGACGCCCGACGACGCTCGCGCCGTTGCCGACAACCTGAGCGACCTGCTCCCAGACTCAAAGGAGCCCATCATCGCCAGGTACGGACCGGTCATCGGGACGTACGCCGGGCCCGGCGCTCTCGGCCTTGGCCTCCTTCGCTCCGGTCCGGCGTAGAAGGTATACCAATTCCCCTGATCAGCGCCGTATATTTGTATCCCGATTCCCGATGCGGGACTGTGGTTGCCCAAGGTCAGGGCAGGCACAGGGGCCTGCCCCTACAAGACGCGATGTTGTCCAGGGCGTGAGAACAGCTCGCAATCTACAACGTTTTCAAACAGAATTGGTATTAGGCCTCTAACAGAACCCGCACTATGCGCGCTAGATTCTTCACTCGTTCAGGATGACGACCAGAGTTCTGTTAGCCGTTCTAAGTACTAGCCTCGGAATCACGGGCGCGGTCCCATATCTCGAGCCATTCTATCGCGTGCGCGCATGCCACCTGCCTCCGACTCTAAGCTAGAGGCTCTCCGAAAAATCCTCGAGCAGGAGGAGGCCGCCGGCTTTCCCGATACCACGGTCATCGGCGGCCTGGACCGATTCTTGAGTCGTTGGACCAGCGAGCTCGCCCCGGCGGTCGACGGCTTGGCGTCCTACTCCGTCCTGACTCCTCCTCAGCGAGAGAAGTGGGCCGGCGGCGCTCGGGCGAAGATGGCGAGTGCTGGGCTAGGCTCTGACCAACCTCCGGCGCCAAAACAGGGCAAGGCGTCACGCCGCACGGCCCGTCCACCCGCCGACATCGGCCTCGATGACGACGTGACGCGCCTGAGAGGCGTGTCTACCCAGCACCTGGCCAGACTCAAGAAGATCGGAGTAAGCAAGGTCTCCGACCTCGTTCACCTCTTTCCAAACCGCCACAACGACTTCGCCCACATGCGGAAGGTCTCCGAGCTCGAGCCCGGCCAGGAGCAGACGGTGGTCGTGACGGTGTGGGAGGCGAGCATATCCCGCTCGGGCCCAAGGCGAAGGTCTACTCAGGCCGTGCTGGGTGACGACACGGGCAACATCCGCGCCATCTGGTTCAACAACCCCTACATGGCCCGAACTCTGCGCCCCGGCGCTCAGGTTGTCATCAGCGGCAGAGTCAACGTCTTTCGGGGGCAGCCCGTATTCGAGTCCCCGGAGTACGAGCTTCTCCAGGGTCAAGAAGAGCTGATCCACACGGGGCGCCTCGTGCCGGTCTATCCCTCGACGGAAGGTCTGCCTCAAAGGACCCTGCGACGGTTTGTCAAGCAGGCGCTGGACCGCTGCATCTCACAGGTCGCGGAGTTCTTGCCCGAGGAGCTGATGCACCGAACGGGTTTGATGGGCCTGCAGAGTGCGATCGCCCAGGCGCACTATCCCGATTCGGAGCGCGATTGGGCGACGGCCCGGTGGCGATTGGCCTTCGACGAGCTTCTCCTCCTGCAGCTAGCCGTTCTCAGCCGCAAGCTACGCTGGCAAGAGTCCGCTGGCGGTATACCTCTGGAGTCTCGGTCTGCCGGGGTCGAGGCGTTCGTGGGCGCGCTGCCGTTTGCGCTGACGGACGCGCAGTCTCGCGCCCTCGACGACATTCTCAATGACATCGGCCAAAAGGCGCCGATGAGCCGGCTACTCCAGGGAGACGTGGGCAGCGGCAAGACAGTGGTGGCCGTCGCGGCCCTGCTGGCAGCAGCGTTCAGCGGCTACCAAGGCGCGCTGATGGCCCCCACGGAGATCCTGGCCGAGCAGCACTTCATGACCGTGTGGAGGCTGCTCACCGGCGGGTCGGCGGCGTTCGAGGGTGGCCCCATACTGACGGCGGAGGCGGACTGGCTTCCCAGGCCGATCACCGTGGGCCTCGCGCTGGGCAGCGCGTCTCAGCGGCAGAAGGATGAGATCCATCGCCGCCTGGCAGATGGCGAGATCGACCTCGCCATTGGGACGCACGCGCTGATACAGCCGTCTGTGGAGATCCCGAGGCTCGCGCTCGTCGTCGTTGACGAGCAGCATCGCTTCGGAGTGATGCAGCGGGCATCGCTCAGGGAGAAGGGTAGCCGCCCCCATCTGCTGGTCATGTCGGCGACGCCCATACCCCGGTCCCTGGCCCTGACGCTCTATGGCGACCTGGATGTCTCCAGCATCGACGAGCTCCCGCCCGGCCGTCAGCAGATTCGGACCCGTTGGGTGGAGCCGGAGCGCCGGCAGGCGGCCTACGGCTTCTTGCGCAAGGAGGTGGACCAGGGCCGGCAGGCGTTCATCGTGTGTCCTCTCATCGAGGAGTCTGAGGCGATACAGTCCAGAGCGGCCACGGAAGAGCACGCCAGGCTTTCGACCGATGTATTTCCGGACCTGTCGCTCGGCCTTCTGCACGGCCGCATGCCCCTTCGCGAGAAACAAGAGGTGATGGACGGATTTCAGCGGGGGAAGCTGAACATTCTCGTGTCGACCCCGGTTGTGGAGGTAGGGATCGACGTGCCAAACGCCTCCGTCATGCTGATCGACGGCGCCGACCGCTTCGGCCTCGCGCAGCTACATCAGTTCAGGGGTCGCGTCGGGCGTGGGGAGCACCAGAGCTACTGTCTTCTGCTGGCCGATTCGCCGGGCGAGGAGGCGAGAGAGCGCCTCCGTATCCTCGAGCGCGTCCACGACGGGTTTGAGCTCGCGGAGGAGGACCTGCGCATCCGCGGGCCGGGCGACTACCTTGGAACCCGACAGAGCGGGCTGCCCGAGTTTCGCGTCGCACGCATCACCGACCACGACGTGCTCGCGCTCGCCCGCCGAGAGGCTACCAGGCTGCTGGTCGCGGACCCAGAGCTCGCGGCCCCAGAGAACGCAAGGCTCTCGGAGCATTTCAAAAGGTACGCCGCGGACCTCCCCCAGGAGATGAGCTGACAAAGAGGTCAGACGGCCGAAGGGTTTTCCGGCCAGAGCGCGCTCGGCGGGGCCGACTGCGGA
>JADFIF010000065.1 GCA_022566795.1 Chloroflexota bacterium
GAGAATCTGCTTGACCACCTCTAATCCAAGCACGGCCTGAAACATCGTCACGTTGCGAAGGACTGGATTCATGGGGTGTGCACCAGTGTTTCGGAAAAAGCGTGCTGCCTTAGCTTGCTGATAGAGTTCTTCTGTTAGGACGCCCTTGTTCTTCGCTTCATCAATCATTGTGTCGAGTTCCTTGTTAGGTATGTTCTGGTCTAACAGGGCTGCCTGCAAGGCCCGACCGCACATGACAGCACATGACTTGTACGAAGCCACGGTTACATCCCGCGCGGCCTCACCCAAGTCTAGAAGGATGTCCGGTGGAATCTCCCAAGCGAGTATGTCCTGAATCTGGTCATACATGCCTGACTGAGCGGTATTCCCGCGAAGAGAACCGTTTTCAATCAGAACGTTCTGAGGGGTTTTGCATTCAGGGCACACGACCCCACCAGAGTAGTTGTCATAGGTTTTCTCATCAAGATAGATGGGAGTGCCACAACCTAGGCAATTTACATCCGGCATGAATCCCCTCCCTGCTGAAGATGCCCGCAGTTTATCATCCATCATGGCGCACCTCGTCGGAGGAAATATGCAACACGCTCGTTTGACGCCTGTTCCCGTCAGTTGCTACACTCGCCGCACCCTCTTGGGGGTATGTCTGAGTGAGGAGGTGCTAGCGTGCCCGATACGCGGCGACTGGACGACCAGGTGGCGATTGTCACCGGAGCGGCCCAGGGCATAGGCAAGGGGATCGCCCTCGTGCTGGCCGGGGCTGGAGCCAGGGTAGTCATCGGAGATATCCAGGATGCTTCCGGCACCGTCGACGAGATCAGGGCCGGAGGAGGCCATGCGCTGAGCGTGCTGATGGACACGAGCCGGCCGGACGATGATGAGGCGCTCGTGGACACGTCTCTTAAGGAGTTCGGACGCCTGGACATACTGGTCAATAACGCCGCTATCGATGCTCCAAAGGGCACCGTCTGGGACCTGCCCGACGCGGAGTGGGAGCGTACGATCGCGGTCAATTTGAGCGGTGTCTTCTACTGCTCCAGAGCGGCGTTGAAGCCGATGCTGGAGGCGGGAAAGGGGGCGATAGTCAACATCAGCTCCCAGTCGGCCCGCCTTGGCGCCAAGGGCATGTCCCCCGCGTACAACGCCAGCAAGGCCGGCGTCCTGGGCCTGACCATGGCCTTCTCAGCGCAGGTGGCCGAGAAGGGCGTCCGCGTGAACGCCGTCATGCCCGGCCTGGTCGAGTCGAGGGACTTCGGATGGTCGGCCGAGGAGCGCGAGGCCAGAGCCGCCGAGTATCCGTTGGGCCTGGGCACCCCAAACGACATAGGCGAGGCCATCTTGTACCTGGTGAGCCCCGCCTCCCGCTGGGTTTCGGGGACCGCCATGCACATCACCGGGGGATATCAACGGGGCTCGTCCTTTTTCTAGACGCGGTTCCGTGGGGATAGTCCTGGTCGATACGCGAGGCCCTAGCACTTAGTCTTAGTCAGCAAGAGACGATACGTACTTTCCCACCCACGCGCCCGTGAGGCTTTTGGTCTGGGGAGCCCGAGGGCTTGGCTCTCGGAGCCTTTCGAGGGGGGCAGGCAGGACGTATCAAGACTCATGCAACCAAGCACTAGACATAGGCGTTCTTGAGTTGCAGTAGGTCACGTACTCCAGTCTGATAAGATCGCGGCGTGACCTACGCCGCTGACCTCCACATCCATTCGGGCTTCGCGCGCGGGACCAGCAAAGACCTGACCTTCGACAACATGGCGCATTGGGCCAGGCTCAAGGGCATCGATCTGTTGGCCTCAGCGGACTTCACGCACCCGGGCTGGTTCGACGAGACGCGCCGCACGCTGAGCGAGGCCGGCGACGGCCTGTACGAACACGATGGCGTGAAGTTCATCCTGGGCACTGAGGTCAACTGCAACGCCGAGCAGGGCGGCAGGAACCGTCGGGTCCACATGCTGGTGTTTGCTCCTAGTCTGAGCGTGGTGCGGCGTATCAACCTGGCGTTGTCGGCCAAAGGCAAGCTTGAGGCCGACGGTCGGCCCACGCTGCACATGACCCCCAGAGACCTGGTCCGCACGCTTCTCGACGTCGACGAGCGATGCCTGTTCATCCCGGCCCACGCGTGGACGCCGTGGTTCGGCGTGTTCGGCTCCAAGTCGGGCTTCGACTCCCTCCAGGAGTGCTTCGGCGATGAGGCGGAGCACATCCTCGCCATCGAGACAGGACTCTCCAGCGAGCCCGCGATGAACTGGCGTGTGCCTGAGCTCGACACGCGATCGATAGTCTCCTTCTCCGACGCCCACTCGTTGCCCAAGCTTGGGCGCGAGCTCACCGTGTTCGAAGGCGAGCCCAGCTTCGACGGACTCTCCGCCGCGTTGAGGACCCAGGCCATCTCCTACACCGCCGAGTTCTTCCCGGAGGAGGGCAAGTACCACTTCTCCGGCCATCGCAAGTGTGGTGTCCGCTACTCGCCCGCGGAGGTCGGCGGTGACGACCCTCGATGTCCTGAGTGCCGCCGCAAGCTGACGCTGGGCGTAATGCACCGTCTCGAAGAGCTGGCGGGCAGAGAGGTCGCGACGCGGGCCGGTCCCGATGGCCTTACGAGGGCCGACAACGGGCGCCCGCCCTTCAGGATGCTTGTGGCCCTCGAGCAGATCTTGGCGGAGTCCCTCGGCATCGGCGTTCAGACCAAAGGAGTGCGCCGAGCCTACCTGGCCCTCGTCTCCGAGCTTGGCCCCGAGCTTTCCATCCTCACCGAGGCGTCTCTGCCGGACATCGCCCTTGTGGGAGGAGAGAAAGTCGCCGAGGGCGTCGGCCGCGTGCGTCTCGGCGATATCTCCATCGAGCCCGGCTACGACGGACAGTACGGGAGGGTCAGCGTGTGGCCCACTGGCGGCATGAAGCGCCCGTAGCGGATAGGTCCCCGCGCGTGCCGTGGCGCCCGGAGTCAGAATCTCCCGCGCCTCGGCTCCAGGCAGCGAGTGTGCAATCGGAACTCGCGTCTGGTAGGATTCTGCTCTAGCGCGTGGTCGCATGAGTCTTGATACGTCCTATCCGCCCGCCCTCGAAAAGGCTCCGAGGGGACGAGGTCTGCGGGCGTCCCCCAGACGGTAAACCTCACGGGCGGGTGGGGTGGAAAAAGTACGTATCGCTTTCTTGTTGACTAAGAGGCTATCTTGGAATCCCGTCTGGGGAGCCCAGATGGGCTGGCCCCTCTGGCAAGGGGTCTGCGGAGCCTGCCCTGAGCCTGTCGAAGGGATGTCCCCCCAGAAGCCAAGACCCTGAGGGTGGGCGGGTGGGAGCATGGGCATTTGCCTTTTTGAGATAGTTTCTACGTGCTAGTCGTGCCAATTCCAACTGCTCGGCGGCGATACATAAACTACGTTCGGAGGAAGAACAACTTCATGATTTCGATAGATGGTGAGATGCGCGACCTGATAAACGGCGCGCTGTCGGACCGGGTCCCATGCTTCCTGGGGACGGCATCGGCCAGTGGCGAGCCGCAGATCAGCATGAAGGGCAGCGTCCTGGTCTACGACGGCGAGACGCTCGCGTACTGGGAGCGGTCAAAGCGTTCGGCCCTCGAGAACGTAGCCGCCAACCCGAAGGTCGTCATCCTTTACCGCCATCCCGAAAAGCGGCTGAACTGGCGCTTCCACGGCAACGCCACGGTCCACGAGTCGGGCGCCACGCGCGACGACGTGATGAGCCGAACGGTCCAACCGGAGCTCGATCGCGACCCCGAGCGGCAGGGGGTGGCGGTCCTCGTTCGCATCGACAGGATCACGGAGCTGTCCGGGAACGTCCTGCAACAGCGCGACAGTCAATAGCTTCGCCCAAGTCTAGCGTCGCGTGGCGCTCCACCCGATTACGCTGGGACCTTCAACGGGCTCGGGACAGGATGCTGTCGGGTAATGGCAGTGGCGTGGAGCCACTGGGTCCCCTCACCTCAAGCCTCTCCATCGGGGCATCGGGGAGAGGAGGCCTTGCACATCCGCCGGCCGCGAGTCGTGGAAGGCTACTCCAGGAACCTGCCAGGGCTGGCAGACAGCGGGTCTCCCAGGTGGCGCTAGCCTAGGACCGCCTCTGCCTCATGCGTTGCGCCATGAAGGCGATGACGATGGCAAGGGGAATGGCCACGATTACGAGCCCGAGCGCGATGACGATGGCCCCTGGCCCCAGCCCAAGTATCGAGTCGATCTGGTGTCTGATCCACTCGAAGAGGACAGGGTCGCCGGGCTCGCCGTGGTGCGCCAGAACGGAGAGTAGAAGCACGCCCGGTCGCTCCTAGTCGCCGTCTCCGACGGGCATGGAAGTGGGCACTGTGGACGGGACCGGCTGGTAACGGCTCGAGTACTTCTTCTCGCGGATGCTGAGGCTTACGAGGCTGGCGCCGATAAGCATTACGCCCGCGATGGCGAAGGGTACGTCGTAGGCCCCGAAGACGTCGTACAGAAGCCCGCCCATCAGAATGCTGAGCGCGCCGCCCATCTGGTGGGCGAATGTAGACATTCCGTTCAGGGTGCCCATGGTCCGGAGGCCGTAGATATCGGCGGTGAGCGAAGAGGTCAAAGGCGCAGTGGCAATCCACGAGAACCCCGCAATGACGGCGAACCCCCAGATGCCAAGGGTGCCGGGGGCGAGAATCAGCATCACGTAGGCGAGGCCGCGCAACGCGTATATCCCCGCCAGCAGATTCTTTCGTCCGAGCCGGTCCGATATGATGCCCACCCCTATCACACCGAGGACGTTTAGGCCCGTCATCAGCCCGAAGGCGAGGGCAGCCGTTCCAGGCGAGGCGCCTCTATCGATGGCGAATGGGACGTAGTGGGCGGAGATGATTGCGGTTGTCATGCCGCACACGAAGTAGGCGCCGCTCAGCTGCCATATGGGAGGTGACTTGTAGGAGTCGCGCCAGTTGTCGACCTCGAGCGGTCCGCGCCTTTCAGCGGTGGCGCTGGCCCGGCCGTCCCCTTCGGTGGCAGTGGGCGCTCGCTCGCCGTCGGGTGTCTCTCCAACGTCGGCAGGGTCGTTCCTGATCAGCAACAGGGCCAGGGGGACACCCAGGGCCAGTATCAAAATCCCCAGGACCCCCCATGTCATCCGCCACCCCGCCAGCAGAATCAGATACGTGGCAAAAGGGGCCAGGACCATCGAGCCGGCTGAGGCGCCCGCGGTCCCTATGCTGAGCGCCATACCGCGCTTGCGATAGAACCACTTGGCCAGCACGGCGTGAATCGTGACGAGCGACGCTCCGCCCCCGGCGATGGACATGAAGAAGCCGTAGATGAGGATGAGGGACCAGAGGCTGTTGACCTGACTGAGGAGGACCGTGCAGGAGCCGAGAATCAGGAGGCTTACGGAGATGACCATCCGGCCGCCGTAGCGGTCGTATATCCGGCCGATGAAGGGCTGGCTGACGCCGTTGATGAACCAGCCTATCGCAATGGCAGAGGAGATGGCGCTGCGGCTCCACCCGAGCTCGTCGGTCATGGGGATGATGAACACCCCAAAGCCGTTCCTGGAGCCGGTGGCGAGGAAGAGGGTGAAAAAGCTCGCGGCCAGGACGTACCAGCCGTAGAAGATGCCCCCACGTGACTCTTTTCGAAGCAACGTCAACCTTCCGCCGCCCAGGTGAGACTTTCCGAGTCTAACACCACGTAGAGCGCGATACAAGGACGTTGACGATGGATGGTACCCTCTTTACACTGTAGCCGGTCACACGCGGGATGACCGGCGAACGTCGGCTGAGCGGCAGGCCGGCAGCGAAGCGAATGGCGCGGAGCTGGCTCTGGCGGCAGCCGGACCGAGACTCCAGGAGTGAGCATTGGGTAAGCCGATTGGCGGCAAGATCATGACAGCCAAGGAGGCTGTCGAAAGCCTCGTTTTCGATGGGGCCACCGTCGGCATGGGCGGCCAAAGCATCGGTCGGTGCAGCATGGCGCTGGCTCACGAGATCGTTCGGCAGGGCAAGAAAGACCTCACGCTGGTCGGCTGCAACCTCGCCCTGTCGACGGACATCATGGTGGGCGCGGGGCTCGTCAAGAGAACGGAGTGCGGCACCGGAAATCTGGAGCGCTTTGGCACCGCCTTTCGGTGGCGCGAGGCCGCGGAGCAGGGCCGCCTGGAGGTCGACGACTACAGCCACCTGGCGATGGCGTCAAGGTTTCTGGCGGGCTCGCTGGGGCTGCCTTTCATGCCCACCAAGAGCATGCTGGGGAGCGATCTGCTCAACAAGAAATCCTTCGACGGCGTCAAACCCTTCGAGATGCTCGACAACCCCTGGAACCCCGGAGAGCCTGTCGTCCTGCTACCGGCGTGCACGCCCGACGTCTCGATCGTCCACGTCCAGAAGGCCGATGAGATGGGCAACGTGATCATAGAGGGGTTTACCACTCATGAGCCGGAGATGATCAAGGCGTCGAAGTCCGTCATCGTGAGCTGCGAGGAGATCGTTAGCTCCGACGAGGTTAGGCGCAATCCCGACCGCACCACGGTCCCTTACATCTTCGTCGACGCGGTCGTGGAGCAGCCGTGGGGAGCCTACCCGACCTCGACCTACAGGTACTACGAGCATGACGCGGACCATCTCAGTCGCTACCAGGCCGTCGCCCGTTCCGGTGGCGAAGCGTACGAGGAGTATCTGCAGGAGTCGATATACGGCTGCGAGACCTTCGCGGACCATCTGGAGAAAGTCACCAGCACCGAGAGGCTCGACGAGCTACGGCGGTCGATGCATCGATTGCTGTAGGCCCCGGCGCGGAACCCGCGTGGCACAGAGACTTGTTCCGCCGAACCGATGGCGCTCAGACTGACGGGTGAAAAAGAGAATCGCTCAGCCCAATCGATGGCGCTGTGACTGACGGGTGAAAATGACCGAATACGCACTGGACGAGCTGATGGTGGTGGAGGCGTCTCGTCACATCGAGGATGGGAACATCGTCATGGTTGGGACGGGCCTGCCCATGGTTGCCAGCCTGTTCGCTCTGAAGAGTCACGCGCCGAACATGTGCTACGTCGTCGAGACCGGGCCGGTGGCGCCCGAGGTAATCCCGACTCCCACCTCCGTTTCGGACCCGAGGGTCATGTACAGGGCCGTGCGGTTCGGCTCGCTTCTGGACGCCCTGGGCGGCGTGCTCCAGCGGGGCCTGGCGGACGTTGCGTTCCTGGGCGGCGCGCAGATCGACCAGTTCGCCAACGTGAACTCGACGGTAATAGGGGACTACGACAGGCCAAAGGTGAGGTTCCCGGGCAGTGGAGGCGCCAACGACCTGGCGTCGCACGCCAAGAAGATTCTTATCATCACCCGGCACGAAAAGCGCCGGTTCCCGGAGCGCTGTGACTTCATCACCAGCCCCGGTTACATCGACGGGCCCCAAGGCCGCAAGAACGCTGGCCTTCCCCAGCCCTACCCCGACATCTCGGTCATCACGGACCTGACCGTCATGTCCATCGACAAGTCTAAGGGCCGGCTGCGCGTCGACAAGCTCATGCCCGGCGTGTCCCTGGACCAGGTCCGCGAGAACACGCTGTTCGAGCCGCTGGTCGCGCCGGAGGTGGTCACGGTGGACCCGCCCACGCGGGCCGAGCTACGCATACTGCGCGACGAGGTCGACCCGGACGGCACATACCTGAAGGGCAGAGAGTAGCGGGGACGCCCGCTTTCGTAGCGTCTCTCGACGAGGGGCGGAGATTAGTGGCAAAATAAGAGCACAGGAACTAGGAGGAGCACACAGCACATGCCGCAACCAATTGGCCCGGAGCTCGTCTACGAGCTGACCGCCGTCTCCGACCCGACCCTGTCTCCGGATGGCACGCGCGTCGCCTTTGCGCGCTCCAAGATCGACAAGGAGTCGATGACGACCCACTCGCAGATCATGATGGCGGCGTTGCCCGAAGGCGAGCCCGACCCATTCACCGGCGGCCAGTCGGACGCCAGGCCGAGTTTCTCGCCCGACGGCAAGCGCATTGCCTTCATCCGCGATGACTCCAAAGGACGCAGGCAGGTCTGGGTCATAGGGATGTCGGGAGGCGAGGCAAAGCAGCTGACGTCGATCGCCGGTGGGGTCACGGAGCTCGCCTGGGCGCCCGACTCGCAGGCGCTGGCGTTCGTGTCGGACGTGGACCCCGACCGGCTCCCAGACGATCACGATGCCAAGCTCGATCCCCGCGTCAAAGTAGCGCGGCGTGTGCGGTACCGGGCCGACACCATCGGCTGGCGGGGTGACGCCTTTCGGCATATCTTCGTCGTCGACGCCGATGGCGGCGAGGCGCGCCAGCTTACGACGGGCGAAGGAGAAGACAGGTCCCCCGCCTGGTCGCCCGACGGGACCAAGATCGCGTTCATATCCGACCGCGGCGAGGACCGAGACTTTACCTCCAGAAGCGAGGCGTACGTGATTCCGGCCGAGGGCGGCGAGCACGCACTGTGGTCGGACGGCCTGACCAGCGTCGCGGCCCTGACGTGGTCTCCAGACGGAGGCCGGCTCGCCGTTGTTGGCTCGGACGAGAGCGAGGTCGGCGCCGCGTGGCAGGGCCGCATCTTCCTGATTCAACCCGGACAGCCGCCGCATCGGCTAACCGATGGAACGGTAAAGCCCACGGCGGGCTACCCGCCGATCATTCCTCCGCCGGAGCTGCGTTGGACCGGGGACGGCCGCATCGTATTCCTGGCCGAGCTCGAAGGGCAGTCCTACGTCTACGACGTGGCAGTGTCCGGCGGCCGCCTGCGAAGGCTGTTCGGGGGTGGGGCGCAGTTCGCAACGGCGAGCTTTACGGTCGATGCGCGAAAGGCCGCCCTGGTAGTCGTGTCGCCCGAGTCGTCGGGGGACATTCGGATAGCAGACCTCGAGCAAAGCACAGATTCACGGCTGACAGCCTACAACGATGGGTACTTCAGCGCGCATCCCACGGCCCGGCTGGAAAAGTTTTCGGCTTCACGAGCGGGCTTCGACATCGAGTCTCGGCTGTTCCTGCCTCCCGATTTCGACTCGGGCCAAAAATACCCGATGGTGCTGGATATCCACGGCGGCCCCCACGGCGTCTTCTACGACGCCTTCAACCCGATGCAGCAGATACTGGCAACCAACGGCTACGTCGTTCTGGCGGTCAACCCGCGGGGGTCCTCGTCGTACGGGGTCGACTTCCTCACCGCCGTCCTGCGGGACTGGGGAGGCGAAGACTATCTGGACATCATGGCGGCCGTCGACGAGGTCGTTTCGCGGCCATATATCGACTCCGCGCGTCTGGGCATCACAGGGTACAGCTACGGTGGCTTCATGAGTAGCTGGATCATCGGCCACGACACGCGGTTCCGGGCCGCGGTGGTCGGGGCGCCCTGCATCAACCTGTCCAGCATGGCAGGGACCTCCGACATCGGAGTAAGCTTCGGCGAGGTACAGTGGGGTGGGATTCGCAAGGATGCCGTGGAGGTGTACCTCGAGCGCTCGCCCCTCACCTACGCGCCGAACGTCGAGACCCCGGTGCTGCTAATGCACGGCGAGGCGGACGTCCGCTGCCCCATCGAGCAGAGCGAGCAGTACTTCGTGACGCTGAAGCGGCTGGGCAAAGAGGTCGAGCTCGTGCGGTTCCCGGGTTGCTCGCACCCGTTCGTTCGCAGCGGCCACCCTCGGATGCGTGAGGAGTACCTGGCGCGGCTGCTGGGCTGGATGAACAGCCACTTGGTCGCCGCCGCCGGGGCGCCGATTGCCTCCCAACCTGTCGCCGTGCCGGCCGACGGTTAACTTGAGCCTTCTGCTTTCAGCCGATGGCGCTGAGCCGCGGCCGAGGGCCGCAGGCTGATTGCCGAAGGCCCACACATGGCTCTGATAACGGCCTCTGGGCTTGGCCTTGCGTATGGCGAGCTGGAGGTCTTCTCCGGACTGGACGCCGAGGTGGTGGAGCATGCCCGCATCGGCATGGTAGGGCCCAACGGCGGCGGAAAGACGTCGTTGCTGAGGGTGCTCGTCGGCGAGCTACAGGCCGACAGCGGCACCGTATCGCCGGCAAGCGGTCTTCGCATAGGCTACGTGCCCCAGGTGCCCCAGGGAACCGCTCAGGGCACTCTACGCGATGAGATCATGGCCGCCTTCGAGGGACTGCGCCGTACCGAAGACGAGATGGCTTCGGCCGCCCTCGACATCCAGCGATTGGAGGGACGCCAGCGCCGTGAGGCTGAGCGCCGTTACGCCACGGCCCTCCAACAGTACGAAGCTCTCGGTGGGTACGACTACGAGAGCCGCATGGAGAGGGTGGTCAGCGGAGTCGGGCTGCCACTCGATACCCTGAACACGCCGGCGAACGCGGTCAGCGGCGGGGAGAGAACTCGAGCCGCCCTCGCCAGGGCGCTGCTTTCGGACCCCGACCTCTTGGTCTTGGATGAGCCTACCAACTACTTGGACTTCGACGGACTGGCGTGGCTGGAGGGCTTTCTTCGCCGGATACGATACGCGTTCATAGCCGTGTCCCACGACAGGTACTTCCTGGACCAGGTGGCGGACCATATCTGGGAGCTCGACCGGGGAAGGCTAAGAGCCTTTCGCGGGAACTACTCGCGCTACCGGACCCAGCTGGCCGAGCGGACCGAGCGGCAGCGCCGCGAGTACGAGCGGCAGCAGGAGCACATCGCCAGGGAAGAGTCCTTCATCAGCCGCTACAAGGCCGGCCAGCGATCGAGGGAGGCGCGAGGACGCGAGACCCGCCTGGCGAGACTCGAACGGATCGAGGCGCCTCAGGCAGATAAGTCCATAAGTCTCGGCAACACCATGGCCAGCAGGACCGGACAGGTCGTCGTCAGCACCCACAACCTCAGGGTGGGATTCGTCGACGGCGGCCGGCAGGTGCAGGTCTTGTCGGTTCCTGACGTGAAGCTCGAGCGCGGGTCGCGGACCGCCATCGTGGGCGCGAACGGCGTCGGCAAGACCACGCTGATCGAGACGCTCCTGGGCCGAATACCGACTCTCGCCGGATCGGTCAACCTCGGTCATAACGTCGATATCGGCTACCATCGCCAGGGAGACGACGATCTTCCCGCCGAGTCCACAGTGCTGGAAGCCCTGCTGGACATTCGCAACCTCCGCGTCGAGGACGCGAGGTCGTACCTGGCAAGGTTCCTCTTCCACGGGGACGACGTGTACCAGTCGGTCGAGTCGCTGAGCGGCGGCCAGCGCACGCGCCTGGCGCTGGCCCGGCTCCTGATCACCCATCCCAACGTGCTGGTGCTCGACGAGCCCACGACCCATCTGGATATCCCCAGCCGCGAAGCGCTCGAGCAGACGCTGCTCGCCTACGATGGCACGTTGCTCCTCGTCTCCCACGACAGGCACCTGATCTCCTTGCTGGCGGGGCAGCTATGGGTCGTCGCCGAGGGTGAGGCCCGTCTCTTCCCGGGGCGGTTCGACGAGTGGATCGAGAGCACCAGACCCAGCGAAATCCAGCAACAAAGGCCCGTCAAATCGTCGAGGCGTACGGCAAAGGGACGCCCCTCGACGCGGGCAGCCAAGCCGCCGCCACGAAAGGAGGCTCCAGACTTCGAGCAGCTTATCTCGGACCTGGAGACCCGCCTCGCGGAGATCGAGCGCGCGTTGGGAGAGGCCTCGGAGCGTCAGGACGTCGCCGAGATCACACGCCTCGCCGAGCAGCACGAGGAGACTCAGGGCCGTTTGGCGCAGGCGCTGGAGGATTGGGGCGCCTAGGGTTTGGCCTCACTCTTTCAGCCGAGGGAGTGCAAGTCCCTTCCCCCTCTCAGGGGTTAGGGCCGAGGCACGGGCGGTTGGCGGCACCAGCCACCCACCCGGCAGATGTGAACGAATCGGGATGAGGCTATCGACGGGGTGAGCAGATGCCTTACGTCCCCTCTTTAGCTCCCCCCGCCAGGGGAGATGACGAGCCGTACAGCCGCTTCGCCCGTTCGTAGTCCTCGGGCGTATTGAGGTCCAGCCGGATGACCGGGTCGTCGATGGGCACCTCGTTGACCTCGTGCCGATGGGCTTTGAAGACCTGGCGGATGCCTTCGGTCTCCTCGGAGATGGCCTCCAGCTCGGCTCGCAGCGACGCCGCAAAGATCAGAGGGTGCCCGCCGCGTCCCTCGAACCTGGGGGACGTGATCAGGGCCCCGGCCTCCAGATGAGCCTCGATCACCCGCGAGATGACCGTCGCGGGACGGGGTTGGTCCACCGCCAGCAACAGGATCGCGCCCGCACCTTCGCTGACCGCCCTCACACCGGCCTTCACGGACGTGGCCTTTCCCCTCAGAAAGTCAGTATTCACGACGTAGCTGGCCTTCGGATGGGCAAGGTAGGGGATAACGGCGTCGGCTTCGTGGCCGACCACCACCACCACGTGGGCGGCGCCAGCGTCGGCGAGGGCACTTACCTGACATTCGACGAGCGTGGCGCCACACCAAGGCAGCAAGGGCTTTGGGCGTCCCATGCGGGTGGACTCGCCCGCCGCCGTAAGGACCGCCCAGACGCCGGCCATCGGCTAGTCGGCGACCGCCACCGATCTCTCCGCCTGGACCTTCTCGACAATTCGGTCGATCCGGTGCTCCTCGAGGGTCATGGGCCCGCCGGTGCCGCCAAGCCTGAACATGAGGATTTCGGACATGATGCTGACGGCGATCTCCTCTGGCGTCCGTGCCCGGATGTCGAGGCCGATAGGCGAGCGGATCTCTTTGATGCGCTCCACCGGCAGGCCGGAGCGGGCAAGCTCCTCGTAGATGAGGATCGTCTTACGTCTGCTGCCCATCAGGCCGACGTACTTGGCGGGGGTCGCCGCGGCCGCCTCCAAGGCGACGTGATCGTACTTGTGGCCGCGGGTGGCGATGACGATGAAGGTGTTCGGGTTGATGGGGAGCTCCGCCAGCGCCTTCTCGGGCGTCAGCGCCACTACCATCTCCGCCTCCGGGAACCGCTCCGCGTTGGCGAACTCCTCCCGGTCGTCGGTGATGAACAGCCGGAAGCCGAGGGGCTTCGCCAGCGGCGCGATAGCCTTGGAGACGTGGCCCCCACCGCATATGACGAGCTGTGGCGGCGAGGTGTAAGCCTCGATGAAGTACTCGGCGCCGGCGTCGGCGACGACGTACTCGGTCCTGCCGTGGATCATCAGCTCCTTGGCCTTGCCAACCGCTTCTCGGTCCAGGTCCGGGTCGCCCAGCGAGCCCTCGGTCGTTCCGTTCTCGCGGATAAAGAGCTTGGCGCCCAGCGGTGTCTCGCTGGCGTTACCGGGCTCTATAAGGCTCGCCATGGCCACGGAGCCCTCGCCTCGGTACGCGGCGTCGATCTCTTTGGCGTACGACAGGTAGCTGTCCGGCTGGTAGACCGGGTCGATCAGGAAGTACATGGTCCCGCCGCACACCAGACCGTCCTGCGCCGCCAGGTCCTCGTTGAGCTGGTACTCCCGATGCTCGGCGCTGCCGCCGCGCCGCATGAGCTGTTTGGCCGCGAACCAGATGTCCCCCTCGACGCAGCCGCCGCCCAGAGTTCCCACTCCGCTACCGTCCTTGCGAACCAACAGCTTGGCCCCGGGCTTCTGGGGAGTTGACCCTTTGGTCCGGACCACCGTCGCAACTACGACCTGGTCGCCCCGGCCCAGCAGGTTGACAGCCTCTCGAAATACGTCCTGCATCGTGCACCACCGCTCGTCTAGATGTGCGTTAGCTACTTGAATCGGCACCCATAGCTTACCAATTCGTGGGGCTACCTTCAAACCATGACCTGGCAATCCATAAGTTGGATGCCTGTGGAGCCATCCTCGGTCACCGTGACCTTCCGTCCCTCGCCCGTTTGCTACTTCGGACCGCTGTCGAGGTGTACCCATGTCGCGAAGAGCGTCGCCTGAGGCCCGAGCCTCCCCTCGACTGAGACCAGCATGTTCGGGGACAGCTCGCTCAGCAGCTCGGGGTCTGCCGGTAGTATCACGGAGACGCCCCCGATGGAACAGGCTCTTCCACGCAGTGCGGATATTTCGCCCTCAAGTCTGAGCGGCTCGATGGCCCCGGCGCCTGGAGCGACCATTGATGGGGCCTCGAACAGCGATGAGGGGTCCTCGAGCGCCCGGGCGGCCACGTACCGGCTTAGCCGGAAGGCCTGCACAGTGTCCAGCAGGTCGGCTACGACCGCCGTCGGGGCGTCGGCAAGCGCTCGATCGATCTCCTGGGAGAAAACCCGCTCGCCCTCGGTGGCGGTCGACACGATCTGGCTTAGCAGCGGCGGTCTGTCCGCAAGCGTCGACGCGCGTATGGCATCGAGGGACGCATCCAGGGCCGACGGGATCTGCGACCGACCGGGTCCGTGTCCGCTCGGCTCGCTCTCGATTCGTGCGGCCGTCCTCATGATGTCTTGCTGCACGCCCCGAATGGCGGAGACGGCCCGGTCCCCGTAGTCGACCTCTGGGTCGGGGGCCCCTCGAACTTGCCGGCTCAGCCTGGCCAGGGCAGACCCGGTCTCATCACGGAGCACCTGTCGCCATCGAGCCGCCACAGGCTTCCGACGACGTACGAGTCGCGCTACTACCGCGGCGACGATGATGCTGACCGCGGCGCCTATCAGCAACCACCACCACGCGAATGCCGACCCTGCACCTACCCGGACCTCAGCGAAGAATGACCAGATGCTCAGGCGTTGGGTCGTCGCGCAAATAGTGCCGACGTTGACGTCGTGCTCGGCGCGAGGCACCTCCCATCGAGAGCTTTCCTCGTCGAATCTCCCAAGCTGCAGCCTAGAGGCCTCTCCTTCTCCCGCGTCGAGATCGCCGCGAGTGTACCGAACGCACAGCTCGACATCCCGCAGAAGCACCGGGACGGGACGGCCGTCGACCGTGGTGAGGCTGATGCTCAACAGGGTTTCTCCGGCGCGCGTTCCAGCAGGGGGGCTCGGAATCGCGTCGGAGGCTGCATCGAGTCGGGTCACCCGAAGGACGGATGTCGTAGGGACGGAATTCGGCGGGAATCTCAGGAGCACCGACGAGTCCGAGCTCACGATGAGGCCGCCGGAGACTGGGATGAGCGCGTCCAGTAGAGTGACGCCCGTCTGGCTGGATACCGCGCCTGCCTGAGGGCCGGGTATGACGGGTGGGCCGGTGGTCGGAGGCGGAAAGGCCAACACAGGGCTGGCGACAGGCGTCGGTTCGGCGCGCGGGAACGACGCCAACAACGTTGGAGCCGCAATCGGCGTAGCCGTCTGCTCGGGCGTGGGCACGCTCGTGGGCGTCTCGTCCAGGGCAGGCGTCGGGGAAAGGGTCGGAGTCGCCGTCGGGAGCAGAGTTGCTGTAGCGCTCGGCGGGGGCAAGAAGACAGGCGTAAACGTAGCCTTTGCCCCCGTTTCAGGCAAGGGCGTCTGCCCTGGGCCTACCCCTGTCCCTTGGCTCAAAGGCGTTTGGGTCGGCGTGGGCGGCTGCGTCGCGGTCGATGTCGGCGTGCGTGTCGGCGTCCTGGTCGGTCCAGACGCGGGCCTTCTTGTTGGCGTCGGCGTCGGCGTGGACGTCGGCGTTGGCGTGAGTGTGGCTGAGCCTCCTTGAGGTGGGGCGGTCGGCGTCGGCGTCACGGTCACGGTAGGCGTGGCGGTCGGGGTCAGCGTGCCTGTCGGCGTCGGCGTTGGCGTCAGCGTGCCTGTCGGCGTCGGTGTGGCGGTCGGGGTCAGCGTGCCTGTCGGCGTCGGCGTCGGCGTGGCGGTCGGGGTCAGCGTGCCTGTCGGCGTCGGCGTCGGCGTGGCGGTCGGGGTCAGCGTGCCTGTCGGCGTCGGTGTCGGCGTGGCGGTCACGGTGGGCGTGGGCGTCGGTGTTGGGAGGACGATCAAAAACGGCGTGCTGAGCCCACCGGCTTTCCCGTTGCCCGGCAATTCGAGCCCGAATGAGCCGAGTAGCGTCCCTGCCATACCGAACCTGTATATCTTGTCTGTGTCTTTGTCCACCACCCAGATAGAAGCCCCATCGGTTGTGATGCCCTCGGGATGCGTCGCGGGCGCTACGCCGAAAGAGTCAACCAGGCTGCCCCCTAGGCTGTACCGGAAGACCTTGTCTACATCCTTGTCCACCACCCACAAGCTGTTACCGTCGGTGGTGATGCCCTCGGCGTGAGAATTTTCGACGTCCAGACTGAAGGAGTCATTCTGGAATACCCCTGACAGGCTATAGCGGAATACTCC
>JADFIF010000169.1 GCA_022566795.1 Chloroflexota bacterium
TTTGCCTCTCGGTTTTTCCTGTTCATTTTTCTCGCCATGCTGCTGATTGTTCGTATGAGCATCGTCCAGAAGCAAGAGGAGTGGCGGGCCTCGAGCATGGGCTTCAGCCAGTTGACTGGATGGATGACGCTCCACGCGGCCGTCTGGTTTGGAGTCGTGGTCGTCATGCTCGCCGCCTTTTTGCCGATGAAGGTAGTAGTCTCAAAGACCGTTGCGGAGATCTGGCGTGCCGGACGGACCCCGGTGGCAAACCTCGAGAACGAGTTCGGACGCCTCTTCGGCGCCATCCCGTCGCGGAAGGACGTAAGCGGCAGGTTCTTTGGTCTAACTCTCCCATTCCTGGGCAAGATATCCTTCGGAGGCGAGGCGGTTCTCTGGGCGGACACCGACTACCCATCCTACTGGCTGTCTCAGACCTACAGCGAATACACGCCCCTGGGCTGGATAGCTGGCAAGTCCACGCCGGTCAAGGTCGGGCCCGACACCATCCAGCCACCCAGAACCGACTCGCTCAAGCGCATTTCGGTGGACCAGACGCTCCAGCTGGGGTTCGACACCAGCCAGCTTTTTGCTGGGGGGAGCCTGGACTGGGTGAGCCGGAACGCGGTCGTTCACACGCTGGCGCCCAAAGAGTTCCGGATTGATCTGCGGGACCCGATGTCCGACGCCATCCTTCCAGAGGATGTTCGGAGTGTCGCCGCCACCCTCCGGACGGAAGTGCCAAAGGCCGACTCGTCGCAGGTCGAATCTTTCATCTCCCGCATCGTTTCCGAGGACCTCGCGCTGGTCGAGTACACGTTGGGTGGGGCCGAGCAAGCGGCTGTGGAAATCGTCACGCTGACGAGGAAGGACCCCATTTTTCCGGAGATTGTCGCGTGGAACCTGGAAGGGCGGCTGAGTGAAAACGAAGCCTATTCGATCGTTTCCTTCGTGTCGATCGCGTCAGACGACGATCTGAGACAGGCGAGCTCTGAGTACCCTCGCTTCATCACCGACCACTACCTGCAGTTGCCTCCGACCCTGCCCGAGCGCGTGTCCCAACTGGCGGCACAGCTGACCGAGCGTGCCGATACCGCACTGGACAGAGCCACGGCCATCCAAGGGCACTTGCGAAGCTCCACGTTCACCTACTCGCAGGATATCGAGGCCCCACCCGCAGGCGCCGACGGCGTAGACCACTTCTTGTTCAACACCCAGAAGGGCTACAGCGACTACTTCGCCTCCTCCATGGTAGTCCTGTTGCGGGCTGCCGGAGTGCCGAGCCGGATGGCCGCCGGTTACGGGCCCGGCGAGTATGACGCCGAGCTAGGGCGTCGCGTGATCAGAGACTCCGATAGCCACGGCTGGGCGCAGGTGTATTTCCCCGACTACGGCTGGATAGATTTCGAGCCCACTCCCGAGTGGCCAACCCACGAACGGCGCATACTTTCCGGGCCCGGGTCTGACCTCTTGCCGGCGCGGACGTTCGACGAACCTTTCGATGAGGACCCGTTGGACGAGGACCCCGAAGGGCCCTTGGGTACCGGCCTGAGGGGCCCCCTTACTTCAATCGGCATAAGAAGCGATTCAACCAGCTTCATAATTCCGATAGGAATCATCCTCGGCGCCATCGCCGGGTTGTGGCTGCTCCTCCAATTTCTGTGGACCCGAGGGCTGGCTCACGCGACGCCCGTTGAGCGTGCCTACACGAAGATGAGCCGGATGGGTACGCTTGCCGGCATCGGCCGGCGTCCTCACGAAACCCCGTTCGACTACGCGATGGCGATAGGCGCGGCCATCCCTTCAACTGCGCTTTCCGCCGACCACATCGCGCGAAGCTTCGCCTCTGGCCGCTACGGTGGCCCCCGGGCCGATGATCACGACGAAGACGAGCTAAACAAGGCTTGGTCAACCATGCGAGGTCCCCTGGTCGGGCGGGCGCTGAGCAGGTTCGCGAGGCTGGGCCTGGGAGGACAACAATGAGAATGGCCTACGACGTTTTCGAGACTCCCATGGGGTGGATGGGTGTCGTGGCATCGGACCGCGGACTGAGACGAACGACGCTGCCCCAACCGTCGCCCGACGTGTGCATTCCGATGCTCGGCCCTGAGGTCGAAGACGCGACTCCCTCGCCACAGCGCTTCCACGGCCTCAAGACGAGGCTCACGCGCTACTTCGAGAGCGAGGAGGTAACTTTCGACGAAGAGACCATCGACGTAGAAGATGCCTCACCGTTCATGAGGGCAGCATGGGAGGCATGCAGGCGTATTCCGTCAGGAGAGACGCGCAGCTACAAGTGGCTCGCCGCCCAGGCAGGAAAGCCTCAAGCCCCGCGCGCCGCGGGTCAATCGATGGCCAGAAACCGCCTGCCCATCATTGTGCCGTGTCATCGGGTCGTGGCCAGCGACGGGAGCCTCCGGGGGTTCGGAAAGGGATCTTCCCAGCTGGGGCTAAAGCAGCGGCTCCTGGACCTAGAGTCGCGTCCGCAGTAGCGCGCTCGTACCTCCGCACACGGTCGAGCTCTGGCGAACGGGCGCTGGACCGCTACTCAGGCGTCTCGACCGAGATACGCCCAGCCTCGCCCAGCACGTCGTTGAGGCGCTGCTCCAGCTCGGCGCATGCGTCCACCTGGACCGGGGGCCACTCGAGGGTAACGATGCGGCCGTCGGTCGCGATTTCCAGGCTGACCTCGTCATCGCCCCTAAACTCCAACAGTATTCTCTTGACGTCGTCCAGCAGGATCTGGTCCGCCTCCACTTGACCTGTCTCCCTGATGCGGAGATTCAGGCGCCTCATGCTCCGCGGCGCATCGTCGGCCCGCGGCGCTAATGCCCCGTTCGTGGCGACGCCCTTGGACCGGGGCATAGGCCCAGTGGGCAGGGCGGCCGCGGCATGGAGCTCTGGAGGGCCCCCCGCGTCGGAGCCGACGACTGCCACGTTCGCCTCAACGGCCTCGGGAGCTTCGTCCTCGCCCCCGGTGGCTTCCTCCTGGGGAGAGTACTGGGCCGCCGCTGAGCAGTTGATGCTGATCTGATCATCCCTTACACGAACCGTACCTACCACCGTTACCAGCGTGCCTTCCTGCCAGAGGCCTCTCGTCTCTTCGAGCAGCTCTTGCCAGACGAAGACGTCGATGGGTCCGTCCATCAGATTCACGGTGGCGATGATAAAAGGCTTGTTGTCGCGCGTCTGTCGCTGAGAGGCTGAAGAAACCTGTCCGACGAGCGCGACCTTCTTGTTCGCCATCTCAGGCTCGATCTGACTGCGAAATACGATGGACTCGGACCCCTCGGCATTGATCGCCTTCATCAGCAGCTGGGCGCCCGACAGCGACATGCCGAGAAGCTCTCTCTCCCACGCCTCCTTCTCCTGCGCGGGCGTCACGACATCGGGCAGAACGATGGTGACGAGCGGCGTAGACATCGACTCTCCCAGGAGCTCGAACATGGAGGACTGGTCGGAATTCCTTAGATTTGCCTCGCTCTGGGCCAGACCCAGGATTCGCTCCACCACCTCCAGAAGCGCGCCTCTATCCCCGAAGGCGTCGAACGCTCCGGCCTTGATCAGGCTCTCAAGCGGCAGCCGCTTGAGCCCGCTCATGTCGGCGGCGCGGCACATGTGCTCGATGGACTCGAAGGGTCCTTCGCGTTCCCGAGCTTCCAGGACCTGTTCGACGGCGGCCGCGCTCACGTTCTTGACCGCGGCCATGCCGAATCGGATGGCCTCCGTCCCCTCAGCCGTAGCCTCGATTGAGAACTCCGCATGGCCTCGGTTGATGTCCGGTCCAAGCACAGGTATCTTCAGCCGCCTGCACTCCAGCACAGCGCCGGCGACCCGCTCGGTGCTGCCTATGTAGGAGTTGAGCAGGGCCGTCATGTACTCCGTCGTATGGTTGGCCTTGAGGTATGCCGTCCAGTAGGAGATGACCCCATAGCTCACGCTATGGGCCTTGTTGAAGGCGTACCCGGCGAAGGGCTCTATGAGGGCAAATATCTCATCCGCGACGTCTCGAGTGTACCCTTTCGCCACCGCGCCTCTGATGAAACCCTCTCGCTCCTGCGCCATTATCTCTGGAATCTTCTTGCCCATGGCCTTCCGCACGACATCGGCCTGGCCGAGCGAGTATCCGGCGAACGTTCTTGCGATGTGCAAGACCTGGTCCTGGTAGACGATAACCCCGTAGGTCTCCTCCAAGATCTCCGTCAGGTCAGGATGCGGGTACTTCGCCCTCGACCGGCCGTGCTTCGCGTCGATGAACGCGCCGATGTGCTCCATCGGCCCTGGCCTGTATAGCGCGATCATTGCGGCGACATCTCCCAGGGAAGAGGGTTGCAGCTCTTTGATGTAGCGGGTCATACCCGAGCCCTCCATCTGGAAGACGCCTACCGTCTCGCCCCTGGACAGAAGAGCGAAGGTCTTGGCGTCATCGAAGGGGATATCTCGAAGGTTGATCTCGGTGCC
>JADFIF010000170.1 GCA_022566795.1 Chloroflexota bacterium
CATGCGGCCGAAGGCAAAGTAAGCCTCTTGGAGCAACAGTATCTCGACGGCCTTATTACCGAAGACGAGCGTTACTCCAACACCGTCCAGGTGTGGACCGATGCGAATGACGAGCTCACCGGAGTCATCGAGTCCAACCTGCACAACTATGTCGGCATCTACCTAATGGCGACATCGGGGGCAAAGGGTAACATCGCGCAGATCAAGCAGATGGTCGGAATGCGGGGGCTCATGTCCGACCCCAAGGGCCGGGTCATCGACCGGCCCATCAAGTCGAACTTCCGAGAGGGACTAAGCGTACTCGAGTATTTCATCTCCACCCACGGAGCGCGCAAAGGCCTCGCGGACACTGCGCTGCGGACCGCGGACAGCGGCTACCTGACCCGCCGCCTCATCGACGTGGCTCAGGAGATCATCATCCTCTCGGACGACTGCGAGACGGTCGGTGGCGTCTGGATTCAGGATGATGAAGACAGCGCGACGTTACTGACGTCCCTCTCGATGCGTCTGAAGAGCCGGTACACTGCATTGCCTGTCCCCGATCCCACCACAGGCGAGATCCTCATGGACAGGAACGAGGAGCTGAACGACGATTCCATCGGTCGGCTTCTCGACGCCAAGGTCACCGCCGTCATGGTGCGATCGCCGCTGACGTGCGAATCTCGAAGAGGTGTGTGTCACCTCTGCTACGGCATCTCGCTGGCCACCATGAGGCCGGCCATGCTTGGCGAGGCCGTCGGCATCATCGCCGCCCAGAGCATCGGCGAGCCGGGGACGCAGCTGACGATGCGCACGTTCCACACGGGCGGTATCGCCGGATCCGACATCACCAGCGGGTTGCCCCGCGTCGAGGAGCTGTTCGAGGCGAGAACTCCCAAGGGAGAGGCGGTGCTGTCTGAGATCGACGGGACCGTCGACGTCTCCGACCTGCCCGACGGCCGAAGCATTCGCGTAGCAAACACCGAGGAGTTCAGCGACGAGTACCCGGTGCCCGCAGGGCACAAGCTTCTGGTCAAGGACAAAGACCTCGTCAGCATCGGCACTCAGCTGGCCGAGCCGGAGGAGGCGCCGGAAGAGGGCGCCTCCCCGCTGCAGTCGGCGGAGGTCGTGGCGCGGGTCTCGGGTACAGCGCACGTTGACGGCGAGTCGGTCACCATAAGCTGGACAGACGAGGAGCAGCGCGAGTACATCATTCCGGCCGCGGCCCACATAACCGTCAAGTCCGGCGACCAGGTTATCGCCGGACAGGCGCTCACGTCCGGACCCAAGAGTCCGCAACAGATTCTGAGAATTCAAGGGAGGGACGCCGTTCAGCGATACCTGATCCGAGAGGTCCAGCGAGTCTACAGGTCCCAGGGCGTGCCAATCCACGACAAGCACGTCGAAGTCATAATCGCCCAGATGTTACGTAAAGTTCGCATCGATGGCCCCGGGGACACAGGTTTGCTGCCAGGTGAGCTGGTCGACCGACGAAGGTATGAGGAGATCAACTCGGGCATTTTGGCAGAGGGTGGAGAGCCCGCCACCGCCAGCCCAGTGCTCCTCGGAATCACCCGGGCCTCGCTCCAGATGGACAGCTTCCTGGCGGCAGCATCCTTCCAGGAGACCACGCGGGTCCTGACCGAGGCGGCCGTGAACGGCGACATCGATCCCTTGCGCGGCCTGAAGGAGAACGTAATCATCGGCAGGCTCATCCCCGCACGATTCGACCTATCCGAGGAAGGACGCAAGCGGTTGGGCCTCGACGAGATCCACCGCAACGCCGCTGGGGCGTTGTCTACCCGGGGAGATGCTGAGATTCCCCCTCCGTTTGAGCTGGAGGAGGCGATGGAGGAAACACCCGCGCTGTAGGCAGGTGGAGAGTCGTCGGCCTCGACGTTGTGCGCGGGGAACACCACGGCAATCGGATGTCAGGCGCGCTGTGTAAGGCCTAACGTGGGGCGTTATGGTCCTGCGGTTCATCCTTGACCTCTGCCTCACCGAGTTGCTACACTTGGTTCGTAGTCAAGATGGCCCGTAGCCTCGTCGCGGGCGGTTAGCTCAGTGGTCTAGAGCGCTGCGTTGACATCGCAGAGGTCATTGGTTCAAATCCATTACCGCCCACCACACATCGAATATATGGGACCCTGGGGAGCGCCGCAACGGCTGGCGCCGCGAGGACGAAATAGAAAAGACGCCTGTCCAACCTGAACCAGAGTCGGCGGCGGAAGTACCCAGCGACCGTCAGCTTCACGAGCTCATCGTCTCGGCGCTGCCGTCCGATTTGGTCCTGGCGCCGCTGGAAGGGTTCAAGATGGACCTCTCGGCCAACCCGGGATTTCGCAAGGTCTTCTTCGCGCGGCGCTGCGATTGTGGGACGGCCGCTCTCCTGAGTATTGAGGTTGAAAAGGCCAAGACGTCTGCGGACGTACGGAAAGCGCTTCCATCGCTGGTGACGGCGCTTGAGCAGAAGGCCAAGGCCTTCGACAAAATGACATGCGAGAGTCACCGGGCTATGCGTCTCGGTCCGGCATCGAATGGCCTGTAGCCCGCGAGGAGTCCAATGCCGCGCGACCTGACCAAGAAAGAGGCCCTTGACCGTGCGATCAAGTTCTCCGAAAGGTACGTTGAACGAGGGGCGTACGAGTTTTTCCCGGAGCCTGAGGTCGTCCGCGTCGTACAGGAAGGCCTTGGCGAAAACGAGCAAGCGTATGGGTATCGCTACTGCCCTTGAATGCCTCTGAGTGGCGATCCGGTCGAGGATCGCAAGAAAATATGCCCGTGCGAGAGGCACCACGAAGACATTGAGCGCGACGGGTTCTGTATATGAATGTTTTTCGTGAGCGAAGAGTTTCTTCGCAAGTATCAGTCAGGCGAGGAGATCGTCCAGACCATCGATGAGGCAGTGCCCGTCGGAAAAGGGCTGTTCGAGAACACGGGCGGCAAACGGGACTACAATGTCAAGCGACGGCGGCAGACCAAGCGGGATGCGCCGTCGAGCTCGTAAAGTATTGGCGAGGGGAGATTTGGACAAAGAGATTCAGGTATATACATCCAACGGTTGAGGGCCATGCCACATGGTGAAAGTGTACCTTTCACGCAAGGGCGTTGCCTTCACAGAGTACAACGTCTCGACAGACAGGGACGGACTCAAAGCCCTGGTGGATATGGGCTACCGGACGACGCCCGTCGCCGTAATAGGCGACGAGCGCATCGTGGGCTACAGCCCATCGAAGATTGACGCCGCCCTCGAAGCGGCCGGCGTGTCGACCACCTAACCCGTCCATGCGCTGGCCCGCGGCTCCGCCGCTGGGCCCTCGCCGACAACGTTATCGCGGCCCCGTGGTGTAGCGGTTTAACACACTGCCCTGTCAAGGCAGAGATCGCCGGTTCGAATCCGGTCGGGGTCGCCACCAGTTAAATCCGTACCAGGACTCCCTGGCTGACACGGGGAGCGTCGTTTGGTTGAGAAAGGCCGCCTAATATGGGCGGTCTTTGTTTCGCCCACCTCTGAGACCACACCCGGCGCCCTCACCGCGGTTCCTTTTGCTAGATTGTATGGTCGGGGCAAAATGGGCATTCCCCGGGGAGTTCCTTCGCCTCACACAGCCTGTCAAGAACGGCTAGCAGCAGCTTCTTCTTTGCTTTGTACCTCTGCTCCGCGGCATTGATCGCATCAGCGCATTACCTAGACCCAAGTAGCTTGACAATAGGAGGTCACATGGCGACTCTGGTTACCGGCGGGACCGGCTTCGTCGGAAGCAACATCGTCAGGACTCTGGCTCAAAGCGGCCACAGTGTCATCTGCCTGGACTTGGCCGCTCCCGGCGCGCTGGTCAGAGGGTACCTTGAGCCCTGGATGTCAAAAGTGACGTTCGTCCAGGGAGACATACTGGACCCGGAAGACGTGGAGCGGGCGGCGGCGGGTATCGACAAGATCGTGCACGCAGCAGTCTTCACCGGTATCCTCCCCGAGATCGAGAAGGGACGGAGCCGGTCCATCGTTGACATAAATCTGATGGGAACGACGAACCTGCTGGAGCTGGCCCGCCAGCTATCGGTGGAGCGCTTCATCTACGTCAGCTCCGGCTCGGTGTACGGCGACGACCCCGGCCTCGACGAGGTGCTGCACGAGGAAACTCCGCCCAACCCTCGTAGCCTCTACGCAATCGGCAAGTATACCAGCGAGTTGCTGACCCGCCGATACGGGGAGCTGCACGGCTTTCAGACTGCCAGCGTGCGCCTCGGCGGGCCGTACGGCCCAATGGAACGGGTTACCGGCCACCGGGCCAACCAGTCGCTGCTGAAGGAGTGGACGGGAAACGTCGTCAGGGGCGAGCCCATCGAGGTGGGTGACCGGACCGTGAAGCGGTCCTTCACATATGTATCCGACATCGCCGCAGGGGTCTGCGCTGTCCTGGACGCTCCCGCTTTGTCCTACGACGTCTACAACAACTCCT
>JADFIF010000171.1 GCA_022566795.1 Chloroflexota bacterium
AGATAAAAAAGGAGTGGATGTCCGAGTGGACGTCCGTATTGGCCTCGGACGAGGTGCCCATCAACACCTACCGAATCATCGCCGAGCTCGATAAGACCCTCGACCGGGAGAATAGCATCGTCACTCATGATGCCGGCGCCCCGCGCGACACCATCATGCCCTTCTATACCGCCACGGTCCCCCACAGCTACATCGGCTGGGGCAAGACCACTCACCTCGGCTACGGCATCCCGCTGATGATCGGCGCCAAGCTGGCGAAACCCGACAAGTTCTGCCTGAACTTCATGGGCGACGGCGCCTTCGGCATGTCGGGCCTGGACATCGAGACCTCCGTCCGCGCCGGCGCGCCCATCACCACCATCGTGCTGAACAACGGCGGCATGGCCACCTACCCTGGCGGCTACCCGACGGCTCGGGAGCTGTTCGGCGTGACCCAGATGGGCGGCGACTACGCCAAGATCGCCGAGGGCATGGGCGCCGTCGGCATCACGGTTACGGAGCCGTCGAAGGTCGCCGCTGCCCTCGAGCAGGCCAAGCAGCTCAACGCCGACGGCAAGACCGTGCTGCTCGACATCCACTCGAACCTGGAGGCCCGCAGGTCCAACTTCGGCTAATCTTGCTGAGCGCCGCGGATGCAACCTATGGGCCGCCCAGCGCTTTGCCCGTTCGCAAGCCGAGCTGAAGGGCATGTCCTGAGCGCGATCGAAGGGACTGGAGAGGAACATCTGCCCACGGCTTGATGTGAATCGCGAGCGTCGAAACAACCGTGTTCATCGGCGAGTTCACGATCACTCGTGGCGGTTGCGCCCAATGTGACAAAGAACGAAAATACCAGGCAGCTGTCGCCCATTCGACAAGCTCAGGACAGGCTCCGCCGAAAGGTCTGAGGCGCTCTGCTGTCAGGCGCCGCCTGGCAGTACCCTCGCAACCGGTGTTGTTGCGTCGGCAAAGATACGTTCTTGGCCAAGGGACAACGGTCTTTGCTCAAGGGAGGCCATGGATTTCTCGACCCGGCTCGAAATGACATTCTCATACCGGATGATATCTCCGTGGGGATGACAGCGAGCACAGAGAGCACATATGCCAGCGATGAAGGAGGGACACCAATGAAAGGCGTCGAAGCCATAGCGCAGATACTGAAGACGGAGGGCACCGAGTTCCTCGCCTGCTTCCCGTCTCAGCCGCTTATCGAGGCCTGCGCCGCGATCGGGATCAGGCCCATCGTATGCCGCCAAGAGCGGATCGGCATGGCGATAGCCGACGGGTTCAGCCGGACGACCAACGGCAAGCGCATCGGCGTCTTCGCCATGCAGCACGGCCCGGGCACCGAGAACGCCTTCCCCGGCGCGGCGCAGGCCTTCGCCGACAACGTGCCGCTGCTGTTGCTGCCGGGAGGTTACGCCACCTCCAGAAGCTTCGTTAGCCCCGACTTCAGCGCCATCGAAAACTATGCACACGTGACCAAGTGGCTGGCGCAGGTGGCCGACGTCCAGCGAATCCCGGAGTTCATGCGCCGGGCCTTCTACCAGCTTCGGACCGGCAAGGGTGGCCCTGTGCTGCTCGAGGTGCCGACCAACATCTTTGCCGCCGATTTCGAGGGAACGCTCGACTACGTGTCGGTCAGCGGGAACCGCACAGCGCCCGATCCGCACGACGTCAAGGAGGCCGCCAGGGTCCTGCTCGGCGCGAAAAGGCCGGTCATCCACGCCGGCCAGGGCATAATGTACGCCGAGGCCACAGAAGAGCTCCTGGAGCTAGCCGAGTTGCTGCAGGCTCCGGTCATGACCACGATGCAAGGCAAGAGCGCTTTCCCGGAGAATCATCCCTTGGCCCTCGGCGGCGCGTCGGGAGCGGGTCCCAAACCCGTGTTCCACTTCCTTAAAAAGGCAGATGTAGTATTTGGCATCGGCTGCAGCTTTACCCGCACCAGCTACGGCCAGACGATCTCGCCCGACAAGGTATTGGTCCACTCGACCAATGACGCGACCGACGTGAACAAAGACTATAGGGTCGACCACGCGGTGATCGGCGACGCCAAGCTGGTCCTCGAGGCGCTGATCGAGGAGATCCGGAGCCAGACGAACGGCGCCGGAAACCGGAACGACGGCGATGCCGCCACGGAGGTCAAGGCGATCAAGAGGGAGTGGCTGGACGAATGGATGCCCCAGCTGACCTCAAACGAGATGCCCCTCAATCAGTATCGGATCATCTGGGACCTTCTTCACACAGTCGACCGCGCCAACACGATCATCACGCACGACGCGGGGAGCCCGCGCGACCAGCTGGTTCCCTTCTGGGAGTCCGTTGCGCCTCGGACCTACATGGGATGGGGCAAGACGACGCAGCTCGGGTACGGCCTGGGCATCATCATGGGCGCCAAGCTGGCCGAGCCGGACAAGGTCTGCATCAACTTCATGGGCGACGCGGCCATCGGCATGGTCGGCATGGACATCGAGACGGCGGCCAGGAACAAGATTGGCATCCTGACCATCGTGTCCAACAATGGGGCCATGGCCATCGAGCGCTCCACCATGTCCTTCGCCATCGAGGAGTATGGGTCCCACACTCAGGGCGGCGACTACCGGAGCGTCGCCAAGGCCCTCGGCGGCTGGGGCGTCCGCGTCGAGAGGCCCGAGGAGTTGGTGCCGGCCTTCAAGGATGCCATAGCGGTCACCAAGACCGGCCAGCCTGCCCTCATAGAGTGCATCACCAAGGAGAACTTCGACTTTTCGAGGTACTAACGGCTGACCATTACGGGCGCAATCGTTGCCGTCTCAGCAGAGGGACGTCGTCTTAATCGTCCGCTCGCCCGGAGCTTGTCGAAGGGGTGCCTACTACTTGGTCAGCAAGAAAGCGATACGTACTTTTTCCGCCCGCCCGTGAGGATCAGGGTTTGGGGGACACCCATAAACCCCCGCCAGTCCCGACTTGTCGGGACTTGGAACCCAGGGGAGCACCTCGGAGCCTCTTAAAGGGTGGGCGGTGGGCTGTATCAAGACTTATGCAACGAAGCACCATTAGCCGTCACGCCGCGCGCACCCTCATTCGAGCCGGAAGTAACCCTCGAGGTTCTCCCCCTCCGCTACGCCATCCGGCGGCTGGCCCGCGATCAGCTCGCCGACCCATGCCTCAAGCCGGTCTCGGCTGATCGCTCCCACCCAGCGGCGCTCGACGACACCGGCCTTGTTCACGAAAAACGTCACCGGCAGGCCTATGACTCCGTAGTCCACGGTAACGCGGCCCTGCCGGTCTAGGCCGTTGGGGTAGGTGACGTCGAACTCGGCGAGGTAGGCCTCGGCGTCCGCATCGGTGTCCTGAATGTCCACACCCACGAACTGTACGTCGTCGACGTGCTCCCTCCAGGTATCCTCCAGGACCAGGGCCTCCTGACGGCAAGGCGGGCACCATGAGGCCCAGAAGTTGATCACCATTGGCTCCCCTGAGAAATCGGCAAGGTCTAGCTCTCCTCCGCCGACCCTGGGAAGCACAAACTGCGGCGCCGGTTTTCCGACGCGAGTGAACCCGCTCTTACCGGTGACTGGCGACCTGTTGGCGAGCCCGACACCCAACAGCACCAGGAATGCCGCGATGCCCGCTCCTAACACGACGAATCCTGCGGCCCTGCGCGAAAGCTTCAAGACCTAAGTCCTGTGGCGCTGTCCGTGAGCATGCGCTAGTCTGTATCTCCAGCCCAGTAGCATAGAGTGAGTTTCCACACAAGGATTGTACGATATTCGAAGACATGGGGACCGAGCTGGCAGAGTCGTAGTCCACGGAGAAGCTGGGCTTGGAACTGCGCTTGGATGGCGCGATGGGGGAAGGGTATCGCTTCGTGACCGTTGGCGTCAGAGGCCAGAGCGTCGAGATGGTGCTGCACAAGCCTTCGGCGACAGGTCCGCGCGTGAGGTGATAGAGGCCGGCGAGGGCGCCCAGCTCGGTGTAGTATTCGGATCGGACAGCTGCCGTAGCGACACCGAGGAGCTACGCTCCAAAGGTGTCACGGTCAAGCAGGGCCCAGAGGACGTTCCCTGGGGTGTCCAGACAGTATTCGAGGACCCGTATGGCGACTCACACGTCATAGTGGAGTCCGCGCGCGCAGGCTAGTCGTGCGGTGGCCGAGGCTCGTTCGCGATTCTGGAGATGTCTCGTCGAGACGAGCGTCAGAGGGCGGGATGGGGCAAGACCAAGGAATCTGCCGCTGTGAGAGGGTTCCCTGATGGCTCTGGGCGGCCGCATGGAACTTTGGCGCATCTTTACAGGAAGAGCCGTCATCTTTGTCTGGGGAGGCAATAAGTACCAGGTAGTCTAGTCCCAGCAGAAGGGCCCAGGACAAGGGG
>JADFIF010000066.1 GCA_022566795.1 Chloroflexota bacterium
GAGGTAGCGCTGCCGACGCTCAACGAGATCTTCATCGAGGAGGTGCGCGGTGCGCGAAGCCGCGGGTGAAGCCCGCATCGTCTTCTCGGAGGAGCTGCGACGCCACATAAGACGCCCTAGCTGGCTGATCATCACCGGGCTGGTGCCGGCGATACTCTTGATCCTCCTGATTGTCGTGCCGATCATCCGGTCGCTTACAGACGACGATGACGAGCCGAAGCCGATCGGCTACCTGGACCTGTCCGGAGAGCTTTCAGAGGTAGACTTCCCGAACCTCACCCGGTTCGACACCCGCCAGGGCGGGATTGACGCCATCGTTGCCGGCGACATCGAGGATCTCTTCATCGTGCCGGCAGACTTCCTCGAGTCCGGCGACGCCGAGTGGCTCTCGCAAAGGTCGGGCATATTCGCCGGCGAAAGCAACCGCAACCGGTTCGCCTCCTTCCTGACCGTGTCCCTGATCGCGGAGAGGCTCGACCCGAGCCTGCTGGACCGCGTGATCGCCGGAGCCGACTACGTCCGTGTCCACGTCGGCGAAGACGGCTCCATCTCTCCGGATGACGACGACGAGCTCAACCAGTTCGTGGTCCCCCTCATCTTCACCATTCTGCTTATGATGTCCATCTTCATGGGCGCCGGTACACTCCTTGAGAGCGTTTCAGAGGAGAAAGAGAACCGGATGGTCGACGTGCTGCTGACCTCGGTCTCGCCTCTCTCGCTGATGGCGGGGAAGATCCTGGCGCTGGGGACGACCTCGCTGGTTCAGATGATCGTATGGATCGCCTCGATCGCCATCATCGGACCCCAGATCGTCGACCAGATCCCGAACGCTGGGGATCTTGAGATCGCGCCTCTGACCCTCGCGTACGTCTCCCTATTCTTCATCGCCGGATACTTCCTGTTCTCGGTGATTCTCGCCGGAATCGGATCCGCCACGACCTCGGCGAAGGAGGCGGGTCCTATCACTGCGATGGTCGTCTTTCCTGCGGGCATTCCTCTCTGGCTGGTGAACGTGATCCTGAGCGCACCGGATGGCGGAGTCGCCAGGGTTCTCTCCTTCATTCCGATCACGGCGCCCACGGCGATGATGCTGCGAATAGGATCGGGAGACGTGTCGAACGCCGAGATTCTCGCGAGCCTGGCGGTAACTGCGCTGGCCGGCGTGGTGATGCTCTTCATCTCAGCCCGAGTCTTCCGGGCGGGCCTGCTGCTGTACGGTCAGCGGATGACTCTCGGCGCCGTGTGGCGAGCGGTAAGGCAGGCGGGCTAGCCCGGCGCTGAGCGAGCCCGACGAGGCGCTACGGACCCGAGCCCGGCAGGTGCTTTATCAGGCTCCTTGCCTCCAGGTCGAGCTTGACGGTCACAGTGTACCAAGCCACGGATGCGCTCTCGAACAGAGTGGCCGCTACGCGCCGTTCGACCTCTCCGTACAGGTCCGCGAAGGTCAGCCCCGGCTCTAGGGCGGGAACGGAGTCCAAGATCGCGGCACGGACTGCGCCGTACCTGGCCCTAGATATCCTGGTCCCCGGCGTCCGGATTCAAAAGTCTGTGGATCGAGTTTGCGGCGGCCGCTGCGGATGCCTCCGATGCAGGGGGCCGGGTTTGAAACCCGCCCCTTCGCTTGGAGGAACCCACGCCTACGCGTCGATGAGCACCCCGGGGTTGAGCACGCCGTTCGGGTCGACGGCGCGCTTGGCCGCGCGCAGCGCCGCGGCGAATGGCTCCGGCCGCTGCCTGTCGTACCAGGGCCTGTGCATGCGGCCGACGGCATGGTGGTGCGTTATGGTGCCACCCGCTTGCGTGATGGCGTCCAACGCCGCCCTCTTGACCGCCATGCGGGCCTCGGACCCAAGGCCGGGCCGGTAGAGTCCGGCGTACGTGTAGTACGGCGCGGGGCCGTCTACGTAGACGTGCGTGAAGCGGCAGTTCAGCGTCCCGCCTCCGCACACCTCTCGAAGCGCCGCTGCGATCGCCTCCCGCACGCTCGCGTCGAACTCCGGCCAGCGGTCCCAGGTGATGGCCGACTCTACGGTGTCGCTGACCATTCCGAGGCCCGCGGCGAGGCCCCCGCCCTGCGGAATGAAGGCGTTCCGCCATGCGCCGGCGGCCCCACCGCGTCCCGTAGGCTCGCCTGAGCCCGAGGTCGCGATGTCCCCGTCGTCGATGATGCCTCCAGCCGAGCGCGCGATCTCCACGGCCGCCTTCATAGGCCCGTCCTGGGGCAGCTCAGCAGACTCGAAGCCGATGATCAGAAGCGCCCGCTCGCCGTCCATGCCGGCGCCGTCCTTGGCCAGATCGGGATCGAGCAGCCGCAGGTTCGCCGGCCATAGCTTCGTCTGCACGATCTGCCGCGTCGCCTCGTAACCGGCCTCCCACGACGGGAAGGCCACGCCCGCCGTCGCGCGAAACTTGGGCCGCACCTGGATGCGCATCCAGGCCTCGGTGATGACTCCAAGGATACCCTCGCTGCCGATGGCCATGCGGTCCGGACTCGGGCCGGCGCCGCTGGCGGGGAGCCTGCGGGACTCCCACCAGCCGACGGGCGTCAGCATCCGCAGCGACTCGACGAAGTCGTCGATGTGCGTATGGTTCGTGGCGTAGTGACCCCCTGAGCGCGTCGCGATCCAGCCGCCGAGGGTAGAGCCGCTAAAGCTCTGCGGAAAGTGGCGCAGGGTGTAGCCGTGCGGCCTGAGCTGGTCTTCCAACGCCGGACCGTAGACGCCGGCCTGAATCCGCGCCGCCCGCGATGTCTCGTCGATCTCCAGCACCCTGTCGAACTGGTCCATGTCGATGGTCACCACGCCGTCGTAGCCCTCGGGCGGCGTAAATCCGTCGACGGACGACGACCCTCCCCCGAAGGGAATTGCGGCGTAGCCGCGGGTCGAGCACCAGTCGAGCACCGCCTCCAGCTCCTGGTCCGTTCGGGGATGAGCCACCACGTCGGGCGGGTTGGGAAACTCGCCGCGAATGGCGAGCTCGTAGTCTCGATGGGAGTGCCTGGCGCGCTCGTAGTTGTCGTTGAAGCAGAAGCCCGCGATCGAGGCCGGCGGCTCGATTCGGGGACGGCGTAGCTGGAAGTCCTCCGGCCGCCTCACCGCGGGAGGCTCGATGGCGACTCCAACGCGCTCGGAGAGCAGCCTGGCGTGCTCGCGGCGCTGGGCTTCCGTCGGCTCCTCGGACTCGAGTCCGAACATCCACAGGCTTCTTCGAGGCTTGCTTGCGATCGCCACGTCTGGCCTCCTCAGATCCTGGTCGACCCGTGGATTATACGCCCGGTCCCGGCCTGTGGGCCAACGCGAAGCCGGCTGGGCAAGCGGGCCAGATGGCGGCCCACGGGATTCTCACATAACCCTCATGCCCCCAGGCCAATTCCCGATTTGACTCTCGTCGCGGCCCGCAGTACGCTGGAGTCAGAGGAGGCGACAGCCTCCGACCCAAAAATAGGCCGACGCCGGAAAGGAGGGCGCTGTTGAGGAGATTTGTGGCGCATCACGCTTGGAAGTTTCCCAGTTAAGCCCCTCCCGGCGGGTGGGCGGAATTGTCCACGGCCCGGAGGGACATAAGAGGGCCGGCCACGTAAAAGCGAGTTGACGCAGCCATTGAGCCTCTGAAAGCCAGAGGCGGGCTCCCCCGGCCGTTCAGGTCGGACAACCCGAGCGATGGCAGGTCAGGCATCGACAGAAAACCGATGGCCCGGTGCACACACCGGGCCATCGGTTTTTTTGTAAAGCGTGCGCGCGTTGACCGGCGGCGTCTGCGGCGCGGCAGCCACAGTCGTCCCCGCGCGAAGTGAGCCGGGTTCGAAGGCCGTCCCTTTGACACCGGCGCCAGGCGCGCCTAACATGTCCCCGTCATGGGCACGAAGAAGATTGGGATAGCCGGCTGCGGGACCATTGGGCAAAAGGTCGCAACGGAGCTCGACAGAGGCTCCATCCCCGGCGTAAACGTCGAGGCGCTGACCAGCCGGAATCTAGAGAAAGCCACCCTGTTTGCCGAATCGCTGGCCACACGCCCTCAGGTCCTGCCGTTGGCGGAGATGGTCGACCGGGTCGATCTGGTCGTGGAGGCCGCTACAGGACAGGCCCTGGACGGGATCGCGAAGGCGACGCTCGGCGCCGGGAAGGACCTGATGGCGCTGAGCTGTGGGGCGCTGCTCGGTCGCGAGGACCTGTTCGCGCTGGCCAGAGAGCGCGGGGCGACGATCTACGTGCCTTCGGGCGCCATCGCCGGGCTCGACGGTGTTGCCTCGGCCTCGGCCGGTGAGGTCCGCTCGGTGACCATGACTACCCGCAAGCCGCCCAACGGCCTCCGCGGCGCCCCCGGCATCGAGGTTTCCGGAGTGGACCTAGACTCAGTCACGGAGCCTACCATCGTATTCGACGGCCCTGTCATCGAGGCTTGCAGGCTGTTTCCGGCCAATGTCAACGTCTCCGCCGCGCTCAGCATGGCTGGGATCGGTCCTCACAGGACGACCATCCGCATCTACGCAGACCCCACTGTCACTCGCAACACTCACGAGATCGAGATCGAAGGCGAGTTCGGCAGGCTCGCCATCAAGATCGAGAACGTGCCCTCGCCTACCAACCCCCGAACGGGCCAGCTGTCGGCGCTCTCGGCGTTGGCCCTGCTGAGGCGTATCACGTCTTCGGTGAGGGTCGGCACGTAGGTCGCGTCGCCACATGACACACTCCGAGCGTGGGTGGGTCGATCGCGCCGGCATCAAGAGAACGGCACGCGCCGAAACACGGCTAGTACCTAGTGGCCGAAATCGGCGTAACGTTCAATCGAGTGTCGTCGGTAGTCCAGATCCCGACCAGTCGGGATTGGCGGGGTACTGGGGGATGGTTCGGTCTGTGGCAGATCACGGGTGCGTCCCCAATGCGGGGCAGACATTATGACGCGGTTTTCCGCAGCCAGGTACTAGCTATCATCGGTTGGTCGAGAGAGTCTTTCCAGAGGAGGAGCAGATGGACGTTGAGCAGATCGCGCAGATGTTGATCTCCCAGGAGAAGACGGTCTCGGTGGCCGAGGCGGATACGTGCGGGCTGGTGGGGTATATGCTGAGCACCGTGCCCGGCAGCTCTAAGTACTTCCCGGGCGGCGTCATCGCCTACACGGGCGGGCTCAAGCAGAAGGTGCTGGGCGTTTCGGACGAGCTCTACAACACCAAGGGAAGCGTCAGTTCCGAGATGGCCATCGCCATGGCCGCAGGAGTTCGAGAGTTGACGGCCACGGACTACGCCGTATCGGTGACCGGCGTCGCCGGTCCCACAGGCGGCCGCTCGGGCCTTCCCATCGGCACCTTTTACCTTGGTCTGGTGGGTCCAGGAAACCTCGAAGTCGCCGAGCGGGTCCACACGGATGCCGGAGACCGCGACGGCAACAAGCGGCAGGCGGCCCAGGCCGTTTTAGACCTGCTAGGCCGTACCCTGGCAGGCGCCTAGGAAGTCGCGAGCACCAGGCCATTCTGAAGCTCTAGCTCGGCCTTGAGCGAGGTCATGAAGAGGAACCTCTTTACGTCCATGTGGATGCTGCGCACGTGCGGCGCCAGAGCGTTGGAGACGAGCACTTCGACTCCCTCCCGCTGGACCACATGGTAGTTCCTCGTGTTTCGCCTGCCGATGTAGGTGTCGACCGACACCTGACTCACGCGGGTCGATCAAGTGGACATGCAGACGAGGTCAAGGACGGCCTTTCCCCCTTTACGCCGAATCCGCGCGAGGGCCTGCTCGCTAAAGCTCACATTCACTCTTTTCCACCTCTGCCGGATGCGCAGCTTTCCTCTGGGCGGAGCGGCGAAGGCTCCGCTTAACTCTTAGATGCGAAGGGCCACCGGGCGATGCGCGTGACTTTGTTTTTTGCCCCGTGACGTTGGCGGGCTGTGCTCCGCCAAGTCATAGGCGGCCGAATCGCGTAGGACCGATGCGCTGGATTCTTCACCTGCGAGTTCAGAATGACAATTTGGGCGGGTTCAGAGCTACAACTTCGTGGGGATGACGTGGACACTGTGGCCGGAATGGGGTGGACACTACTCTGGCCGTTGGCAGGGCGCTGAAAAACTTTTTTCATCAGTCGTCTAAGGCGCCCTAGCGCGCCGGAAGCCTGTGCCTCGGGTTGGGGTGGGACAGCACCGCTGGGTTGACGAGGTTGTCCGGCATGCGCCCCTGTAGCACGCTCACGACCTCGCCCGCCGCCCGCCGCTCCAGCTCCAGCGTCGCCTCCTGCGAGAAGAAGGCGACGTGAGGGGTGATCAGCACGTTCTCCAGCTTCAGCAGCGGGTGATCCGGCGACGGCACGGCGTCGACCATGACGTCGAGTCCGGCGCCGGCTATCTTGCCGGACGTCATTGCGTCGTACAGGGCGTCCTCGTCGATCAGGGGGCCGCGTGCGGCGTTGATCAGGAAGGCCTCCGGCTTCATCATCTCGAGCTCGTCGACGCTTATGAGATTTTGCGTCTCCGGCGTCAACGGCGAGTGGAGTGTGACGAAGTCCGACTCCCGCAGGAGCGACTGCAACTCCACCATCCGGGCGCCATGCTCTTTGACCGTATCATCAGAGAGGTAAGGGTCCGTGGCCAGGACCTCCAACCCGAAGGCCAGCGCCTTGGCGCAGACGGCCCGTCCGATTCTGCCGAAGCCCACGATGCCGAGCTTCTTTCCGCGCAGCCGCATCATGCGCATCGTGAGTCCAAGGCTGCCCCAGCCGTCGGTTTTGACCGAGCGGTCGAAAGCCACGATGCGGCGATTCCAGGCGAGGAGCAGCGCCATGACGTGGTCGGAGACCTCGTCGACGCAGTAGTCGGGCACGTAGGTCACGGCGATGCCGAGCTCGGTGGCGGTATCGACGGCGATGTTATCCACGCCGACGCCGTACCTGCCGATGACTACGCATCGCTCGGCCGCGCGCACGACGTTCTCAGTGACCTGCGCGAAGCACGTCAAGATGCCGTCGACTTCCCTTGCCATCGCCACCAGCGTCTCCTCGCTGGCGTCTGGTGCGACGACAAGCTCGGCGCCCCCGGCCGCAAGCACGTCACGCTCGGGTTCTACCGAGGGCCACACGTAGTCCGTGATAAGGATTCGTAGAGACATGGCAGCTCCCCGCCGGGCTCTGGGCTGAAGCCTAGTCGACCAGCGTACGCTCCATTTTCGCGGTGGGGAAGATGGCCATCACGCGGGCCGGGGCCCCGGAGCGGTTCACGAAGCCGTGTCTCACCCCGGCTGGGGCCAGTACCGTCTGTCCGGCGGACACGGGGATTACATCGTCGCCCAGCACGGCGTCGAGCTGCCCTTCGACGATTACCATCGCCTCCTCGGTCGGATGGATGTGGTTTGGCACCTTGCCACCGTCTTGCAGCACTACGTCGCCCACACTCAGCGACTCCGCGCCCTTGGTGCCGTCGACCAGCGCCCAACGTTCGACGCCTGGCGACAGCAACTCCTTGGCCTCGTCATTCCTGTCTATAATCGGCACGTGTTGCCTCCTCTTTTTTTGGGTTTCCTGCGGGGCTTAGCAGGGCGCTGAACAACTCTTGCGACCATCCCCTTCGGCGATGCTCAGGGCTCTCAGACTCCCGGCAATCCCGACTTTTCGGGATCTGCGCTCCCCATATTTTTCATCAGCCTGCTGGGTCAAGGTTTCTGCTGTCTGGTTGTCTCGATGCACCGGGCCTGCTGAAGGCGGGCGGCGATGTCGGCTCACTCGGCAACCGGCAGTTGCATCGGCTTGAACATGCACCCTTCGACGAAGATATCGAAAAAGTCCGGCGTGGTCTCCAGCTCGACGTGCTCGATTCGCCGGGCCATTTCGTCGACGGTCTGGCGCATCGGAGCGGACAGCAGCATGATGGTAGCACCCTCCAGGGCCGCATTGCCAACCTTCACGATCTTTTCGGGCGGCAGGTTGGCGATGAAGCCGATGTCGACGGCGTTCCCCACGTCGACGTAGTTGGCGAAACCGCCGGCAAGATAAAGGCGCCGAATTTCCGAAGGCGCGGCGCCGTACAGGCGCAGGACGATATACTGGCCGGCGTAGTTGGCCGCCTTGGCCTGCGCCAGCGCGCTGATATCGGACCGAGAGACCGACATCCCCCTGTCCGGCGCGAAGAAGAACTCGCGCTCGCCGCCGTTCAGCACCCCGAGCTCGTTCATCCTGCCCGTGCGCCGCAGCTCGGCCAGCAGGTCGACGAGTCCAGACCCACAGATTCCCTGGGCCTCGGCGTCGCCTATCGTGCGGTACTCCACCGAGCCGTTGGCGAGGGTCAGCGACTCGACGGCTCCATCGTAGCCCGGCATTCCGTACGTTATCTGTCCGCCTTCGAACGCGGGGCCCGCGGGACACGAGGCTGCCATCAGCCGGTGGCGGTTGCCCACGACGACCTCGGTGTTGGTGCCCACGTCGACGAGCATGAAGACGTCCTCGGCCTGGTCGGCGCCGACGGCCAGCAGGCCCGCGGCGATGTCCGCGCCGACATGACAGCCGATGAGCGGCGCGGCGTAGACGTTGGCCTGCGGGAACACCCTCAGACCCAGGTCCTTGGCGCTGACGTGGAGGGCGGTTGTCGAGCGCGAGCCCGCCTCCATCTCCAGCTCGACGATCGACTTGTACGGCTTCTCGCCGATCGGCTGAACGTCGAAGCCGAAGAAGATGTCCCGCATGGTGGCGTTGCCGACGATGACGATCTCGTAGATATCCCGGCGATGAAAGCTCAACGTCCGCGCCAGCTCGCCGATCTCGAAGTTGATGGCCGAGAGCATCACCTGCCGGAGCTCCCCGCCGAAGGGACCGCCGTCGTAGGAGATGCGGTTCATGATGTCGCTGCCGCCGAACCGCTGGGGGTTCTCGAACGACGCCGTTTGCAGCACCTGGCCGCTCTCCAGGTCCACCAGGTTGATGACGACAGTGGTGGTCCCGAGGTCGATGGCAAGCCCGTAGATCCTGCCCCTGTACCGGTCGAGGCGGCGGCCATCGAAGTAGACCCCGTCGCCCCGGCGGGTAGTGGCCGGGTCGAGGCTTACGTCCCGGTGGATGGAGTCGGTGAGGATTCGAGGCTGGCGGCGCAAGACCGCGAAGTCGATATCGGCCGCCGGGTCGAGGACGGTCGCCTGACACGCCAGCCGGTAGCTGTCGCGCAGGAATTTTTCGGCGTCGGTAGCCGGCGAGAGCGCCTCCATCCCACGGCGGACCTCGACGATGCACTCGTGGCACTCGCCGTTTCTGCGGCAGGAGGTCGGAACGCGGACCTTTAGGGCGTCGGCGTAGTCGAAGATGGTCTTGCCGGCGGTCAGGTCGAGCCGCCGGCCATCGTAGTGCAGAGGAGGCATGGCCGTATTTTAACACCAGGGCCGGAAACCGCGGCGCTCCCAGCGCGCGCCTGATGGGGACGCGGCCATGCCGTCAACTCCGCGCCTCGGTCCACGGGGCTGCTGCCGCGGTCCGGGCACTGACTCAGTGACTAGCCCGTCCGGGGAGTCCAGATCCCGACAAGTCGGGACTGGCAAGGGGTCTGGGGGATGCGCCCCCCAAAAGCCAAAGACCCTTTGGGCGGTTGGGAATAAGGCCTTTGCCTTTTTGAGAAGCATCGGTGGCGCGACGCCAACATGGGACTTCAGTCCCGGGGAATGCCGCTGCTCGGGTGCATCTTTCTGGGCGGACCCGAATGAAGCTCGCGCCTAGTGGCCGAAATCAGCGTAAACGTTCAATCGAGTGCCGTCGGGAGTCCAGATCCCGACCAGTCGGGATTGGCGGGGATACAGGGGGAGGTTCGGTCTTGGGAAATCACGGGTGCGTCCCCAAAGCGGGGCAGACATCATGCCGCGGTTTCCGCAGTCAGGCACTAGCCGGACGCGGCTTGAGATTCGAGGATGTCCTTGAGCCGGGCGTGGTCAACCTCGATCTGCTTCCTGGCCATGCGTCGCATTAAAGGCTCGCCGAGCTTGAGAATGCCGCCCAGCTCGGCCTCGGACACCGTGCGCAGGCTGGTGCCCCTCTCGACCCGCTCGAGCGTGTAGCTCAGATGCATGGGGAAGGGCCCCGCGGTCGTTTTCGCGGCGTACCTCGTGGGGCGCTCGTACTCGGTGACGACGAAGTGGTGGAGCATCTGCCGTCGGACGGCCTTGTTCAGCACCGTGCAGGTCGTCCCGGCCCCCAGCGGACCCTCGGACGTCTGCTGCGCCTCGATGGTGTTCTCGGCCCAACGCGGCAGATTCTCCACCTTCGCCATGAAGTCGAAGACCTCCTCAATGGGCCGGTCGATGACGACTGTGTGCTCGACCTTTATCACTTGCCCTCCTGATGTTCAACTGGTATGCCCGCAGGTCAAGGGCGCATCACCATTGTTCGTCGTGCCAATCCTGTGCCAAGTCCTTCCACCGCGGGTTCATCGATTGAATCAGGGCGACCTTCTTGCCTCTGCTCCATTTCTTGAGCTGCTTCTCGCGGGTCAACGCCGTGTAAACGTCGGTGGTGACCTCATAGTACGCCAGCCAGGTGACGTTGTACTTCTTGGTGAAGCCGCCAGTCAGCTTGCCTTTGTGCTCGTAGACGCGTTTCAGAAGGTCGTTCGTTACGCCGATGTACAGCGTTCTGGTCGCGTTAGTCATGATATAGACATAGTATTGAGCCATGTGACCCTGCCGCGTAGCGCCTTAGATTTCTCGACTTCGCTCGAAATGACATATGGCGTGGCGCTCGGCGCTGAAGGCGCAGTCCCGGTAGAGCGAGCCGTCTTCCAGGAAAAGGCAGGCTTGTTTCCTTACACCTTACGATAATCATCAAGTGAGCTACTTACAGGTGTCACCCTGAGCGAAGCCGAAGGGTCTAAGGCGAACGCTTCAGATCCCCCCCACGTCCAGGGCTGATTCGCGTGGGCCAACCTAGCGGTTTACGAGAGTGATGGTTTCACGTACAGCGTCGGGAGGGACTCCACGCAGGCCATCCTCCCGCCGATCTTCGAGGATGAGCGCCACCGCCTGCGCGAGGCTCTCTCTGGCCTCGTCCTTGGTCTTGCCCTGCCCGTTGGCGCCCGGGACCTCAGGACAATAGGAGATAACCAGTCGCCGTCTCTCTCGATTATGGCCACGAATTCATTGTGGATCTCGTTACGCGCTCCCCTTCGGAAATGCGTGACCGGGCTCGGTACGGGCGCCGTGTGCTGCGTCACTACGCTCCCTACACCTCCCACGCGCCACGGTAGTCGATGTCGTCGCTGCCGGTGCATTTTGCCAGCTCGTTTGCGGTGTCGAACTGCTGGTTGCGGCAGCCGAAGCTGGCGGTGCAGCGGTCCTTGGCGTTCTTGTACGGACAGCGCCACGTCGACACGCTGGACGCCGTGTCGGACACGCCCTGGAAAATCTCGTGGAGGCGGGCCATGCTGCGCCCGTAGCGCTCTTTATCGACCCGGTTGGAGTTGCTCATGGGGCCCTTCGGGGGTGTTGCCGTGACTCGCCGCGCGGGCGGAGGCGAGAGGTCTGGCCTAGGAGCAGGACGCCGAACACTTCTTCAACCATCCCCCTGGCGCCCTTTCAAATGAGGAAAGAGAAGAAATTGTATCTCAGGGACACCTCAGACTCCCGGCCAAGGGGCTAAGCCCCTCTGCACTTCCCATTAGGTCTTGGCCGGAACGGCCTTCATAACCTCTTCGAGCCCCAGCAGACTCTTGGCTAGCGCGACGCAGTCCATGGCGTCTTTGCCGTAGCCGTCGGCGCCCATGTCGTCGGCGAACTCCTGGTTCAGCGGGGCCCCGCCGCACATGATCTTGACCTGGTCGCGCAGGCCGGCCTCTTCGAAGGCGGTGATGGTCTTGCCCATATTCGGCATGGTGGTCGTGAGCAGCGCCGACATCCCAAGGACCTGAGCGTCGTGCTCCATCACGGCGTCGATGAACTTGTCGGCACTGGTATCCACTCCGAGGTCGTGAACCGCAAAGCCCGCGCCGCGCAGCATCATGATGCACAGGTTCTTACCGATGTCGTGCAGGTCGCCCTTCACCGTGCCCATGATGACCGTGCCTAAGGGCTCGATGCCCGAGGCCGACAGGATGGGCTCCAGGTGCTTCATGCCCGCCTTCATCGCCCGCGCGGCCACCAGGACCTCCGGCACGAATATGATGTTGTCCCTGAACTTTATGCCCACTATCGCCATGCCCGCTATGAGGCCGTCGTCGAGGATGTTGTTGGCCGAAAAGTCGCGATCGAGGGCGTCTTTGGTGAGGCGGTCGACGTCGTGGTGGTTCCCGACGATCAGGTTGTACGCCAGCTCGTGCATCAGGGGGTCGGTGCCCTCGAATAGCCCCCGGATATGCTCGATCTCGAAGGGCTTGGTGACATAGCCGATCTCTTGTTCCAGGCCTTCGTGGGCTACAGGCATTTTCTGTGCAGACCTCGTTGCGTCTCAAGATAGCGGGACCTATCGGTCCGCACTGAGTACCTCGATTCTAACATAGCGGGCGCACGAGGCCTCCGGCCGCCCCACGGTGGGCGCTACTCGTCGTGGCTTTCGTGCCAGGCCTTGACCGCCCTGGGGATCTCGATCAGGTTTTCGAGCTTGGTGGCCAGGGGCACAGCGCACTCCGGGGCTACCATGCCCACGCCGGCATCCAGGCACCGGAAAACCTCTTGGCGGACCTCTTCGGGGCCGCGGGCGTAGAGCGTTTCGGGGTTGTTGATGTTGCCTACCAGTCCGATTCGCCCGGCGACGGTGTCCATGGCCGCCTGGGGATCGTTCTTCGAGTCGAAGTGGAAGGCGGCCATGCCGGTCTGGGCGATGTAGTCCATGCGGTCCAGGGTATTGCCGCAGATGTGCAGGATCAGCGGCACGCTCAGGCGCTCCACCATCTCCCGATGGATTTCGAGCAGGAAGCGTCGGTAGTAGTCGCCACTCACCAGGTCGCCGGTTGCGTGGTCGGGGAAGGTCAGGGCGTCGGCCCCGGCGGCGATCTGCGCCTCTCCGAACAGCACCGAGATCTCCTTCAGCCGGTCCAGGCAGCGCATCGTCATGTCGGGGTCGTCGACGGTCATCAGCAGGAAGGGCTCGACGCCGAAGACGTGGTAGGCGAGCGTCCAGGGCCCCATCGTCTTGCCGATGACCGCGACCTCGTCGCCCAGCTCCCGCTTGAGGATCTCGATGGCCCTGGTGATGGCGATGTTGTCGGGATGCTCCAGGAATCCGGGCGGGATGCGGATGTCGTCAGGACCCTTCCAGATGGGGTTGTACATGCGGACCGTCGGCCAGTTGTCCTTCTCCTCCCATTGCATGTCGCAGCCCAGGGCCGACGACTCCTGGATGATGGTGAAGTAGGGCATGACGGAGTCGAAGCCCAGCTCGGTGTATCCCGTGGCCGCAAGGCGCGCCGCAAGCTCGGGGTCACGGCATGCGTCGGGGAACGGCGCATCCATCATGTCCATCAGCTCGACGGTGGCGACGTTGGTGGGGTTGGCCACCGGCGTGCGGTCAACCGGCTTGCCCGCGAGAGCGTTCATCACCCGCTCGCGGGGTTTCATCGTCTCTGTAAGGGCCATGCTTGCCTCCTTCGATGACTCACTGGAATGACCGCGTATTCGTAGGTTTGGCGCTACTCGAGCCTGATCGGATCACCGCGATGGACCGTTCCACCTCGGAGTATGGAGGCATAGACGCCTACGTTGACCTGGTTGTGTTGAGCCACCGTACGCAGGATAAGTGGATCATAAGGTAGGTCACCTTGCGTTAGGGTCGTCATCACACATCGAGGACAAGGGCCAGTGATCCTCAGGCGAACTTCGTCCCCAATGGCGAGCGTGTGGCCTATCCATGCATTCTCAACGAAGTCTTTCTCACCTGACTTAGGCTCAACGACGATGTTTGGGCGAAACCGCCGGACCTCGAAGCGCCCCTGCGGATAGAGCTCCCGTAACCGGTCGATCGTGGCGGTCGTCAGCACATGGATGACTGCAAGGTCGAAGAACGTGCCCGCCGGCATGGATTCGTCGGTGACCGTTTCCCTATGGGCAAGGCCCTCCATATCCGGCCAGTACTCCTCTAGGCTGGGCGCCTTGGGCGCCGCCGCCGAAAATATCACCTCACGGCCGAGCACGTTCGAGAGGACTTGGTTGAGGTCCCTCTGATCACTGGCCAGGATCGTGCCGTCCGGGAGAGTGATCCGGATCGGAGGAATCTGCTGGCCGGTGCGCGGGGGCTCGACAAAGGCAGCCCTGAAGTCGAAGAGCTTCGCCCACTTCCGAGGGTGCTTGGCGCTGGCGACCTTCCCGTCGGAGGGGTCCACGAGAGCGTATGCACGATCCCCAAGCAATCCATGTTCCGTGAGATAGGCAGCGTTCAACTCCTCTCCCATCATGGACTTGAGGGGATATCGCCACAAGGAAACCACAGAACCAAGTGCGTTACGTACTGTAGTTGATATGCCTCGCCTCCATGTAAATGCGTGCTAACGGTAGATTTGCCGAAGTCTCCTACAGCGGCGTAAAGCCCAGGGTGAAGTTACTTTCCAGTGACGCGCCTACGTCGAGGGCGAAAACCCCAGGGTGCCGGTGGTCATCTGGCCACGCATCGCCTCGGCCTCCATCATGCTCTCGACGCTGCTGACGTTGCGCGAGTATGGCATGAGCAGCCTGAGCAGGGCGTCGTGGCGCTGTCCGCACGGGAATGCGACCTCGGTTTCGCCCACCTTTTCCATCTCACCGTAGCGGACAAACCCCGCGACGACCATCCGAAGCCGCATCGCCGGGTTGGGGGCGTCGCCCTCGCCGGAGACGCTGTACACCCACCCGGCGTCTGCCTCGGCGCCCGAGACCGTCAGCATTAGGCTGCTCTTTGTGTCCTTGATCGACATCCCGCCCTCTGGATGCGCGTAGTCGGGGCTTTTTCCGACGGCCTGCGCCAGGAGGAATTTCGCGGGCCGAAGGTGGAGGTAGCCACAAGGGAATCTGGCCTGGTTGCCCGTGCCGTCGATGGCCTCCATCCCTCCCAGGGCGACGAGCTGGTCCCTGATTTCCCGCATGCGGTCGTCGGCGCCCGCTCTGCGGATGAAGGTCCAGACGGTGCAGATGCCGTCCTTGACGTACAGGCCCACGCTGGCGCCGTGGAAGTGCGGGTCCGTGGGCACCAGCTCGAGGCACTGACCGTAGCGGTCGATGACCGCGGTCGCCCGGCCCTTCTCTCGCGTCGTGACTTGTGTCATGGTCAGATAGCCCCCATTCCTTCGGCTTCGCTCAGAGCCTGCCCTGAGTTCACCGAAGGGACAGGCCTAGCACTCTGCTATTGGGACCCCCGTGGGGGTACCTTCTGCTCACCGTAAGCCCTGCGACAACCTCAGGACAGACCTTGTCGAAGGGCAGGCCAAAGATCGGCGTCCCCCGCGGCATGCTGATGCTGCTTCTACGCATTGCGTCTACGCACCACCTGGAACCCGAGCCGGCGACCCGCGCAGCGCCTTTACCAGGGCCCGGATGTGGTCTGGACCCGTCCCGCAGCACCCACCGAGGATGTTGATTCCCACCTCGGCGAGTACCTTGAACCGCTCCGCCATGAACTCCGGACTCTCCGGGTATACGATCTCGCCGCCCTTGATGGTCGGGATGCCGGCGTTGGAG
>JADFIF010000172.1 GCA_022566795.1 Chloroflexota bacterium
AGCGCTCGCGCCGTCGCCAGTGTATCGGCCCCGGCGAACGCTCTGTCGACCAGGTGCACCGCGCCATCGGCGCCCATTGCGATGCACTGCTCCAACGCCTCCCTGGCGTCCGGCGGGCCCATGGTAATGGCCACGACCTCAGCGCCGGTAGCGCCTTTGAGCGTGGCGGCCGCGGACATGGCGAGGACGTCGAAGGGGTTGACCTCGCTGGGGACGCCCTCGCGGACGAGACGCTTCGTCTCGTTGTCGAACTTGAGCAGCGAGACGACAGGGACCTGCTTGATGCAGACGGCAATCTTCATGCGGTGCTGGCGCCGATGGCCCGCGGGCCATCGGCGGGCGGAGAGCGCGGGGCCTCGGTCGTGCGCCGCTAAGCGGTGGTCAGCTTAGTCGTCGCCCTCGTTCTTCACGGCCTGGCGAACTCGTTCACGAAAGGAGTCCGATGCCTCACGCTTGGGCATCGAGCGTAGCATGCTCACCGTCGTCCGAAGGGTGCTAAGGAAGGCGTTGCAGGGCCCGCACCACTCCAGATGCTTCTTGACTCTCTCCTCCGAAGCGTGGTCGAGCTCGCCGTCTATGTACTCTGATGAGAGGCCTCGGACCTCATGACAATCGGGGTCCTCATCGCCGCGCTTGAACAGCCCGAGAAAGCGAGAAACCATCTTATACTCCGTGTCGTACTCTCCAGTAAGCCCATCCCACTGTAGTGGACGGGTCTGTGCTGGTCAATACCTTTTACTTTTTGATGTCCTCCGCTACAATTGGATGCGCTCGCCGCTCTGTAGATTTCCGCTTCGTTGCGGACTTAGCCTTTCAGCCAGGTTTGCATGACCGAGCCGCACAATGGGCCCGATGGCGAAACTGACCTCCCCGACTTCGAGGCACTAGTCGAGCAGTACTCCAGCTTCGTCTACAACGTGGCCCTTCGCATGATGGGCAACCCTCAGGACGCTGAGGACGTGGGCCAGGATGCCTTCCTCTCCGCCTATCGCGCCTTCGACCGGTTCCGCGGCGAGTCGCGGGTTACTACCTGGCTCTACAGGATTACCGTGAACGCCGCCTTGATGAAGCTGAGGAAGGAGAAACGGGCCCGCACCCTCACTCAGACCGGCCTCGACGATGTCGATATCGTCGATTGGGACGACACGCCGGAGAGGTTCGCGGCCAGCTCGGAGCTGGGAGAGAAGCTTCAGGATGGGATTTCGCAGCTCGCGCCGGAGCTGAAGGCCGCCGTGATCCTGAGGGATGTCGAGCAGCTCTCCAACTCCGAGGCTTCGGAGATCCTGCAGATCACGGTATCGTCCTTGAAGTCTCGCCTGCACAGGGGACGGGTGCTTCTTCGAGAGTACATGTCCGACTACATGAAGGTCACCCAGTAGGCTTACGCCGGTTCCGGCGGCACCAGTGCCACGCCGAGTGTCCTTTCGCACCAGCGCGCCGCCGCCAGCAGCGTCTCCTCCTGGAACGGGGCCGCCGCCAGCTGAATCCCCAACGGCAGCCCCGACTCGCTCAAGCCTGAGGGCAGCGATATCGTCGGGAATCCGCAGGTCGTCCACGGCGACTGGAAGCTGGGGTCGCCCGTCGTGGTCAGGTCGCGCGGCGCAGGTGTCACGGTGGATGGCGTCAGCAGGATGTCGAACGCCTGAATCGCCTCCTCCATGTCTCGACGGAACCTCCGCCTGATCCTCTGCGCCTGCACGTAGCTGACCGCCGGCGTCAGCATGCCTGCCTCGATGACGCCACGGACATTGGGGCCGTAGTCGTCCGGTCGCGCCGCGAAGTCCTGCTCGTGGACCGCGGCGGCCTCGACCGTCATGAGCACGCGATGGGCAGCCAGCAGGGTCTCGAAGTCGGTCGGCAGCTTAACGTCGTCGACCGCCGCACCTGCTCTGGCAAGCCGGTCCACGGTGCCCTCCGTGTGCTTCTTGACCTCTTCGTCGGCTCTCTCGTAGAAAAACTTGCGAACGACGCCGATACGAGGGGGCGACTGCTGCGAGTCGACCGCGGCCCCAAAGTCCGGCACGGGCAGCTTCGACGACGAAAAGTCCTGCGGGTCGTGGCCTGCCATCGCCGTCAGCATGAGAGCTGCGTCCTCGACGGTGCGGGTGAAGGTGCCCAGGGTGTCCAGCGACCAGGCCACCGGCACGACGCCGTAACGGCTGATGCGTCCGAAGGTCGGCTTCAGCCCGACCACACCGTTGTAGGACGCCGGGCGCAGCACCGAGCCGGCCGTCTGCGACCCCAGCGACGCCGGGAATACTCGCGCCGCTAGCCCGACGGCCGAGCCGCTGCTGGAGCCCCCGGGCGTGTGCGCCGCGTTCCACGGATTGCGCGTCGGAGGCGGGTCCCCACATGCGAACTCGGTCGTCACCGTCTTGCCCATGATGACGGCTCCGGCCTGCCGTAGCATCGCGACCGACGTCGCGTCGTACGACGGCACGAACCCGGCGTAGATCGGTGAGCAGGCCGTCGTCTCTTGACCCTCGGTGTAGTAAATATCCTTCACACCTACCGGAACGCCGTGCAGCGGTCCCTGCGGCCCCCGTTCGTTGAGGACCCGATCGCTCTCCTTCGCGGCACTCAGGAACCGCTCGTGGTCCAGCGTCACCCAGATACGCAGGTGGGGCTCCACTGCGTCGGCACGAGACAGCAGAGACTCTGCCAGTTCCACTGCCGAAATCCGCCGCTCTCGAATCTCGCGCGCCGCCTGCGCGACCGTCAGCTCGTAAGGCTCTGTCAATGTGCTGCTCCTTTCGCGACGGCGATCATACACTGGAAATGCCCATCACGCCGCTGCCGCTGCCGCCCGACTTTTCGACCGCACGCACATATCGTGGCGTCTCAGCATTCTTCGTAATGACGTTGGGACCGCCGCGATCCTCGCTATCGCTTGGTTGCATAAGTCTTGATACATCTCGCGCGCCCGCCCTCGAAAAGGCTCCGAGGGGACAAGCCCTCGGGCTCCCCAGACCGCAAACCTTTCGGGCGGGCGGGAAAAGTATGTGTCGCTTTCTTGCTGACTGCGAGCCTATCTCAAAATCCGTCTGGGGAGTCCAGATCCCGACGAGTCGGGACTGGCAACGGGTCTGGGGAGCCTGCCCTGAGCCTGTCGAAGGGATGTGCCCCCAAGTAGCCAAAGACCCTTGCGCGGGTGGGTGGGAACATGGCATTTGCCTTGAGATAGTTCTGTACTAGAACGTCAGCGACACCTTAAGCGCCCCATCCTCTTTCGAGCTGGCGAGGTCGAAGGCCTCCTGGACCCGGGTGATGGGGAGCTGGTGCGTCACGAAGGGCGCCATGTCAATGTCGCCTCGTGTGATGAAGTCCACCGAAACTTGGAAGGCCGGGAGCCCGGGCTCGTCCTGGGCGCCGAACACCGTATGGATGTCCAGGCGCTTGCGGAAGAAGGTGTCCCAGTCGAAGGGGACGCGCTCCATCGTCGGCGGCAGGCCGAACACCGCGACCCGCCCCAGAGGGCGGACCATCTGAAGCGTCTGGTTCAGCGTCTCAACGCTCCCGACCGCCTCGATGACCAGGTCCGCGCCTTCGCCGCCCGTCAGGTCCAAGACAGCCTCCGTCGCCCGGCGTCCTGTGACGTCGATGGCCTCGTCGAGCCCCATCGCCCTGCCGGCCGACAGCCGCTCGGCCACCGGCTCGATGCCGATGATGCGATGGGCGCCCACGCGCCTGAGCATGAAGTCATGGAACAGCCCGACCGAGCCCTGTCCGATCACCGCGACGGTCTTGCCGACCAGCGTGGGAAGCCGGCGGCAGCCGAACACGACCGTGCCGAGCTGCTGCGCCATCAGCAGGTGCGCCTCCGGCACGTCCCGAGGAAGCTTCAGCAGGAATTGGGGCCTGACGAGCTGGTAGCCGGCGAAGACCTTGGACTCCCAGATGTTGGGCACCGTCAGAACGAGGTCGCCCGGCACGAACTCGGTGCCACCGCCGTCGACGACCTCTCCGACGCCCTCGTGGCCCGGGTAGCCGTGCGGCAGCGGAAACTCGTGGGCATTCCACCCCATGTAGACGATGTGCAGGTCGCTCCCGCAGATGGAGGCCAGGCGGGTCTTGACGAGCACCATGCCTGGCGCTGGCTCGGGCACGGGTATCTCGTCGCAGCGGATCTGTTTGAGCCCCGTCGCCAGGGCCGCGGGCATGGTCGTCATAGGCTCTCTCCGGAGTGGGCGTGGGTAGTACCTGGCGAATTCTCCACGCGCCAGACGTGAGTGTCAAGTTAAGAGCTGCCGCTATGTCC
>JADFIF010000067.1 GCA_022566795.1 Chloroflexota bacterium
CGATATCGGCGACAACCGCGCTGGTCGTCGGCTTCTCCCCCGCGCCGGCGCCGTGGAACAGCACACGCCCGGCAAGGTCGGTATCGACCTCGATGGCGTTCAGGACCCCGTCGACCTTGGCGATCATTACCTCGGAGGGGACCAGCGCCGGATGGACCCTGGCTTGGACCGCTCCACCCTTCTTGTCGGCGATGGCAAGCAGCTTGATCGTGTAGCCCAGCTCCCTGGCGTACTGGAAGTCCCGCGCCGTCAGTCTGGTGATCCCTTCGCGGAAGACATCCGTGTCCTTGACCCGCGCCCGGAAGCCCAGCGTAGATAGAATCGCCAGCTTGTACGCCGCGTCGACCCCCTCGACGTCGTTGGTCGGGTCGGACTCCGCATAGCCCAGCTCCTGCGCCTCGGCGAGGGCGTCGGCGAAGTCAACGCCCTCCTGGGCCATCCGAGTCAGGATGTAGTTGGTCGTCCCGTTGATGATGGCCCGGAGGCCGACTATCTCGTTGGCCACCAGATCGCGCAGCAGTGGGGCGATGATTGGGGTGCCGCCGGCCACGCTGGCTTCGAAGAGCACTTGCACGCCCTTTTTGCGGGCCATCGTCAGAATATCCGGCCCGTGCTGGGCCATAACCTCTTTGTTGGCAGTTACGACGTGCTTGCCGAGTGAGATGGCCTTCAGGATGCAGTCAAGGGCAGGATCGTGGCCGCCCATGACCTCGACCACGATGTCGACCTCGGGATCGTCGAGAATGTCGGCGACGCTGTCGGTGAGAAGGCGGCTCGGAAGCTCGAAGGAGCGGTCCTTGGCCAGGTCTCTCACCAGGGCTCGTCGCAGAGAAATCGAGCATCCGGCCAGCTCTTGGAGCGTGCGGCTCTTCTCTGAAAGCGCCCGGGCTACTCCGCCCCCCACGACGCCCAAGCCCAGGAGACCGACGCCAACGGACGATCTTGTCAATACACCCTCGGCTTAAAACCCGAAGGGGGAGCTCGGCCGAGGCTCGGGGGTGCGAGTGGTAGTCAGGCCAAGCTGTCTGATCATCCAGTTGTAGACCTCCGAGTTGAATATGGAGTAGACGTCGTGGTTTTGGCGCTCTTTGTTGAGCCAATCCTGAAGGGCGACCTCCTTGAGCGCCTCGAGGTCTCGTGGGTCAACCTGTCGGGCCTCCTGGCGCTCAGAGACCATGAACAGCAGGAGCCGTCCCTGGGGGCTGTCTACATCCGAAGTGTCCTCACTAAGCTCACCGGCCGGCAGGTCGAAATAGACATAGTCGTAATCTTTGACAACTCCCTCGGGCATCCAGCCCAGATCGCCACCTCGACGAATTATCTCCGGGTCGTCTCGCGAGAACTCCCGGACAATCTCCATGAAGGCCCTAGCTAGGATTATCGGATCCGAGCCGACTCCCTTCGCATCCTCGTACCTGGTCCGAATGATGTCCAGCTCGTCCCTCGGGTCGACTATCAACCGGTAGACATGTACCTGCTCTGCGACGCTGGGAACCGACTCGCCGACGAACTGCCGCATTCGCTCCCTCAAGAGCGACCTGCGCACGAGATCGCTGTACTCCGCTCCGCTGATCTGAATCGCATTGAGGTAGTTGCGGTATCGCTCCCGGAACTCTTTTTCGAGTTGGTCCTCGGTCTTGCCAATTGGCGAGCTCGACAGGATAGACCTGATCTCTCGGTCGACCTCGGCCTCGGAAACGGTGATCCCCAATGCCGGAGCCGCCTGAGCGATGATCTCGTTCTCGACCATCAGCTGCAGCGCTTGGAAGATGTCAGTCCCGGCGTTGAACCTGCCCCCAAGGAACTCTACTCCCCGCTGCCTTACCCTTAGAAGCTTGACCATATCTCCGCGAGAGTAAGACACGTCGTTCACGCGGATGACGAGCTCGCTGGGCGGGCGGACGAATACGACCACGTAGCCGGCCACCAGCAGGCCCAAGACCAACAGGACAAGGAAGGAGATTACACCGATGGCGACACGGCGCGTCCTCCAGTCCTCTGGACGCCGCCTCGCCATCAGCCGTCGCCGATCGACTCTACCCCTGGGAATCTCTCGCGCTTCTTCTACCACAGACCTTCCACCCCTTTGCGCTTCATGCCCCAGAGCACGCGAGGCCGGGTTCGCCGGCGGCGCCTAGGTCATCCGGCCGCTAGCCGCCGATCCGGATTCTTTGGCGCTCGGAGGGCACGACCTTACCTGGCCGGCGCCCGAGCGCTCATCCAGTGGTCGGGGCTAAAAGGAATCATCGCCAGGTGCCTGGCTCGTTTGATCGCCGTGGAAAGCCCCCGCTGATGCTTGGCGCATGTGCCCGTTTTGCGTCTCGCTTCGATCTTGTAGCGGTCTGTCAGGAATCTGCGGAACTTTTCCACATCCTTATAATCAATGTGCTTGACATGGTCCACGCAGAAGGCGCAAACCTTACGCCGGGCATAGTAGCGCGGGCGCCCTCTCCTGCCGCCAAACCGCCCGCCGCCGCTTCGACTGCTTGTCATGCTATACACCTATCGTCTTGTATCATTACGTGTGCCAGCCCGAGGTTGGACCTCGCCATTCGCCTACCAGGGCAGGTCGTCGGCGTTGGCTGGGGACTCTTCGGGTCCGGTCTCTCCGCTGCCTGGCTCGCTACCAGGCTCTCCGCCCGGTTCGCCACCTTGGGGTGCCCTGTCGAGAAACAGGACGCGATTGGCGATGATCTCGTTTCGGAACCGCGTCTGGCCGTCCTGGCCGGTCCAGGTGTTGCTCTTGAGCCGGCCCTCGACGTAGACGCGCTTCCCCTTAGTCACGTACTGGTTGGTCTGCTCGGCTAGCTGGCTCCACGAAGTGATGGTGAACCACTCCGTCTCCTCCCTGCGTTCCCCGTCGCCGGTCGTGTACCTGTGAGTCGTGGCCAGCCGGAACGACGTTACCGGGTTGCCGTTCGGCGTGTAGCGCATTTCGGGATCGGTACCTACGTTACCGATTACGAGCATCTTATTCAGCGTCATCGCTCGCCTCCTTTAGCTACTCTCGCACCCACTCTCAAGGGGTCCAATACGACGACTAAGCAACTATCTCAAGATGCCGTTCGGGAGTCCAGATCCCGACAAGTCGGGACGGGTAAGGGGTCTGGGGAGCCTGCCCTGAGCCTGTCGAAGGGAGCCAAGATCCTGAGGGCGGGTGGGTGGGAACATGGCATTTGCCTTCTTGAGATAGTTTCTAAGCCTTGACCTGCGCCTTCGGCGCCAGCATCACCAGATGTCTGAGAAGGTCCTGAGACGCTGTCAGAGTCCGGTCCAGCTCCCTAACATCCTGCGAGTCCAACGTGAATCGCGTTAAGATGTAGTTACCCTCTTGGAAGTTGCGGATAGGATAAGCCAACCGGCGCAGTCCCCAGGTTTCCTGATCGACGACGCTCCCGCCGCGCTCGGTGACGAAGCCCGTGACTCGCTCTACCGTCGCCGTGACCTCCTCGTCGCCCACCTCGGGGCTGAGGACCATCACCAACTCGTAGTCCCGCAACCGCTGAGTCGTCAAATCTATCTCCCTGACTTGTACTTTGAGCCTGAGAATTATAGCATGGCCAAACGCGCGGTCACAACGACGATTCGCCGTCGCGTCCCAGCATGGGGTATCGCATCTGGCAGCTAGCGTGGCGTCGGGGCGGAACGCGCACCCCTGCCCGCAAATGGGCATCTAAGAGCGTATGAAAGCGAAGTCTCGAGCGCGCGAAGCCTCGTACGGGCTTGACCACGGCCGCAGGCGCCTCCTGTTGGTGGCGCTGGGCTTCCTGGCGGCAATGGCCCTGGCCTGCTCCTCGTCGGCAGCGTCTCCGACGCCGCCCGCCCGCCGAGCTCCCACGGAGGCGCCGGCCCTAGGCGCGTCCGCGACGGCCCTGCCCTTCCAGTCGACGAGCCCGGATTCCGTTGCAACACGTGCGAGCCCCACCGCCGGCGAAGACTCCATTCCCCTCATCGTGCGGCAGCTCAACCCCAGCGGGCCGAAGGCGGTCGCGCCCGGAGCCTTCGACCAGATCCTGGCTCGCGATCGGATATACCCAGTGTACAGTCCCCTCGTTGTTGCGCCCGAGATGGCCGCGCTGGGCTCCGACGACCTTGTAATTGGGGTCAGCATAGCGGGCGAATCCCGCGCATACCCAATCCGCCCTCTGCGCTTCCGGGAGATGGTCAATGACGAGCTGGGGGGTACACCCATTCTGGTCACGTGGTGACCGATCTGCTACACCGGTCTCGTGCATGACCGGCGGGTGGATGGCAAGACGCTGACCTTCGGCAATCAGGGGGCGCTGTTCATGAACGCCATGACGTGGTGGGACCATGATACAGAGAGCGTCTGGTCGCAGCCCTGGGGCTCGGCCATACACGGCCCGCTTGAAGGCACGGCGCTGACGCTGATCCCGGCGTCGATCGTGCCGTGGCCCACCTGGCTCGATGAGCACCCCGATACGACGGTCCTGAACAACGACCTCAACCCGAGGCGGGGCTCGACGTCGTCAATTCGGGACAACTTCGTGATCGGCGTGGCCCTGGAGGAGTTCGCAGCCGCATACCCCTACCCGCTGGCCTCCGATCTGCGGGTCATCAACGACCGGATCGGCGAGCATCCAGTGGCCGTCTTCGTGGACCCCGACACGCGGGACATCAAGGTTTTCTTGCGAACACCCGCGAGCGTCCCCGTGGATGCGGGTGACGTCTCTGAAGTCACCTTCGAGCGCAATGACGCGGGAGAGGTTATCGATCATCAGACCGGGAGCATATGGGACGTCTCGCGTGGCGCCGCCATCCAAGGCCCGCTGAAAGGAGCGGTGCTGCAGCAGATACCTTACGTCACCTCGTTCGACTGGGCCTGGGACGACTTCTTTCCCCACTCGACCCTGTACCGAGGCTCCGGGGGAGGGCCTCCGAAATCGCCGCCGCCGCGCCCTCAGCCAGACACCAGACCCAATTAGCCGGGTGGCCTGACCGCAGTCCGGTAGCGGGGTAAACCGGTCGCGCCGTTCGTACCGTCAGTCGCCAGTATCGCCGTAGGCCCTGGCAGGGCGCTGAAAAACCCTTTCCGCCATCCCTCTGCATTCCCCACTTTTCGTCAGCCTGCTAGATCTGGCTGTAGCCGCTTCCGATTCGGCCCCCATCGACGCCCGTTCCCTTCGCATCCGTGATCCATCCGAGCTCCTGAAGGATCTGCTGGCTGTAGGTTACGCGGCCCGTGACCTTGTCTAAGGGTTCGGTCGCCAGAAGCAAAGAGGCCTTCGCCATGAGCTCGGGCGGTTCACCGCGGGGGTCGTCCATGCCGCTGACGAGCTTGTGGAAGATGGTTCCCGGCGTGGGCACGACCTGCGATGGAGACACGCACGTGACCGATACGCCGTACTGGTACACCTCCTGCGCCAGCCCCTGGCTGAATCGCTCCAGGGCCGCCTTCTCCGCGCCGTAGCAGGTTCCGCCCGGGTTGTTGCGTGGAGCATCGGGATACGGGCCCCTCCCGGGCCCGATGGCCGCGCCCGAGGATATGTTTACGATGCTGCCGCTGCCTCGCGGTATCATGTCCTCCAGTACCGCCTGGCTCAGCAGAAACGGGGCGTGGAAGTTAACGGCCCACGACCTCATCCAGCGGTTGGCGGGGTAGTCCTTGACCGGAATGAAGTAGGTGAGAGCGGCGTTGTTTACGAGGACGTCAACCGCGCCGTAGGTATCGTGAGTCTCCCGCACCAACCTCTCGCAGTCCTCCGGCAGTGAGATGTTCACCGTGGCCGGAGCGGCCTCGCCGCCGCTCTCGCGAATGGCCGTGACGGTCGTCTCCAGAGAGCCTTCGAGGGGGTGGTCGCCCTCCCTCAGCGTTCGGGCCGCGCAGACAATCTTGCCGCCCTCGGCGCCGAAGACGCGGGCAATCTCGGCTCCGATGCCGCGGCTGGCGCCGGTAACGATTACGACCTTGCCATCCAGCTTGCCCATGCTCTTGACCCCCTCCTCTGAATCGATGCGTAGGCTAGCACCGGCGGCCCCAGCCAGTCAAACGAGACATGCGGAGCCTTGGGCGCTGATGCGCGGCCCTAACAGGCTCACGCCCGGGTGGCAGCGTCGAGGGAGGCCCCATCTCCGGGGAGCCGGTCGAGGATTTCCGCGCTCCCCTATGCCAGTCCAACGCGGCCGACGCCGCCACTGGAGCCGGGCCCGGCCAGGAGCCCACGAATGTCGTCGGCGAACTTGACCTCCGAGTCGTCCTCCGGCTGGTAGTCGAGCACCCTCCGCGCGTTGGACAGCGACCAGAAGGCGCGAGTGTTGTTGCTGATGCCGTAGACGACCTGCCAGGGCACGCCGTCATCGTTCTCGATGCTCTCGGCCTCCACCGCCCTGGTGAAGAGCTGCGTCAGGTCCCGGGGGCTGATGTAGGCGCCGAGGTCCCGCTTGTACGTCCCCGGGTCGCCGGCGTACATTGCCACGTCTAGCTCCCGAGGCGCGCCGATTCGCACCATCACGACGCCCATCTTGCGGCTGGTGTCTAGCTGCTGGCCCGTGTGCTGTTCGGCGCCCTGTTCCCTGGCGCCCATGCCACCGCAAGCGAACAGAAACCCCAGGTGCTCGTAAGTCGCCTTTGCCCAGCCGTAGAAGTTGTCCGAGAGCGGCAGCCTGTAGGGGTCCAAGACCTCCAGCTTGCGCTCGTGAATGAGCGCGTGCTCGTACCAGTCGGCGGCGTGGTTGGAGCTGGCCATCGCCACCCTGGGGACGCCGGCCTCGTACGCACAGCGCAGCACGTTGTACGCCATCTCGACATTCCGCTTCTCGTCGAAGAAGTGGTCCAGCGGCTCTCCGGCACGGCGTTTGTATGCGAGGTGCACGACGGCGTCCACGCCATCGAAAAGCTTTGCGTACCGGCTACGGTCGGGGTCGATTAGATCCGCTATCACCACACCTTCGACCCGATTTCCCTGCCGGTTTTTCTCCGTCACGTCCACGAGGACCATGTCGTAGGCCTCTCGAAAGGTCGGCAGCAGCTGGTCGGCTATATAGCCGGTGGCGCCCGTCATCAGTATCTTCTTGTCTGACATCGTCGAGGCCTCCTGTAGGCGAATGGCGAAACCCTCGTCGCTCCGCGCAACCGAGTGAAAAAGGCGCACCGATTATCTGCGTTCTGCCGACTGGAAGCAAGACGCGGGGCGCGACTGCCTCGGCTAGGCCCGTATCGCGGACAGGCGGCATGTTGCGGTGGAGACTCGTCGTTTGCTATAGTTCTAGCGCGCTGGGCGTCGCCCGTCGCCCGCACGCTCATGTGGGGCTGTAGCTCATCTGGGAGAGCGCTTCAATGGCATTGAAGAGGCACGGGGTTCGAGTCCCCGCAGCTCCACTCGCAAACTTTTGTCAACTCCTGCGCGCACTCCCGGAGCGACACCGCTCGAGTCTGTCCGCCTGGCCTGCCGCCTCGCTTTGGGGTTGACGGAAGTACGAGGATTGCCCCCCACCCACACATTGCTGCCTGACTGCAATCGCGCCTCGCGAAGCTCATGAGCCTCGTGTAGAATTGTGCAGCTCAATACCGACCTTGTCTTCATGATGCCGTGCCAGGGGCCGCAGAAGACGGCCGGGGAAGACGGAGGATGGCGCCGTGAGAGAGCTGCGATCTGAGGTCACGATCGACGCGCCGGCCGAGCGCGTCTGGGAGCTGCTCACCGACTTCGGTTCTTTCCCGGACTGGAATCCGTTTATGCAGCGCGCCAGCGGGGAGGTGGCAGTTGGGGAGAAACTGGTCGTATTCCTGAAGCCCCCCGGCAGCATGGGAATGTCGTTTAAACCACGTGTGGTGAAGGTCGATCCGAACCGCGAGCTCAGGTGGCTCGGTCATCTTGTCATACCCGGGCTCTTCGACGGCGAGCACATCTTTGAGATCGATCCTATCGGAGACGCCAGTTGCCGTTTCGTGCAACGCGAGGAGTTTCGCGGGGTCCTGGTCCCACTGATCCTGGCGATGATCGGCGGGGCCACGGAGCGAGGGTTCAACGAGATGAACCAAGCCTTGAAAGCGCGAGCAGAGGACGCGGCCTCAGGATAGGTGGGCCTTTGGTTCGAAGAGTACTGAATCTGGAGGGCGCGGCGGTCCTGGGCGCCATCCTGTATATCTACTTCTTCCGTATCGACGGCAGTTGGGTTTTGTTTGTTGGGCTAATCTTGGCGCCTGACATCGGCTTGGCCGCATACGCTGCGGGAAACAATCGCGTTGGGTCGATTCTTTACAACGCTTTCCACACGTACATCCTCCCGGTCTCGATCATTGTTTCCGGGATCGCGGCTGGAAGTGAAGTCGTGGTGGAGATCGGACTGATTTCGGCGGCGCATATCAGCATGGACCGGACGCTGGGCTACGGTTTGAAGTACGTAGCCGGACCGAAGCCGACACACCTGCAAAACGTGTGAGGTGCGCTCTTGGACTGTCCCAACGAGGACCGGGAGAATCCTGCCCAATCTTGGAGGATGACGGTATGACGGCGCCCAAGGGCGAACAGGCAGGCTCCCCCGCGGGGCCGACCGCTGCTCCCACGTCGGACTTCATACGAAGTATCGTCGCGGAGGACCTGAGGACCGGCAGGTACCAGGGCCGGGTGGTGACACGCTTCCCGCCAGAGCCGAATGGCTACCTGCACATCGGACACGCCAAGTCGGCCTGGCTCAACTTCGGCATTGCGGCCGAGAACGGGGGCGTCTGCCACCTGCGCTTCGACGACACCAACCCGGCCAAGGAGGATGTCGAGTATGCCGACTCGATGCAGGAAGACCTGCGCTGGCTGGGCCTGGATTGGGGAGACCACCTCTACTACTCCTCGGACCACTTCGACACCCTCCACGCCTACGCCGTCCAGCTCATCGAGGCGGGCAAGGCCTACGTCTGCGACCTGAGCCAGGAGGAGATCAGACGCTACAGAGGAACTCTGACGGAGGTCGGGAAAGAGAGCCCGTACCGCAACAGAACGGTCGCCGAGAACCTGGAGCTGTTCGAGGGTATGAGAGTCGGCGAATTCCAGGAGGGCTCTCGCGTTCTGCGCGCCAAGATCGACATGAGCTCCGGCAACTTGAACATGCGAGACCCCGTCATCTACCGCATCCTCAAGGTCCCTCACCACCGGACCGGGGACAAGTGGTGCATCTATCCGACCTACGACTTCGCGCACGGGCAGTCGGACTCCATCGAGGGCGTCACCCACTCGATCTGCACGGTGGAGTTCGAAGACCACCGGCCCCTGTACGACTGGCTCCTGGATGAGCTGAACATCTACCATCCGCAGCAGATCGAGTTCGCGCGCCTGAACCTCAGTCACACGATCATGAGCAAGCGGAAGCTTCGCGAGTTGGTGGAGCAGGGGGTCGTAAGCGGATGGGACGACCCGCGGATGCCGACCCTCTCGGGGATGCGGAGGCGTGGGTATACGCCGGAGTCCATACGGACCTTCTGCGAGCGAATAGGAGTCGCCAAGCGAGAAAACACCGTCGAAATCGCCATGCTCGAGCACTGCGTCCGCGAGGACCTGAACCGGAGAGCCCTTCGCGTCGCCGCCGTGCTGCGGCCACTCCGGCTCGTCATCGAAAACTATCCCGAGGACCAGGTCGAGGAGCTGGAGGCCGTGAACAATCCCGAGGACCCCTCAATGGGCTCGCGGCGAGTCCCATTTTCGCGCGAGCTGTACGTCGAGCGGGATGACTTTTCCGAGGACCCGCCCGCGAAGTTCTTCCGGTTGGCCCTCGGACGCGAGGTGCGGCTGCGATACGGCTACCTGATCACCTGCGTCGGGGTAACGAAGGACGAGGAGACGGGAGAGGTAACGGAGCTGCGGTGCACCTACGACCCCGAGACCCGTGGCGGGCACGCCCCGGACGGCCGCAGGGTCAGGGGCACCATCCACTGGGTCTCGGCCGCCCACTCGCTTCCGGCGGAGGTCCGGCTGTACGATCACCTGTTTACTACGGAAAAACCCGATGATGGCCCTGCCGGCTCCGACTACAGGAGCAATCTGAACCCGAGCTCCCTGGAGGTCCTGACCGCCTGCCGGGTGGAGCCGAGCCTTGCGACCGCCAGGCCGGGGACGCCGTACCAGTTCGAGAGACGTGGCTACTTCTGCGTCGATCCCCACGACTCGTCCCCCGGAGCGCTGGTGTTCAACAGGACGGTGTCGCTGCGCGACTCATGGAGCAAGATCGATCGAGAGGTCTAGAGACACCGCTAAAGCCATATGAAAACGGCCCTCCGGCACTACCCGCGCAGCGAGGTTCAGGACACGGATACGGCAGAGTTGGGCAAAGGAGTCTCCGATGAAGCTGGAACACTTGATGGAATACGCCATAACCCTCACGTATCCGCCTGACGACACACCCGTGGGCCCTCATGGTACCCGTCGAATCTACACTTTCACCGGCGGCAGTTTCGAAGGTCCAAGATTGAAAGGCAAGGTACTGCCTCAAGGCGGTGACTGGCTGCTAAGAGGCGCGGACGGCATCGGTCGCGTGGATTATCGAGCGACTCTGGAAACCGATGACGGAGCACAAATCTACCTGCAACTCCACGGCATTAATAGGACCGACCCGACTCGTCCGCCGCGCCCCGAAGGAGAGCCCGCGGAGTACGGCGACCGGTACTACATGGTCACACCCAGGTTCGAGACCGGCGACGAACGGTACGCGTGGCTGAACGGACTCGTGTGCGTCGGAGAGGGTAAGCCGGTACAGGGAGGTGTGGCGCATCGCATCTACGCGGTGGTCAACGATTGACGCGATATGGTATGAACTGTCTGTTCATGAAAATGAAGGAAAAACGCCTACAGCGCGATCATCTTCTTAGGAGTGCTCCATGTCTGAAGAAAACAAGGCTATGTTCCGTAGATACGTCGAAGAGGTCCTCAATCCGGGAAAGTACGATCGTATAGAGGAGTTTGTGGCGCCTGAATACGTCAACTATGGATTGGGCGTAGATGGTGAGCCAGAGGTAGGTACGCGTGGCCCGGAGGGCTACAGACAATCTCACCTGCGTTCTCGCGCCGCCTTTCCGGACCTGCACATTGGGATTCAGCATATCCTTGGCGAAGGAGACTGGATTGCCGTGAATACGATCTGGAGTGGCACCCATAGAGGAGTTTATCTTGGGATCGCGCCCACTGGAAAGCGTGTGGTATGGGGACTGATGCTATTTCGACGCATTTCCAACGGGAAGATGGTGGAGGGCTGGGTGACTTCCGCCACCCATCGGCAACTGCAAGCGCTTGGTGTTGATCTGAGCCGATATGGGCTTTAGTTATGCGGGTCGTTCGGGTTTACATGTCCGCGTGTGTTAACCCAGGAGAGGCTCCACGACCACGTAGACCTACCATTGCACGAACATCCGCATGACAACGTGGCCGTAACCGGTGCCCACGCAGGACCGAAGGCAATGGCCAGCACCGCCGATGCTCCTTGCGCCTGCTACACCGGCGGATGGACGGCGTGCCACTCCGTAGCCTGCTCGTACGCATGGCCGATTCGGCACAACAGCTTCTCCTCGAGGTGCTTCCCGACGAACTGCAGGCTCAGCGGAAGCCCCTCGCCGTTCAGCCCGCACGGGACCGAAATGGTTGGCGCACCGTTGAAGTCGGAGGGCGCCGTGAACCGCAGCAGCGACATATCCAACCCATCGTCCAAGGACTCGGATAGGCCGCTGCTTGCGACCGGGAACGGTGGCGTAGGCATCGAGGGGCACGCGAGCACATCGATAGATTCGAATATCTGACGTAGCCGGCCATTGCACGCCGCACGCTGGTTATTGGCTTTCGCATATGCCGCACCGGTGACGCCGGCCCCCAGGTCCAGCCAGTCGCGGAACCATGGGCCATACTCCTCCCGCCTGGAGGGGTAGGTTGCTTGGTGAGCGGCCACGGCCTCGGCGGAGCACAGGACCGGCCACGCCGACAGAAACGACTCCATCTCGGGCATGTGGACTTCAACCACTTCGGCGCCCTGATGCTCCAGCGCCCGGACACCGCTCAGCACAGCCTCAGCAAGCTCGGGATCGACGTCGTGCGTTATGTACTGTTCATCGACTCCGATTCGAACGCCTCTCACTCCCCGATCGACTCCCTCCGCCATATCCGGTACTGGATTCGGGAGCGACGTGGGATCATCTGGGTCCAGGCCGGCTATCGCCTGCAGCATGATCCCCGCGTCCGCGGAGCTTCGGGTGAGCGGGCCCACGTGGTCCAACGACTCCGCCAGCGCCAGCACCCCGTACCGGCTCACACGGCCCCACGTCGGCTTGAGGCCAACCACTCCGCAGGCGGCGGCGGGAAACCGAATCGACCCTCCGGTATCGCTGCCAAGGGAGCCGAAGCAGAGGCCGGCGGCGGTAGCGACACCCGACCCGCTGGAGGACGCACCGGACCAGTGCTCGGAGCTCCAGGGGTTGACCGGTATATCGAAATCGGGGTGATAGCCGGCCATGGCGCCTTCGGTCAGATTGAGCTTGCCGAGCAGCACCGCTCCCGCCGCCTGCAGCTTCTTCACGACGGTGGCGTCGAAATTGGGCACGTGGTCGGCCAGCACCTTGGTGCCGCCCATGGTCCGCACTCCCGCGGTGAAGCACAGGTCTTTTACGGCAATCGGAACGCCGTGCAGCGCTCCTCGATAGCTGCCGCCCTGGATCTCTCGTTCCGCAGCCTTCGCCGCCGATAGGGCGGAGTCGGCCATGAGGGTGGCATAGCTCTTCAGCCGGCCATCGAGGGCGGCAATCCGGTCGAGCATGTAGGTGGTCAGCTCGACCGGCGACATCTGCTTCGACTCGATGAGCTCGGCAATCTCGGCGATCGTCTTGAAGTGCAGCGGTGTGTCTTCAGCCATTCAGCAACCCCCTGAGATGCGCCAGGTACAGATGCGCGGCGCTTCTGGATACTCCGGCCTAGTCAAACGTGATCACGCTCCGAGCCAGGTGGCCCTGCTTCATGTCGTCGAAGGCCCGGTTGATCTGCTCTAGCGTGAGTCGCTGGGATACCAGCTCGTCGAGCTTGAGCCTGCCCTGTCGGTAGAACTCGAGATAGCGCGGCATGTCGACTCGGAACCGGTTGGACCCCATGTAGCTCCCTTGAATCTTACGCTCCCCTCGCCGCAGGAACGAGCCGGCGTCCAGCTCGATCTTGGTACCCTCCGGTATCATCCCGATGACAGTGGCGGTGCCACCTACCCCCAGCATCTCGAAGGCCTGCTCGGCGGTTTCTTTGGTGCCGATGGCCTCGAACGAGTAGTCGACCCCTCCGCCGGTCAGGTTCCGCACCTTCTCGACGACGCCGGCGACCGATGCATCGATCACGTCCGTTGCGCCAAACTCCCGCGCCATCGCCAGCTTCGTCTCGACCTGATCGATGGCGATGACCCTCAGTGCCCCGGCGAGGACTGCTCCCTGTATGCAGTTCAGGCCGACGCCGCCGCAGCCCACCACCGCGACGGTGCTTCCGGGCTCGACGCGGGCCGTATTGAGGACCGCGCCAACACCCGTCGTTACGCCGCACCCGATGAGGGCAAGCTGCTCGAAAGGGATATCGTCCGCAACCTTCACGATGGCGTGCTCGTGGACCAGCATCTGCTCCGCGAAGGAGGAGATTTGGAAGAACTGGGTGATCGAGGTGTCACCGCGCCTCAGCCTGGGAGGCTCCGTGGGTGCGCGGATGACGTCGACGCGCGCGCAGAGGGCGGGACGTCCGCTGAGGCACTTGTCGCAGTGCCCGCAGAAGACGGACAGGCAGGTAATGACTCGGTCGCCGGGCTGCACGTAAGTCACCTGCTCGCCGATGGCCTCCACGGTGCCGGAGGCCTCGTGGCCGAGCACCGCCGGCATCGGGGTAGCGTATTTGCCCTCGACAAAGTGCAGATCGCTGTGGCAGACGCCGGTGGCGCCGGTCCGAATCAAGACCTCGCGTGGTCTCGGTCCATCGATCTGGATCTCCTCGATGTCGAGTGGCCGGTTCACCTCGTTTAGCACTGCTGCCTTCATGGCTGACCTCGCTATGAACTAACGGTTGCGACCCCTTTCGACGCTCCTTCTTCCTTCGCTCGCGCAAGGGCGGCGCGGTGACATCCGGCTCTTCTCACATCTTCTCCATGTGTCGAATCTGCTCTTTGACCAGCTCACTGCTCGGGTCGAAAAGCTGATCGATGATGGAGAAATGGTCCAGTCCCGGCGCTATGATGGTCGTCAGTGGGTGGCCCAACCCCTCCCAACGGTCCGCCATCGCCTGGGTCTGGCGGCGATACTCGTCCGACTCGAGAGCGCCAACCACGATCAGGAGCGGTGCCGCTACGGGATAGGACAGATTCGTCGGGCTGTTGCGCTCGGCAGCCTGCTCGTCCATTCCGAGGACATCGTTGACGTAACACAGCCGGATGGGCTCGAGATCGTAGATGCCGCTGATGGCGCAGATTCCCTTGACTGGGTCTGCTGGCAGGCCGCTGAAAGCGGTCGGCCAGTCTGTTGCCAGCAGCATCGCGGCCAGATGCCCTCCGGCAGAGTGGCCGGACACGTACAGCCGTTTCGGGTCTCCTCCAAAGGACTCCGCGTTCCGCCAGATCCACGCGATGGCGGCACGGGTCTGCCGAACGATCTCGTCCATGCCGAAGTCGGGCGCCAGCCCATAGTTCATCACCACGCTCGTCACGCCGTGTTCCACCATCCCCCGGGCCACGTAGCTGAAGTCGGCCTTATCGAGCGACTGCCAGTAGCCACCGTGGATGAACAGGTGGATTGGCGCGTCGGCCCTGTCCGCCGGGAAGATGTCCAGGGTCTCCGAGGGCCCTTTACCGTAGGCTTTGTCGAGCAGTCCCGGCAGATCGCGCTGCGTCTGCGCGCTCCACTCCCGCCACCTTCCGAAGTGGTCGTCGTAGTCTGGAAAGCGGCGGCGGTTGTTGTACTGGGAGTCCAGCTCTCTCTGGTCGTAATGCCGATAGTGTACTTGCCGGTCGACCATCGGGGTGGTCCTCCTGTGCCAGCTTCTGGGCAGAATATATCATGTCCGTCCGGTGCGGCCGATAGGTGAGGCTATCGCGATCGCCTTGGGTAACACTTCGGTAATGCTAGCCACGCAACACTTTCGAGCGTCCGGGGCCCGGCGGTTGCTGTGCCAACAGCCGCCTCGGCAATCTGGTGTGGGATGGGTCAACCTATGTGGGTCAGGAATATTGTCGGGATCGTGGGCCTCTTTTTCGTTCTCGCCGCGTCATTTGGCTCGGTCGAGGCAGGTAGCAGTTTCTTCAGCGCCGGTACGGCCTTGACTGCCGACGCAGAGGCGAGCGCCGACCTAGAGGTCAGCAAGGCGGACTCTC
>JADFIF010000068.1 GCA_022566795.1 Chloroflexota bacterium
GGCAGGAGTTTGAGTCTGCCCAGGGTGTGACTCGTGACTCTCGCGTAGGACTAGTTGTTCTTGGTCTGCTCGGACTCGAACCCGAAGCTAGCGGTTGTGGTCAGGCCCTGAAATGCGTTGCCGGTGGCCAATGGCAGCTCTACCCTGAAGCAGAGCGTGTCGCTGGCGGATGCCGCCAGTGTCCGGTCGCCGGCTTGTGCACCCGTGGCCGGGTTGCCTATCACGTTGGTCCCCGTGGTGCTACCCAGGTCTGCCGGGCCGTAGAGGACGACGCCGGGGGCGGTAGTATCGCAGACCCCGTCCACGACCGCCTCCGCAGCCTCATCCCAGATGGTCGTATCCAGCTGCGCCGCCAGAGTGGCCTCAGTGGTCGTGCTCGTGACGGCATAGCGGAGCTGCAGTGAGCCGTTGTTGCTGACAGTAAGCGTACTCGTCGCCAGATCGCCCGGCGCCATGGCGCTGAAAGTCACCAGCGCACTCGTGGGCGACGTGTCCAGGACGATAGTGCCGGTGCTGAACGTGTTGGCCCCTATCGAGTCGGAGTCCGTAAACAGGGCTCCCGTCGACGCGGTGACCACGGTGGCTACCGCCGTTCCGAAGAGCAGGGCCGCAACCAGGAGACGTCCGATGCTGCCTCCTGCCCGAGCGTGTATGGACCCGACCCGCGCAACAATTCCTCTCATCAAATCCTCCTAGGCGGAAAAGTGAAATGCCCCCTTCGGAGGCTACCGTCAGCAGCTTACGTCAGTAGTGTGGAGATCGAGGTAAAGAGGGGTCAACGGGCAGTAAAGGAGCTGTCAAGAACATCCCTTTGCCTCGGTTGATCTTCACGTCTGACAGGTCTCAGTGTTGGCCCGGGTGCGATTGAGATTTGCGCGGCGTGGCCACCGGCCGCAGCTTCCTGGACAGCTCTTCGCAGTTCGGCAGGTTTGATGGGTTTGCTCAGGAGGCGAGTGACCCCGTTTGGCCTCTCACCCGTAACCGCAAGGACATCACCGAATCCTGTTAGCATAATGATCGGCTGCCCTTGCGTTCCGCGAAACGCTGGTACACTTCGCCTATCTCCACAGACGAGGTGACTATGCGCCCGATCTCCGCCAGGACCTCCCGTTCCTTGGCTTCACGCTCAAGCTCAGCGTAGAGCCGGGTGTTGGCGACAGCGCCAGCAATCTGCAACGCGACGCGCTCCGATAGATTGCGGTCGCGCTCGGTGTATAGGAATGGCACCGCCGACCGAAAGTTGACGGTGCCGACGGGCCTGTCTCGAACGATCAATGGGGCGTCGAGGAATGACCGAAGACCATTGTCGTATCCAGGCAGAGTCCCGGGGTATAGCCTCTCAGCTTCCGCTCTATCGGCGAAACGCTCATTGATCTCCCCAACATCGAGAGACGAGCTGATGATGCGGCCTATCTCCGCCAGCGCCCCGCTTTCCTCCTCTCTCCTGCGCGTGAGGTTCTCAAACCGCGCGTCCAATGCCGATAGATGTCGGAAGACGATGCCGGATATGATGCCGGAGCCGACGAACAGCCCCCAGGTGGCGAAGACATAGGCTGAATGGTCCGAAAGGATCGCGCCGTGGCTCGTCCACAGCAGCGCCGCCTCAAGACCGATCGCCAGTGCGGCGCCGGCGAGACCGGCTCGAACTCCACTCCGGCTCGCCAGCACTATGGCCAGGATGAATGCGACGTGCAGGGCTTCAACGGGGCGCAGGGCCAGGAGGACCAGGAACAGCGTCGCAAAGGACACTGTTACCGGAGCTTTGCGGACGAGTGACTGAAGCGAGGGTGACGTAACCATCTCTGGGCCCGACTACAGGGTGAACATGCCCGGATTACCTAGCGTACCGGCGGAGGTGGAACGCACGCATTGGACCTAAGTACTGCCTTCGGTAGGCAACAGGTACTAACAGGTACTACTAACAGGTACTGTACTAAGGAAGGCGTGCCCCGAGACTAGGCACCTAACTCTCCTGTACACCTCATGCGAGGGCAGCGACCCATTGCCGTTGAAGGGAGTGTTCGTCAGTCCGGGAGGATGATCTCCGGAGATGCTCCGGCTACCCTGGGCGCATTGCACGGCTGGTTTTTGCTAACCATTCTGCTAACGCATTTGCTAACACGGCACACGACGCGATATCATGGTAGGTACGATTCGGGGGTTGCTCGGGGGACGGGTTGTTCTGGTTGCGTACCTGAGAGCATGGAACAACACGAACGGTGACCCGCATGTAGTCGGCAGGTTGGCGGGTTCAAATCTCCTCTGGGGCCGAGACTCTTTGCTAGCGAGTTCGCCACGTTTTGTGCCTGCAACGGTCTTGGATTGGCAAAATCGCTATGCTAAACTTAATCTCGATGTCCATGGAGGGGTGGGTGAGTGGTTAATACCACCAGACTGTAAATCTGGCGCTCGGAAGGGCTACGTAGGTTCGAATCCTACCCCCTCCACCAGATACCCCTAAGCAGCGACGAGGTAACAAACTAACTAGGGCCCACATAGCTCAGAAGGTAGAGCGCGTTCTTGGTAAGAACGAGGTCAGCAGTTCGAATCTGCTTGTGGGCTCCACACCTGGAGGACATGTAATGGCCAAGCAGAAGTTTGAGAGGACGAAGCCGCACGTCAACGTAGGGACGATAGGTCACGTCGACCACGGCAAGACCACGCTGACCTCGGCGATTACGCGCATTCTGGCCGCCAGCGGCCTGGCTGACTACCGGCCCTTCGATAGCATCGACAATGCGCCGGAGGAGAAGGCGCGTGGGGTCACCATAGCCATCCAGCACGTGGAGTACCAGACTGAAGCGCGTCACTACGCCCACGTCGACTGCCCCGGACACGCCGACTACATCAAGAACATGATCACGGGCGCAGCGCAGATGGATGGTGCGATTCTGGTTGTCAGCGCTCCCGACGGCCCCATGCCTCAGACCAGAGAGCATATCCTCCTGGCGCGCCAGGTAGAGGTCCCGGCCATGGTCGTCGCCCTCAACAAGGTTGACGCCATGGAGGACGAGGAGCTCCTCGAGCTTGTGGAGCTTGAGCTCCGCGAGCTTCTGAGCTACTATGGATTCCCCGGCGACGACATACCCATCGTGCGGGTCAGCGCCCTCAACGCGCTTGAGGACGAGGATACCTCGCGAGAGGGCAAGTGGTCGAAGGGGATCTGGGATCTGCTGGACGCCGTCGACTCATACATCCCGATACCCGACAGGCCCAAAGACCAGCCTTTCCTGATGCCCGTTGAGGATGTCTTCAGCATCAAGGGACGCGGCACCGTCGTTACAGGGAGGGTCGAGCGGGGCGTGGTCAAGGTCGGACAGCAGATTGAGATCGTCGGCGTCAACGAAACCCGGACTACCACCGTGACGGGCGTGGAGATGTTCCACAAAACGCTCGACGAAGGCGAGCCTGGCGACGCGGTAGGCGTGCTGATCCGAGGTGTCGAGCGTGACGACGTGGAGCGTGGACAGGTACTTGCCGACCCGGGCACCATCAAGGGACACACGGAATACAGCGCACAGGTCTACGTGCTCAGCAAGGAAGAGGGCGGAAGGCACACGCCATTCTTCAAAGGGTATAAGCCTCAGTTCTATATCCGCACGACAGACGTGACCGGCGAGGTGGAGCTGCCGGAGGGTGTCGAAATGGTGATGCCGGGCGACAACGTCGAGATGAAGGTCAAACTCCTCATGCCAGTGGCCATAGATGAACAGCTCCGGTTTGCCGTGCGCGAGGGCGGCCGAACGGTGGGCTCAGGCGTAATCACCAAGGTGCTCGACTAGGTCCAATGCCCGTGCCCTTCGACTGGGCGCGGCGGTAGAGAAAGGCGCATGGCCCGTAGAGGAGAGAATCGAATATTTATCACGCTTGGCTGCACCGAGTGCCGCGAGCGAACCTATCCGACGAACAAGAACCGCCGGAATGACCCGGATCGTATAGAGTTGAAGAAGTACTGCCCCAGGTGCCGCTCGCACAAGCTCCACAGAGAGGTCAGGTAGGAAATGGCCAGAAACCCGGTTGCCCCGAGAAGGCTGGGTTCGGAGGCCGCGCGCAGAGCGTTGAGCTTCAGGATGTTCGGCGAAGTCGTGTCGGAGCTCCGTCGCGTCACGTGGCCCAGCCGTCAGGAAACCATGCGGCTCACGCTCATGGTCATCGCGGTGTCTGGCGTCGTGGGCCTGTTCCTTGGGGGTATAGACATGGGCTTCGCCCGGTTTTTCGGAGTGATTCTAGGAAACTAGGCCCATGAGCACTCAGGAGCAGACAGAGGTGCGTTGGTACATAGTCCACGCCTACTCGGGGCAGGAGGACCGCGTCAAAAAGAACCTGGAGCAGCGCGTCGCCACAATGGACGTGAAGGACAAGATCCTCCAGGTCGTCGTGCCCACCGAGGCCGAGATGGAGATCAGGGACGGCCGGCGGCGGTCAAAGACCCGCAAGGTCTTCCAGGGGTACATTCTGGTGCAGATGCGGATGGACGACGAAAGCTGGTATGTCGTCCGCAACACGCCTGGGGTTACCGGATTCATCTCCGCGGAGGACGAGGTAGACAAGCGGGCCAAGCCTATTCCCCTGGAGCAGCATGAGGTCGACAACATCCTGCGGCAGATGGAGTCGGACAAGCCCCGTGTCCGCATCGGCTACTCCAAGGGCCAGAGCGTCCGCATCACAGACGGGCCGTTCGTCGACTTCATGGGGGTCGTGGACGAGGTCTACACCGAGCGGTCCAAGATCAAGGTGCTGGTATCTTTCTTTGGGCGCGAGACGCCTGTGGAGTTGGACTACCTCCAGATTGAACGGGCCTAGAGACGGCGCCAGAATACGATTTGTCTTGCTTCCCCGGATTGGCGTCCGGGGCTGTTTGTGCCACGGGGACGCCGGGCAGAGGAAGCCTAGCCGGGTGAGAGGTAGATAGCTAAGTGGCGAAGAAAGTCAGAGCCCTGATAAAACTTCAGATCGAGGCCGGCAAGGCCACTCCGGCCCCGCCCGTTGGGCCGGCCCTGGGCCAGCATGGCGTCAACATCATGGCCTTCGTGAAGGAGTACAACGAGCGAACCTCCTCGCAGGCAGGGACTATCGTGCCCGTGGACCTGACAGTATTCGAGGACCGGTCTTTCTCGTTCGTGATCAAGAGCCCTCCCGCATCTGAGATGCTGAGGAGGGCCGCGGGCATCGAAAAGGGAAGCGGGAACCCGAGGGCCGAGAAGGTCGCGACGATACCCTCATCCAAGGTGCGGGAGATTGCGGAAGTAAAGATGCGCGATCTGAACGCCGCTGATATCGAGGGGGCGATGCGCATAGTCGAAGGCACCGCCCGGAGCATGGGAATTCAGGTAGAGTCCCGCTAGCAGAGGAACGCAACGATGCCCAAGCACGGGAAACGATATCTCGAGGCTGCCTCCCTCATTGAGAAGGATCGCGGCTATGAGCCGAGCGAAGCCATCGCGCTGGCGAAGGAGTCTGCCTCGGCCAAGTTCGATGAGACTGTGGAGCTGCACATCCGAACAGGAGCCGACCCTCGCCATGCCGACCAGATGGTCCGTGGCGTAGTGCTTCTACCCCACGGCGTGGGCAAAAAGGTTAGGGTAGCGGTCTTCGCGCAGGGCGAAGCCGCGTCCGCGGCCAAGGAAGCCGGTGCCGACGTCGTTGGCGACGACGACCTGATAAAGAAGGTGGAGGGCGGCTTTACCGATTTCGACGTGTCGATTGCAACCCCCGACATGATGGGCAAGGTTGGCAGGTTGGGACGCATCCTCGGTAGGAAGGGCCTCATGCCCAACCCGAGGACGGGGACCGTCGTTCAGCCGGATGACATCCCCAAGGCGGTCGGAGATGCGAAGAAGGGCCGCGTCGAGTTTCGCCTGGACCGCACGTCGATCATTCACGTGCCTATCGGAAAGGCCAGCTTCGAGGAGGAGGAGCTTCTCGACAACCTTACGGAGCTGATGGACAACATAGTTCGGGCGCGGCCAAGCGGCGTGAAAGGCCAATTCATCCGCTCCGCCTACATCACAACCACCATGGGACCGAGCATCGGGTTGGATGTTGCCAGCGCCAGCGCCCTCAATGTAGAATAGCTGTTGTAAGCGTAGTGAAGTGGCTACGCGTCGAGAAGGCCGAAGACAGTAGGCTCCGCCACCCGCGGATTAAAACGCCAGCCTGCCGAGGCGAGGGAGTGAGAGGCGTCGTTGTGCAACGATGCTCAAACCCTGAGCCTTTGGCTCGGGGTTTTTCGTTGGGAAGGATCACCGGACCCGTCCCAGCAGCGTGCGACAGAAAAAAGGTGCGGCCCCGAGGGCCGTTCCGGTGGAACAGACTTGAGGTGAGAGTTGCCGACGCAACACAAGATCGAGGCGGTCGAAGAGATGCGAAAATGGATGGAGGAGTGCACCATCGCTATCTCGACGGACTACACCGGACTCGACGTAGGGGCCATGACCAACCTGCGGCGCGCGCTTCGGGAGAAGGGTGTGCACTATCGCATCGTCAAGAACACGCTGGCCCTTCTGGCCTCCGAAGCGGCCGGCCGCTCCGCAATGAAAGGCCTTGTGGAGGGACCTACAGGAATAGCCTTCGGGTATGGCGACCCTGCGGACCCGGCTAAGGCACTGTCCGACTTTGTCAGAGCGGCGCGGTCGCCCCTCAAGGTGAGAGGCGGCTTGATGGGCGACCGCGTCCTGAGCGCCAGTGAGGTCGCTACTCTCGCCAGCCTCCCTACGAGGGACGAGCTCGTGGCCAGGCTTCTGGGCCAGTTGCAGGCCCCCATGTCTGGCCTCGTACATGTGCTGAACGGGCCGATAGCCGGCTTGACCCGTGTCCTGCAAAGACACGTCGAGAACATGGGGCAAGAGGCATCTGGGAACTAGCATCTCAACAATCAACAAGGTATGTATGGAGGATTACAATGGCAATGGCGAAGGAAGACATTATGGAGGCCATCAAGACCCTGTCGGTCCTTGATCTCGCCGAGCTGGTGAAGTCGCTGGAGGAGGAGTTCGGCGTCAGCGCCGCGGCCCCCGTGGCAATGGCCACTGTGCAGGGCGTTGCGGGCACCGCCGAGGCCGCGGCGGAAGAGGAGGAGCAGAGCGAGTTCTCGGTGCAGCTCCAGGAGTTCGGCCCAAACAAGATCAACGTCATCAAAGCCGTCCGCGAGGTAACCACCCTTGGACTCAAAGAGGCCAAGGAGCTGGTCGAGAGCGCGCCGACGATGGTCAAGGAGGCCGTCTCCAAGGACGAGGCGGAACAAGTCAAGGAGAAGCTGGAAGGCGCCGGAGCCAAGGTCGCCGTCCAGTAGTCTTCGGGTAGAAAGTCACAGTGGTATGTGCCGAGCTCGGTGACTGGGGCGGGCTTCACAGACGTCGCTGCACGCCCGCTCTCTAGCTCTCCTCCGGGCGGAAGGCTAGGCCTGTCCCTTCGGTGAACTCAAGGCAGGCTCTGGCGAAGCCGAAGGGATGAGGGCTCCCGCTACAGCGAGCGGGAGATTCCGCCATCTAGGTCAGGGCAGGAAGCTACCGGAGTCATGCCGTGAGCCGTCGCAGAGATCGAGAGCGCGTCGAGGCCATGCGAGGGCTGGACCCTGACTACAGAGGCTTTCGCGGGCATGCCAGTGAGCCTAACCGTAGCGCGAACGCGCCTCTGGAGGCCGTCACGTGCAGCGTCTGCGGCCGAAAGCGCAATGTGCCGCGCGGGGTGGCCATTGCGCGGGGAGACGCCTACGTTTGCTCGCGATGCGCCGATCAGGCGGCTGAGGCCACCGCAGACGCTGACGCAGGCGATGAGGCAGACGAAAAGCAATCCCCGTAGAATGTCATTCCTCTGAAAATTAGCCCAGGCATCGCATCACAGATTGAACCACGATTTTCATCTGTCCATGGTGGCGGTCGCAACCGGCATGGCAAATTGGTATGAAAATAGGTCATTTTGAACCCGCGGGTGAAGAATCTGGGGTGGGGAGCGTGTGGATATGCAATACGAGAACCACCCCGCCAATGGAACGCGCCCACCGCCCCAGACCCTTCGGCTGCGGCCTCAGAGCCTGCACTGAGCCTGCCGAAGTGGTGACAGTAAAATCCGGGCGCACGCAGACAGTCGTGGACCCGGGCCGGATGTTTTCATTCTTTGTTGCGGTGGTCGCAACCAACACGAGCGATTCTGGGTCCACAGGGGAAGGATCTAGGGCAATCGGCCTTAGACTCTTCGGTGGAGACCGTCCTGAGCCTGCCGAAGAGCTCAGCGACTGACTCGAACCATCGGTTTCTCGGGGGCGCCGGTGGCGAGTCCGATAGAGTGAAGAACTCAGGCGTCCCCAGGCAGACCATCGCGTAGCCTCCGCATGAGACGTCTACCCTAGCGCATATGTGCTAGACTTGAGCGCAAGGCCTGGGAGCCACGCGTTCCCGAGGGGCAGACCAGAACAGAAAATCACAGAAGATCCGACAGAGCGACGTAATGATCAGTGACGGTATTCCCGCCGCGGCGCCCGTGTCCCGGCTTGTGGACGAGTTCCACAAGCTGCCGGGAATCGGGCCGAAAACCGCTCAGCGTCTGACCTACTTCCTCGTGCGTATGCCCGAGGACCAGGCGCGGTCGCTGGCCGAGGCCATCGTCGCCGTGAAGGACCGGATCATCCTGTGCTCGCGCTGCTACAACATCACGGAGTCCGACCCGTGCCTGGTGTGCAACGACCTCGCCCGCGATCAGACTCGAATCTGCGTTGTGGAGGAGGCGCTGGACGTGCTGGCTCTCGAGCGCACCCGCACGTACAAAGGGCTTTACCACGTGCTCCACGGCGTCATATCCCCAATAAACGGGGTTGGCCCCGACGAGCTGCAGATTCAGCCGCTCCTGGGCCGCCTTCGCGGCGGTGACATCCAGGAGGTGATCCTGGCTACAAACCCCAACCTGGAGGGCGAGGCTACCTCCATGTATATCCACAAGCTCATCGAGCCCCTGGGCATGAAGATCACCCGTCCGGCGCGCGGTCTGCCCGTCGGAGGAGACATCGAGTATGCAGACGAGGTTACCCTGAGCCGCGCCATGGAAGGCCGCCAGGAGTTCTGAGCCTCGAGCCCGGCAAGGGTGTGTTGGGCTACCACGAGCGCTCTCGTAACGTGCGCTTGGCCAGACCGCCCCCCTCAAGAGGCGCTGAGCACTCTTCGCAGGTAGCTGAAATCCATTGAGAGTCCGAAGCTACAAGACCGAGGCCGTCGTACTCAGGCAGATGCCGCTCGGCGAGGCCGATCGCATCCTCACGCTGTTCACGCCTGACGTCGGCAAGGTGCGGGCCGTTGGCAAGGGCGTGCGCCGGACCAAGAGCCGTTACGGAGGCCACCTGGAGCTGCTCAATCGCGTGGAGGTATCGATCTCCTACGGCCGGAGCCTCGACGTCGTCAACGAAGCGCAGGTCATCGAGAGCTTCCCGGCGCTGAGAGAGGACCTGCAGCAGCTATCGAAAGCCTTCTACCTGGCGGAGCTCGTAGATGGCTTCACCGCTGAGCAGTCCCAAAACGAGCCCGTGTACCGCATACTGCTGCGCGCGTTCAGGTCGCTCGACAGCGCGCGCCAGCCGGACCTGCTCGTAAGGCACTTCGAAATGCATCTGCTCGGCCACTCGGGATACAGCCCGCAGCTCTATCGGTGCGTCGAGTGCCGCTTCGAGCTGGAGCCGGGGGACCACCTCTTTAGCTGCGCAGGCGGTGGTGTGGTGTGCCAAAGATGCCGCAAGATGCAGAGCTCGACGTTGGTGCCACTCTCGCTCAGCGCCATGAAGGTGCTTCGATTCATCCAGCGCTCCGCCGATTACTCTCCCGTCGACGCTCTAAACGTCTCTACGGAGGTGCTCAGGGAGATCGAGCGGCTCACCCGGACTCATATCCGGTTCCTGGTCGAGCGGGAAGTCAAGAGCGCCGATTTCATGGGGCTGGTTTCGTCCTCCGGGAGGCGATAATCTCCAGTAACGGCGGGAACCGGTCACGCCGCGTTCCAGTAGAGCTTCTCTCTGGCTACCCCGACTCGTAGCGCTGGCCGAATTGTTCGCCGTGCGCGACCTCGTCTAGGCTCTTTCGCTGTTTCCGGCCGGCCCCTCGCATCCCCTGCGGGCGGTACCCGAAGGGGAGGACCGTGATTAGCTCTATCTGGTCCGGAATCCCGAGGAGCTCCTTCACCTGCCGGTTCTGGTCTGCCACTCGCAGGCCGACGAAACAGGTCCCCAGGCCCTCGGACCATGCGGCCAGCTCCATCTGCTGAAGGACCCTCCCGGCGTCGAGCTCCGGCCGGTCGGCGTTCTCCATTGCGATAGCGATGGCCATGGGTGCGTCCGCGACGAACCGGCCGCTAGTCGCTACGGCGCCGATGGCCCGCAGCGTGTCCGGGTTTCGGATCACGATGAAGTGCCACGGCTGCAGGTTCCGAGAGCTCGGAGCCAGCCGGCCGGCCTCGAGAATCTTCTGGACTACCTCAGCGGGCACCGGGTCCGGCCTAAAGGCTCTGACCGTAAGGCGGGTGCGCAGACACTCCATGACATCCATGCTCTTCTCCTCGGGTCCCAAGGCGCCGGCTCAGCCGGCCCTGACGCCGCCGATAGCACTGGTTCGCCGTCTCCCTCCGCGCCGGGTCGCGCGTCGGTAGCGGCATCGTGCTTTGCAGGGCGCTGAAAAACTCCTTTGACCATCCCCTTCGACGATGCTCAGGGCAGGCTATCTGGCGCCCTTTCGGGTGAGGAAAGGGAAGAGATTTTATCTGAGGGACACCCTCAGACTCCCGGCAATCCCGACGGACCGGGACTGCACTCCCCATTTTTCATCAGCCCGTTCGAGCGCGTGACGAGACGAGGGCCAGTATAACAGCCTTACGAGCCTAGCCGTCATCGGCGTCGGATGGGGAGCCTAAGGGGGACGCGGCCCCCAGAGCCCATCCTGCGCAACCCCATCCCAAAGAGACCGAGGGAGCGCCTTTCTTGACCCTATGCTATACTCGACCCTCGTACCGGCACCCCCTCGTACCGCACCACGGAGGCGTTCTGCATGACGAGTCTAGGATACGCCCGCTCCGATCTTCTGGTCGAGACCGACTGGCTTCAGCAGAACCTGGACGATCCTGGAATTCGCATCGTCGACTGCGATCAGATCGACTCTTACCGCCGGGCCCACATCAAGAACGCCGTCGGCATTCGCGTACACCACTACGTCAAGCAGCCAGGGTATGCGGAGGACCCCAAGGCATACCCCCTCGTGGCTCCGCCGGACGTCTTTGCCGAGCTGATGAGCGGCATGGGGGTAGGCAACAACACACAGGTGGTGGCTTACGACGGCTTCGGCGGCCTCTACGCGACGCGCTTCTGGTGGGTCCTGAACTACTACGGCCACACCAACGTGAAGGTGGTGAACGGCGGCTGGAAGAAGTGGTTCGACGAGGGCAGACCCGTCTCTCTCGATCCGCCTGAGCGTCGTGAGGCCGATTTCGTCCCGCGTGCACAACCTGACCTGCTTTGCACCCTCGACTACGGCGTCTCGCAGGTCGGCGACGGCGACACCGTCTTTCTCGACGTCCGCTCCGATGCCGAGTGGGATGGGACCAACGACCGAGGCAACAGGCGGGCGGGCCACGTGCCGGGGGCGGTCCACCTCGAGTGGCTCAATCTGCTGACCGACGACCGCCATCAGACATTCAAACCTGCTGCCGAGGTCAGGGCCACGCTGGAGGCGCTGGGCGTGACGCCGGACAAGCAGGTCATCACCTATTGACAGGGTGGAATCCGTGCGGCGCACGGACTCTTCGTCCTCAAGATGCTCGGCTACGATCGGGTGCGGAACTACGACGGCTCGATGGGCGAGTGGGCCAATCGAGACGCGACGCCGCTGACGCTCTAGGCCGTTCGGTCGCCGCGGACCGGGTCGACGAGGCCGTCCCCAGCAGATTGAAAGAGTTTTGAGCGCCCTGCCAAGCTCCGAAGAGAGTCGCGTAGGCCTGTGCGGTCACATAGCAGGCTGATGAAAAATGGGGAGTGGAGGTCCCGACAAGTCGGGATTGCCCCGGAGTCTGGGAGCCTGCCTCGAGCAAAACCTGTGGCGAGCCCTGTCCTCGAGCATAGCGAAGGATTTCGAACCATCGAAGGGGTGTCCCTCAGATAAAGCGCCCTGAACCGCAAACCACGACTCTGCGGAACCACACGGTCATGCCTCGAACGCCAGGTCGAGAGGCGGGGCCAAATAGCGACAGATAAGAGCAGGAGGCTGGCATGACAGCGAACGGACACCAGACGTACGTCTACGTTGGCCTGGCGGGGGAGGGTGACAACCTCGGCCAGGGCGGGTTGCTTCGGTGGGCGGACGCTGACGGCTGGCGTAGCATCACCAGCGGCTTGCCGCAGAACCCCCAGGTCAGAGCCCTTGCGGTGCACCCGGAAAACCCGGCGATCGTGTACGCCGGCACCCAGGCTGGGCCGTATCGAAGCGACGACCGGGGAGAGCATTGGGAGGCTCTCGGCTCGTCCTCAGAGGGGTCAGACGTCTGGTCGCTGGCCTTCGGTCCGGGCGACCCGCGCACCATCTTCGCTGGGTATGAGCCGTGCGCCATCCGCCGCTCAGACGACGGCGGGGAGACGTGGCACGCGACGAACACCGACGAGGTCGCGTTCCCCCACATCACCGGCTACATGCCGCCGCTGGCCAAGCGAGTGATCGGCATCGCCGTGGACCCGTCTGACCCGCAGGACGCCTACGCCGCCATAGAGGTAGGCGGCCTGCTCGCCAGCCGCGATGGCGGCGAGACCTGGCGGAGCATCACCGACGGGCTCTACACCGATAACCACACGGTTGACCTGCACGGCGTTCAGGTCAACCCATCGAGCCGCGGCCTGGTGTACATCATCGCTCAGGTCGCGATGTTCAGGAGCCGCGACCGAGGTGGCCACTGGGAGCACGTGCAGATCGACGAGATGTTCCCAGGAGGCTCGTATTGCCGAGGGCTGACCGTGGCCCCGAACGACCCGAAGGTGATGTACCTGGCGGCGGGCGCCGGTGGGGGCGGCGCTCCGGCGGGCACTCAAGAGGCGGGCGCCCTTTTCCGCACCAGAGACGCCGGTGAGACCTGGGAGCGGGTGGACATCGGCGAGACGCCGCCGAGCCGCATGTTCCAGGTATCCATCGACAGAGGCGCGCCATCGCGGGTCTACTGCTGCAGCAGGGACGGGCACTTCTACACCAGCCGCGACGGCGGTGGCTCGTGGACGGCGAGCCGCATGCCCGTCGAGACCTCCCGGGGGCGCCACGTTTACCCGATGGCGTGCGGTTAGGGCGCGAACCCGTCGAATCGTGCACGCGAAAGAGGGCCTGAAGACGCACGGTGTTAACAGGCTGATGAAAAATGGGAGTGCAGAGGGAGTCTCTTTGCCGGGAGTCTGAGGGTGTCCCTCAGATACAAATCTCTTCCCTTTCCTCACTCGAAAGGGCGCCAGAGAGCCTGCCCTGAGCATCGTCGAAGGGGATGGTCGAAAGAGTTTTTCAGCGCCCTAATTAAAGAAAGGGGTTTGACGATGAGAGCCGCTGTCCTGTATGAGGCGAATCAGCCGCTGAAGATCGAGGAGCTGACGCAGGACCCGCCGAAGGCCGGCGAGGTGCGGGTCAAGATGGATGTGGCGGGAGTGTGCGCCAGCGATTTCCACGTGATGAAGGGGACCGCCACTCTGCCATTGCCGGTCGTGCTCGGCCACGAAGGAGCGGGCACGATCGCCGAGGTCGGGCCGGGCGTGACGCGGGTGACGCCTGGAGAGCGGTGCATCCTGTCCTTCGTTTCCAACTGCGGGCACTGCCGCATGTGTCGCACCGGCCATCCGCAGCTTTGCGATACCAATGCGAAGACCGGCGCAAGGCAGTTCGACGGTACTGTGCGTCTGCACAGGGGCGAAACCGACGTGCACCAGATGGCGAAGCTAGGAGTCTTCGCCGAGTCGATCGTGGCGCCGCAGCAGGCGTGCCATCCGATTCCGGACTCTGTGCCGATGCATGTGGCCGCGCTCATCGGATGCTGTGTGACCACCGGGGTTGGAGCCGTCGTCAATAGCCCCGGCGCGCGGCCTGGGGCGACAGTCGCCGTGTTCGGGTGCGGCGGCGTGGGGCTGAACGCGATACAGGGCGCCAAGCTCATGAACGCCAGCCGGATAATCGCCGTCGACATCTACGACCACAAGCTGGAGTTCACCTACAGGTTCGGCGCGACGGACGTCGTAAACGCCCGCGAGACCGACCCCGTGGAGGCGATCCGCGAGCTGACCGGCGGCGGAGTCGACCTGGCGTTCGACACCTTCGGGAGCGCCCTCACCACCGCCAACGCCGTGAACGCCCTCGGCAAGGGAGGGACCGCCGTGCTGGTCGGCCTCGGCGCGACAGGGGAGACAGCCCCGATCGACATGGTCGATATGGTCAGAAACCAGAAGTCGTTGGTGGGCAGCTACTACGGCTCGGCGAGTCCGCATGAGACGTTCGACACGCTCGTCGACTTCTACCTGAAGGGCAGCCTCGACATCGAAGGTCTTATTGCGCGCACGTACTCGCTCGACCAGATCAACGAGGGGTTCGACGCGCTCGGAAGAGGCGAAGACGGCCGAGGGATCATCAGGTTCGAGAAGGGCTGACCGCTATCCTGACTTCACGAGAAAAAAGGGACTTGGAGCCAGACCAGCCACGCCGAGACCCTTCCTGGCCCTCCGCCGCGCCTGGCGACGTGATTCAAGAGCTCTCAGGCGCCATCGCTCGGGACCCGGCCGACGTCCGCGCGCGCTTTCGCCGGGGGAACGCCTACTCGAACCTCGGCGATTACCCTCGAGCCATCGAGGATATGGACTGCGTGCTGGAGCTCCAGCCAGACGACCGCCTCGCCCGTAACAATCGCGGGATGGCCTATCTCTGCATCGGCGAGTTCGAGACGGCACTGCCGGACCTATGCCGGGCAATCGAGCTCGACCCAGAGTACCGAGACGCCTACCACAACCGAGGACTCGCGTACTTCGAGCTTGGGCGGCTGGAAGAGGCCGTGGCCGACCTGACGCGGGCCATCGAGATAGACCCTGGGTTCTGGAGCGCGTACCGGCACCGCAGCATGGCCTACTGGGCGGCGGGCGATCGGGACGCGAGCTTCAAGGACTTCGTCACGTCGCGAGAGCTTGGCGGAGGTTGAGGGCCTGGCTAGTGCCTAGTTGCATAGGCCTTTAGTACGACTTGCCCGCCACCCTCGAAAGGCTCCGAGGGGACAGCCCCCTCGGGC
>JADFIF010000173.1 GCA_022566795.1 Chloroflexota bacterium
GCGAGTCTACGAGAGCGTCGTCGTAGCCCAGCATGCGGGCCAGGGGACGTCCGTTGTGAAAGTGGAACCCCTTATCGGGGGTCAGAGCGACATCGGTATACTTGTCGCGGATCTGGCCGCGCAGCACCTCAGCGTCGACGCGAGCCGGGCGAACCTCGGTAGTGATGGCGACCCTCCTTCTAGCCGAAATGAGACGTGATTAACGTAACGTCAAGAGGACACGCAGTCAAGAGCAGGCCGGTAGCTGTAGAGGTTCATCGGGGTTGAGTGCTGTTTTCCCAGGAGGGGTTGACAGAGCGGGCGCATGATCTATATGGGCTGAACCGGCATCTCCTCTAACGGGCCGTTAAGTGAACCTATTGCCCTGGTCGCGGATAAGTATACTGGAACGGCCGCTTACCCTGGGGCGAGAGTATCGATGTGACGGAACAGGAGCTGATCCGCCGGGCGAAGGCAGGCGACCGGGCCGCCGTGGCAGAGCTGATCGGCACTCATGCCACGCAGGCCCACCGTCTTGCCCTGCAGATTGTCCGCAACCAGGCGGACGCCGAGGACGCGACTCAGACCGCCTTCATCAAGGCCTTTACGAATCTCGGACGGTTTGAAGAGCGGCGTCCCTTCGCGCCCTGGCTCTTCCGCATCGTTGCCCGCGAGGCCCTCAAGGTCCTACGGGCCGAGAGGACGCGCCTCGCTTTCTGGCAGCGCCAGGCCCGGGTAACGGAGAGCGAAGAGGCGGTGGAGTCAGCCGTGGTCGTCAAGGTCGAACACCAGGAGCTGTGGCGGGCCGTGAATCGATTGAAGGACGACGACCGGCTGGTGTTGACCCTGAGCTATTTCATGGGCGTGAGTGAGGCGGAGGTGGCTGAGATATTGAGGATCAGACGCGGCACGGTGAAATCGAGAAAGCACAACGCCTTGGCCCGGCTGCGTGCACTGGTGGAGCGTGAGTTCCCGGAACTCCAGCATGCAGTGCTGGAGGGGCCAGAGTCGGAGAGGGCTGCTCAATGAGGCAAAACGGCGGAGTGGAACGCTTGGAGGCGGCGCTGGTCGAGATGGGCCAGGGCATGACCTACCCGGCTACGCCTGACTTTGAGCCAGCGGTGCTGGCCACCCTGGAGAGGACAAGGGGTCGGTGGCCAAGCCTACCCTATCCGAGGGTCCCGACGCCGCGGCTAATCCTGATTATCGTGGTAGCGCTGGCGTTGATGGCGGCCGTGGCAGCCGGCGCCTACGTCGGCGTCCAGACCTGGTTGAGCGCGGGGCCACGGGGAGTGCAGTTCACCAACGACTTCGAGCTGGTCGAGCTCTTCCGCGACGACGACCCGCGTACCCACTACCAAGAGCTAGCGATCGGGCCCGAGGGGAAGGAAATCTACGCCATCCGCTTCTTCGGACAGGAGGAGGCGGAGCTATCTGACCCGCAAGAGACCGCCATCGTGCGGATGTCCGGGTTACGAGAGGAGCGGGTGCAGATCGAGCCTGTTGTCAACTTCAGCGATCTAAAAGACCCCGCTCTTTGGGACCCTGATATAGGCCTCCCTGGGATCATCCTCCCCGAGCTCGTGCCACCTGCAGTAATCAACGGTGATCTGTTCCTGATGGCCAGCGCCTGGACTGACACCCACCTCCCCGAGGGAGATTTCCGCCCGGAGGGTCCTCCGACGGGGTCATCAATCATTGTGCGCCACCCCGACGGGATGTTACAGAAGGTCCTCACCGTACTGGAGCTGGTGGACGCCGGTCTGCTCGACACTGCGGCCCCTGACCGAATATTTAATCGCGCCGTCGTTGCCTCGGCCCCAGATCACTTGTGGCTCCAGTTCATTACCCTCGAGGACGTCGGGCCCGGTTTCCAGAAGATCATCCGCCGCTTCATCTATGAAGTCGAGGACCCGAACGGCGATGGCGATTGGTCCGACCGGACGGTCACCCCCCTCTCCCTCCCTGACTTTGTGGCGGAACAGGGGCGCCCCGACTGCTGCCCCTTCATGGGTCTGGTAGCCGAGCCCTCCCTGGCCGGCGAGGATCGCTCTCGCTCCGTTTTGTTGCTGATGAGCACCCCCTTCCCTGAGCGCGAGCATCGCATCTACCGCGTTTCAGATCTCAACAACGACGGCGATGCGCTGGACGGAGGCGAGTTCGAGCTCCTCTTCTCAGGAGTTCCCGCGTCTCAAGACATCGACGCACTGGTCGTGGCACGGAGGATAGTCGTGAGGGAGGGGAAGGTAGTGCTCCGGGAGCTGGTCATAAGCGCCTTGACCACCAGCACCCGTGTCTCACGCATCACCGAAACGGGAGAGGTGATAGACATCGCCCGGGCGTTTGAATTCATCCTCGACATGGTCGCCGACTCCCAGGGCAACATCTACGTGTGGGCATTCCCGCCGGACGGGGGCCCCGGGCCTGTGCTCTACAAGCTGAAGCCGGTGCCCGAGGGGGCGAGCGCAGAGCCCGAGGTGCCCTCGCAATCCGACGAACGTGTAGGTCAGTGACAAGGGAGGCAGCTATGTTCAAGGGCAAGTGCTTCTGGTTGGTCCTCCTATTCAGCTCTGCCGGGATGTTCGTCCTGGCGGGGTGCGCAAATGGAGAGGAAGCGCCCGAGATGGCCACCATCTCGACCGAGCCCTCACCCACACCGCAAGCCGCCACCGAGGCGATCACTCCTGGCGTCGCTCGGATCACCTTCACCCTGCAAGACTTTGAAGAAATTGAGAAGAGCGAGATCTTCCTCATCGGGGCCGATGGCAGCGGGCCAAGCAAGCTTGTGGAGGGTGAGCACAGCCAGCTCCGCTGTCAATCCCCGGACGGCAGCCGCATCGTCTACTCCTCGGACGAAGAGGTCCCTAACGAGCTGTTCCTCTACGTGGCCAAGGCCGATGGGAGTGATGCGACGAAGGTTACGGAGCAGCCTGCGGAGCTCGTTTGGTGTCTTTCGGAAGACTCACTGATCCGAGTTGGCAGGAACGGGATTGCACAAACCCTCATCCTTCACGACCTGGGGAGCGGCCAGGAGACCACACTGCTGACGGATGTGGTAAACTGGTCGGCTTCTCCAGACGGCCGGCGCATCGCTTTTGTATCCGGCATGGACCTCACCTACGACGGCTCCTCCCTACCGGCCGGGAACGAAAGCCTGGAAGTCGTGGACCCGGACACGGGGGAACGCCGCCCGCTGGCTGGCCCGCAGAGCGGGATCAGCTACTTCGATTTCGAGTGGTCCCCCGATGGAGAGCGGATAGCGTACCTTGTTGGCCCCGAGGAATTCCGGTATAGCGTCAGCATTAACGACTCCAGCGACTTTGACATCTACGTCAGGGCACTCTCCAGCGACGAGGCAACACTCGTGCATCGAGTCGAAGGAGCCAGTGCCGCTAACCAACCCAAGTTTAAGTGGTCGCCCAGCGGTGACTGGCTCCTGGTCGTAGTAGAGAGTCCCCAGGGACCTTGCACCGAAGAAGAGCAACATGAGGACCTCTGCAAGCAGGAGTTCGAGCTGATCCTCGTGAACGTGGAGAGTGGCGAGGCCCGACAGGTGGTGGTGAGCACGGAGGCACTCTATTTCCCTGAATGGGCGCCCAACGAAGATTCGTTCGCATATGCGACCGGCGAGGCTGTATATCTGGCGTCCGCGGATGGCGAGGTGCGCGAACTGGCAACCGCGACTGAAGGCGACTGCCCGTTCTGTCTGTCGGCGTTCGGGTGGTCACCTGACGGCCGCTACATCGGCCTGGTCCGCGAGACCTCGTACTCGGCGTCCCTCCAGCCGATCATCGCCGTGCTGGACACAACCACCGGCGAAGTGCGAACGATTTTCGAGAGGCAGGGAGACCTCATCTTTATTTGGCCGCAATGGTGGCGGTAAGCGTGCGTATGAAGGCCAGAAACGAGGCTGTCGCGATCTCATCGGGGCAAGCGGCGCTCAGCCGCCTAGACGACTGCTTCGCCGACGAGCTGCAGGATGAGTCCGGCGATGAACAGGACGCCGAAGCGGCGGTTGTGGATGAAAGCTATCCCCACGAACCAGAGAGGCCAGCCCTTGTAGTCCTCCGGCGGCTCCTTGGGCTTGGGCGAGCTGTTGATGCGGAACACCCAGAGCAGCAGCGGCAGGG
>JADFIF010000174.1 GCA_022566795.1 Chloroflexota bacterium
ATGACCCTCATAGGTAAAGACACATCGCCCCTGGACGACGTGTGGGTCGCCCTCGACCTGGAGACCACCGGGCTCTCCGCCGACAGCGACGAGATCATCGAGGTGGGCGCGGTCAAATTTCAGGGAGACCGGCTTCTCGACTCGTTTCAGACCTTTGTAAATCCTGACAGACGCCTCAGCGAGTTCATACTGCGGTATACGGGGATTACGCAGTCCGACGTGGACAGCGCTCGGCCGTTTTCTCAGGTGGCGGGCAGCTTCGCGAGCTTCGTGGGCGCCGCGCCGATCGTCGGGCACAACGTCGCGTTCGACATGGGGTTCCTGGACAAGAAGGGGCTGAGGCTGCCGAATCCGCGCTGCGATACGTGGGACCTCGCCTTCGTGCTGCTGCCCGGTTGGAGCGAGTACTCGCTCCAACGACTTGCGGCCCGCATGAGCGTCGAGCAGCCGCATCCCCATCGCGCGCTGGACGACGCGCGGGCCACGTGGGGCGTCTTCCTCAATCTGCACGAGAGACTGTCCGAGCTCGGGCTGCACACGCTTGCCGAGATGCAGCGCCTCTCGGCGCGCTCCCCCTGGGTGCTCTCCTACGTGCTGAGGCGGCTGGAGGCGCACAAGATCGCGTCGTTGTCCCCGCTCGCCGGCGATGGATTGTCCCTCGGCGCGCGCTCGAGCGGCAACGGCGAAGCGGCGAGCGGCGGGGGGGCAGGCGTCTCCGGAATCGATGCCTCCGCCATCGCCAAGCGCCTGAAGGCCGGCCGGGCGCTGCGGCCCGATCAGGAGACGCGCGGCATCGACGTCGACTTCGTGGCCTCGCTTCTCCAGGACGGCGGCGCGATGTCTCGCGCCATCCCAGAGTTCGAGGAGCGGCCGGAGCAGGTGGCGATGGCGAGGGCCGTCGCAGAGGCCATCAACGAGGGCAAACGGCTCATCGTCGAGGCGGGCACGGGTGTCGGCAAGTCTCTGGCCTACCTGCTTCCAGCGGCCCTGTACGCCCTCAAGAACAACAAGCGGGTAGTCGTCTCGACCAACACCATCAACCTGCAGGAGCAGCTCCTGACCAAGGACGTCCCGCTCGTAGTCCAGGCGCTGGAGGGCGTCGACGGCGATTCATCCGCGGACCTGACGTTCACGCAGCTCAAGGGGCGGGCCAACTATCTGTGTCTCAGACGGTGGCACCACCTTCGATCTAACGATGCGCCCAGCGAAAACGAGGCCCGGCTTTTAGCGAAGACGCTTGTCTGGCTCCAGTCGACCTCGACGGGAGACCGCAGCGAGCTGAACCTGGCGAACCGCAGTGCCGGCGCGCCGTGGGAGCGGCTCTCGGCCCAGGCCGCGCCCGACTGCCAGGGAGTCAATGGCGTCTGCTTCTTGCGCACCGCGAGAGAGAAGGCCGCCGCATCTCACGTCGTTATCATCAACCACGCGTTGCTTCTGTCAGACCTCACGGCCGGAGGCACCGTGATCCCCGACTACGACGTGCTGATCATCGACGAGGCGCACCACCTCGAGCAGGAGGCCACAAGGCACCTTGGGTTCGAGCTGCTGAAGTCGCGAATAGACGACCAGGTGCAGTCGCTGACCGGCGATCAGGGAGTGTTCGCCACTGCCGTCACGGCCTTTCGCGGCTCCACGGCTGCCGCCGGGCGGCGGGCCACGGTCGAGCAACAGGCCGTCGAAGCGGCCGCGCTGGTGCCGAGAGTTCGCGAAAACGTAGCGAAGCTGTTCGCATCCCTCGCGGAGCTGCTGCGGAACGGCGATGAGAGCGGCCGAGGTCAGGAGCGGGAGCTTAGCATCACGTCGGGAACAAGGGCGCAACCGGGATGGTCCGCGCTGGAGATCCAGTGGGAGAACGTAGACGTGTTGCTCTCGGAGGTCGATCGGGCCGTCCAACGACTGGGTGTGGCCCTCGAAGGACTGGAGGACGCCGGTCTCCTGAACTACGACCGCCTGACCACCGAGCTGACGACCGCGATTCAGGCCAACGCAGACCTTCGGCTCAAGCTCACCGAGGTCATTCCGCATCCCAGCGCGGAGTCCGTGTACTGGATCACCCGCGACCCTCGAAACGATGACGTCACTCTGCACGCCGCGCCGCTGCACGTTGGAGAGATTCTCAACAGCCTGCTCTTCGCGCAGAAGGACTGCGTCGTCATGACCAGCGCGACGCTCAGCGCCAACGGCACCTTCGACCACGTTCGGGAGCGGACCTCGTTCACCGACGCCGATGAGCTACTGCTAGGCTCGCCCTTCGACTACCCGAAGGCGGCGCTTCTGTGCGTGCCCGACGACATGCCCGAGCCGAGCTCATGGGCATACCAGCCGGCCGTCGAGCAGGCGGTGACCGACGCGGCAATCGCGGCCGGTGGGAGGACAATGGCGCTCTTCACGTCCCATGCGTCCCTTCAGGCAACGGCCTCGGCGATCCGCAGTGACCTTCAGGGCAGGGGCATCGCGGTGCTCGCGCAGGGAGTCGACGGCTCCCCGCAACAGCTCGTACGACGCTTCCTGGACGACCCGACCTCAGTCTTGCTGGGAACGGCGAGCTTCTGGGAGGGCGTCGACCTGCCGGGCGAGTCCCTCAAGGTGCTGCTGGTGGCCCGCCTCCCTTTCAGCGTGCCCACGGAGCCGGTGTTCGCCGCGCGCTCGCAGCTCTACGAAGACCCCTTTTACGAGTACGCCGTGCCCCAGTCCGTGCTCCGCCTACGTCAGGGATTCGGCCGTCTGATTCGTACCAAGTTCGACAGGGGCGTCGCGATCATCCTCGACCGACGCATCGTGTCCCGGAAATACGGCAAGTCGTTCATCGACTCGCTGCCTCCAGTGACAGTCGAGTCATGTGGTCTTAATGACCTTGGCGCACAGGTCAAACGCTGGATTGAGGCGTAGCCAATGCTCATCGCGACCGACCAGCCGTACGATGTCGCCTCCACGCTGGAGTGCGGGCAGGCCTTCCGCTGGCGGAGATGCGACCCGGCGGAAGACGGCGGCCCCGCTTGGTATGAGGGCGTGATCTTCGGGAACGTCGTCGGACTGCGACAGCATCCCGAAGGCATCGAGTTCAGGTGCGGACCCGACAGTGAATCGACAATGGCGGGGCCCCTACGCCACTACCTGCGATTGGACGACGACTTGCGGTCCATCTACCGGACCATAACCGTCGACGAGCATATGTCCAGCGCGGTGGAGAGATATCCTGGCTTGCGGATCGTTCGCCAGGACCCGTGGGAGTGCTTGATCTCCTTCATCTGCTCCGCGAACTCGAACATCCGCAGAATCGCGACCAACGTCCAAGATATCTCGTCGACTCTGGGACGGCCGATAGAGCTCGACGGGCGCAGGTGGAACGCCTTCCCGTCGCCGGAGGAGCTGGCGGTGGCCGGCGAAGGCCGGCTCCGAGAGCTTGGCCTTGGCTTCCGAGCGAAATACGTGGCGTCGGTGGCCAATATCGTGGCCAACGGCGGCATCGACCTCCTCGGCATGAGGGAGGCATCGTACGACGACACGCTACAGGCTCTGGTCGCGCTCCCTGGGGTGGGTGACAAAGTTGCCAACTGCGTGATGCTCTTCTCTCTCGACAAGCTCGACGCGTTCCCGGTCGACGTCTGGGTCCACCGCGCTCTCGTCGACTGGTACCCCGCCGAAGTCGCCAACGGCAAGCCCCTGTCGCGGGCAGATATGCGCCTCTGGGCCCAGGACCGCTTCAAGCCCTATGCGGGCTATGCCAACCAGTACCTGTTTCACGATAGGCGCTTGCTCGGCCGCAAGGCTGGTTAGGGCGGGCGATCACACGATGCTCGATGACGGCGTTCGTCCCGGCACTTCGATACACAGGCCCCTGGTGGCAGAGCCCTGAGGGCGGGTGGGTGAGACGAAGCGCCGCACCTTCGCGCCGGCTGCCTGCCCGGGCGCGGCGGCCTCTCGCGACCCGAGTCCTGGGACAATCTGTGGCGCGGCGCCGCTGGGAGCGACCGCGGTCTTGAAGGCCCCCAGGCGCTGTGCTACTCTACCGAAGGGTCGGGGAGTGGCGCAGCTTGGTAGCGCACCTGCATGGGGTGCAGGGGGCCGCTGGTTCGAATCCAGTCTCCCCGACCA
>JADFIF010000069.1 GCA_022566795.1 Chloroflexota bacterium
GGGAAAACGTCGTCAGCGCCTGCATACCCTGCAATCATCGCAAGGCAGGCCTTACGATCTCGGAGGCCAACATGCGCCTGCTGAAGGAGCCGGCGGCGCCTCGCCCAAACCCCTACTATCTCTTCCAACACCGCAACATCCTGGACGAGTGGCGGCCTTTCATGCCGTGGCTGGAGGCCAGGAAGGCGCGCTGATTCGATGAGCGTTCGCCGCTCTCAGGCAATCGCTTCAATCCCCAGTGTCGAAAAGTAAAATCGGATGGTGTCTTCACGGTCGAGACGAAGATCACGAACCGGCAGAACCGGTTCCTCCCGGAGGACGAGCGCGGCGACGAGGTTACGTGCGCGGCTCTGGTGGATACCGGAGCGGTTGAGCTCGCGCTCCCTGCGGAGCTGATCGAACGGCTTCGGCTCGTCGAAGTCGGCGTCATCAGGGTCGAAACCGCCGATGGGGCCTACCACCGCTACCGTCTGATGGGGATCGCCGAGATCGAGGTGGAGGGGCGAACGTGTCGCGTGCAGGCCCTCGGGGAGATGGACTGGCACATCTCCCCGACGCAGAAGCGGCTCGTGCCAAACCCCAGGTGGCCCGACCTGCCGACGCAGCCTCTAATGTGAGGCGGCGCCCGCATCCGTCCGCCCTTCGCTACCCTATCATGGCGCTGAAAAACTCTTTCGACCATCCCCTTCGATGGTTCGACAAGCTCACCACAGGCTTTGCCCAGGGCAGGCTCTGTGGCGCCCTTTCGAGTGAGGAAAGGGAAGAAATTGTATCTGAGGGACATCCTCAGACTCCCGGCAGTCCCGACGGATCGGGACTGCACTCCCCATTTTCCATCAGCCAGCCTACGCTAGGCGGCAACCGGGGCGTCCTCGCTGGGCAGTTGCAGCATCTTCTGCAGGTCCGCCCCCTGTATCGTCTCGTCGGACACCAGCTTGCGGGCCACTCCGGCCAGCCTCTCGCAGTTCTCCGATATGATCCGCCCAGCGGTCGCCCTGGCGGTGGTCAGTAGCTTGCCAACCTCGGCGTCGATCTTCGCAGCGATGGCATCGCTGTAGCGCCGGGCGCTGCCTAGCTCCCTGCCAAGAAACGTCTCGGATTGTCCGGAGCTGAAGCTCTGAGGACCTAGCTCCTCGCTCATGCCGTACTCGGTGACCATACGCCTCGCCAGGTTGGTGGCATTTTGCAGGTCGTTCGACGCCCCTGTGGTCACATCTCCGAAGACCTCCTGCTCGGCGGCCTGGCCTCCCATCATCACGGCGAGCATCGCCTCGAACTGACCCTTCGTCCACAGTCCCCGATCCTCGGTGGGCAGCAGGCGAGTGTGGCCGCCCGACGCGCCTCTGGAGACGATGGTGACTTTGTGGACTGGATCCGCCTGCGGAAGCGTTGCCGCTACCAGCGCGTGCCCTGCCTCGTGGTAGGCGACGACCTCCCGCTCGCGCTCGCTCGTCTTCCTGCTGCGTCGGGCGGGGCCGGCGATCACCCGATCGATGGCTTCCTCGAAGTCGTCAAATTCGATCTCGTGTTTGTCCGCACGCGCCGCCAGTATTGCGGCCTCGTTGACCAGGTTGGCCAGATCGGCTCCGCTGAAGCCCGGAGTCTCTCGGGCTACAGTTCCGAGGTCCAGCCCGTCCACTACCGGCATGCCACCGAGGTGGACGCGCAATATGGCCTCCCGTCCTCGCACGTCGGGAGAGTCCAGCGTGACATGCCTGTCGAACCTGCCGGGGCGCACGAGCGCCGGGTCGAGGATATCGGGCCGGTTGGTGGCCGCGATGACGATAACGTTGGTTCGCTCGTCGAAGCCGTCCATCTCCACCAGGATCTGGTTAAGCGTCTGCTCGCGCTCGTCGTTGCCTCCGCCGATTCCCGCCCCTCGGTGCCTGCCGACGGCGTCGATCTCATCGATGAAGATCAAGGCCGGGGCGTTCTCCTTGGCTTTGTTGAACAGATCCCTTACGCGGCTGGCGCCGACGCCCACGAACATCTCGACGAACTCCGAGCCACTGGTGGAGAAGAACGGTACTCCCGCCTCTCCCGCCACGGCTCTGCTGATGAGCGTCTTGCCGGTTCCAGGGGGTCCGGTCAGCAGCACGCCCCTGGGAATCTTCGCGCCAAGGCGAGTGAACTTGGTGGGGTTATTGAGGAACTCGACTATCTCGACAAGCTCTTGCTTCGCCTCATCCGCTCCCGCGACGTCGTCGAAGGTCACCGATGGCTTGTTCTCGCCGATGGCTCTCGCACGGCTTTTGCCAATGTTGAGCGCCTGGCTAATGCCTCCCTGGCTCCGGCGCATCATGTAGAAGACCAACGCGCCGATGAGAATCAGCGGGAGGAACGAGAGCACCGCGGGCAAGAATCCCCCGCCATCCTGTTTTATCTCGACCTCGACGGTGCCGGGCCCGACTGTCACGCCGCGGCTTTGAAGCAGCTCCAGTATGCTTACGCTGGGTTCCTTCCTCGACTTGAACTGGTTCCCGTCGACGGTCGTTACCGCCAGCTTGTCGCCCGTGACCTCGATGGTGTCCAGCTGGCCGGCCTCGGCCATCTCGAGTACCTGGCTGATTTCCAGCTCTCGCACCGACTGCCCGCGCGGGATGATCATCAGCAGTAGGATCAGCATCGACCCTCCGATGAGCATCCACCGTATTCGGCTGATTCGTGACTTCTTCATATTCGAGTCTCCTTTTTGGCACGCGGCGTTGCGTGTGCATGTTGCGGTGGTGTCACGCTCGACACCAAATGTTGATAGGCGTCTTCGCAGCCCGTGAGGACGCGCTTTCGGAGCGGGATGCCCCTTGGACGAGCCGCCTCCTGACGCGGCGCCGTTAGATTCGACAGGCCCAGTCGGCCGTAAAGCCTGAAGGGCAGCTTGGATGCTATCTGATCTATGAGCAGCCTGGTCAGGCCGGTGCTTCTCACGGTGCCGCTGGCCATGTAGGCGATAGTCCCGAAGCCGGGAATCAGCGAGATGAGCATGACTGGAATCGAGTGGATGGAGCGTGCCTCCGCATACTCCTCTCGGGTGATGCGCGCTCGTGCAAGGTCGTAACGGGCTTTGAGCCTGAAGTACGCCACCCAGGCGAACCGCGCGATGCTGCCGAATGGGAAGCGCAGCGCTACGCTCAGCGCGATATGCGCGCCGAGATGCTTCAACAGGGAAGCGACCTCGGAGGTCTGTATCTGATCGCGAAGGTCGGCGGCCCGCGCCGCGTCGATGCGCTTCTCGACCTCCCACCGATCTAACGCGGCATTGAGGAACGACGTGGCCATCGCCTCGGCGCCGTCGACCATCCTTCCGGCTCGTCGGAGCAACGGGTTCCAGTTGAAGAAGGCGTAGACGGTGCGGGCGATGCGCCCCCAAATCCTTGGCTCACTCTGCTTCCACGATATCGAGTAGGCTTCCGCGTCGTCGATGGCTCGCTCCAGCTCCTCGAGGCCTCCCATAGTCAAGCTGGCAACCAGCTGTTCCCGCTGTGACTGCAGGTATGCTCGAAGACGAATGAAGTCCACGTCATCGAACACCGGGTATAGACCGTCTCTCAGCGCAGCTCGTAGCTGTCCAAAGGGCGGGCTGAACGAGACGATCGAAGACTCGATGTCTATGAGTTTCAGCTCTCCTTGGCGATTTCGAATGAAATTCGTGTGCGCGTGAGGATTCGCCGGGGAGATCTGCCAGGTTGGCAAGCCAGTCTCCTGAAAGTAGTGGTAGAACTCGGAGAGGGTTTCGGCAACCGCGCTATTGGACTCCGGCTCAATCCCTTCGACAAGCTCCGTGACCAGCCGGTATCGACCGTCAGCCTCGTCGATGCTCAGTACCGGCGCAATCATGTCCTGGCCGAAGCGGTGACGCGTCAGCAGCCCCACGATCTTGCGGTTGGCCGCGGCCGCCAACAGCGCGTGTCTGTTGGCCTGATACGGGAACGGCGCCTGAAATGCCACCCAGTACAGCGCTCTGACCAGCCACGGGGGCCTGTACTCTTTGGTGGCGGTCCCAGCCTTCCAGTCGAGCAAGACCCGGCTGGCAACCGACCCCGTCACCGTCACGCCATCGATGGTAGGCGGAGCCTGCTTCTTATGGAATCGGGGCAGACTGAGGCGGTCTTCCTTGATGAGTGTATACACATGCCCTATGGCGACCACTCCCAGCGCCCCGATCAAGAGGCTTGCCAGCACGTCGCTGGGCCAGTGAGCTCCAACGTAGACCCTGGACAACGCCGTAAGTCCGACTATCGCGACCGCCCCCACGATCACCCATATCTTCACCGACGTCCTGCCAATGTTGCTGAATGCCAGGAAGGTCAGGGTCCCGTAGAAGACGACGGCGCCGGTTGTATGCCCGCTTGGAAAGCTCCCGCTGTCTGCCCGGGACATCTCCGAGATCGCCAAGGACGGCGAAGGTCGGTCTACGACCATGCCCACGAACTGGTTGACGATCCAAATGCCGAATATCGAGAAGACCGCGATGGCCTCCAGTGGACGACCTCTCAGCACGAAGAAGGCGGTTGTCACGAGCCACAACCCAATGGCAATTGGGGCGCTGGTGAGGAAGTTGGCCACGGTGGCAAGCCCGCCAAGACCAGGGACATCGATCGCCTGGACCCACTGCGCGACGCTCAGGTCTGCCTGGGTCTGCGCGGTCCCGGCGGCTACCACCGCTAGAAACGCCACGGCTCCTGCGATCATCAGCATCGACATTGGGACAATCGGGACCCGTATGCTAGGGTGTCCTAAATCAGCTCTCAACGTAACCATTGGATGCCTCCTATCTCGCGGGTCCCACCGAATCCTCGTCTGGTGTCTAGAACCATCCTGTCAGCTTCCGGCTCCGCGAGCATCCATCGGGCTGGTGATTCGGTTACCGACGACAGGCTGATTGATGGTCATCCCTTAGGACGGTGCCCCACTAGTCAACTCGGTTGACCCGGTCTCTTGGAGTTCATCTGTCCGGAGTTCAACCAGAGTTGCTGTCGCCATCGTCCCACCTGTCATCACCGGCGATGAGTTACAGATGTACCCTTTGGGGCTGGTAGCCGTACCAATCTTGCCCAATCTCAAGGGTGCATGTGGCATCTTGCTCAGCTCATTCATGGTTATGTGGCTTAGATGCCACGGCCGGATTCGCCGATTTCGTTACGCAGCAAGGCATCAAAGGCCGCTCACTCGAGGAGAAAAAAGAGGGGCCGGCAATTGCCGGCCCGCAGGCTCGAGATAGGGCGGGCCGAGGCCCCGATGGCCGCCCTATGACAGCTCTGGGCTCGCCGCCAGGAGGTTCGGAAGCTCAGTTCCACGCTTGGAGTCTTGGCGCCTCCAGAGTCTCCAAAACCCAACGGCGGCGGCGACGACCACCGCACCGAAGGCGTAGCCGGCCACGACGTCCGCCGACCAGTGGGCCCCTAGATACACCCTCGACGCGCCAACGGCGACCAACGACACGACCAGTCCCGCGTGAATGAGCTTCTTCGTCAGGGAAGGGCGCATGTCCCAGGTCGACAGCAGCACCAGCGTACCGAGAAAGACCACGTAGTGCACCACGTGCCCGCTGGGAAATGAAAAGCCACCGAGGTCTGCGTAGGTGTCGAGCGCCGTGCCGGAAGGCCGCGGCCGCTCGACCAAGGCCTTGAGGGCTGAGACGAGGCCCCAGGCCATAACGGTCGCGCCCAGCAGGCACGTGGACTCCTTGCGCCGCCTCGTAACGTATAGGAACGCACCTGCCGAGGCCACGATTACCATGGGCAATACCCCGAAACCAGGAGCCGATACCGCCTTCATGGCCGCGTCGAGCCACGGCGAGCGCCAGGACTGTACCCAGCTGGAGATAGCTACCTCGCCGGGGAAGTTCCCTACCACGCTCGCGGAGTAGCCGAAAGCGGCCAGCGCAACGAGCAGGGCGCTGCCCAGCGCAATGGCCCTGGAATAGGAGGGTCGACGCGAGCGCCTAAGCGCGCTCGCGCCATGAGCGAATCCGTTCATATAGTGCACTCGAATAAAGGATAAAGACCGTGCTACCAGTATAACGAACTCGAAGACCCGCGGGTTAGCTCAGACCGTTGCCGCTACTGGCACGCTTCGATGGTTCGACAGGCTCACCACAGGCTTTGCTCAGGACAGGCTCCAGCGGTCCTCGAAGGTCCGAGTGCACGACCTGCGCGGGGGCGATGACCACCCGACCCTCTTTGGGCCCGTCTTGCGTCTCGACGAGGACTTCGTCGCCGGCGGACAGCTCCAGGCCCGAAGGATCGAAGTACTCGACCTTCCCGGCTCGAGCGAATCTGACGCCGACGACCTCTGGCACCATTACACCTCGAGCCTCGGCCTCGGCAGCGCCAGCATCAGGTCGTCCAGCGCCAGCCGCGGGTTGACGTTCCGCTCCAGATTGTCGATGGTCTCCTGCACGGCCACGGCAGCGTGAGCTATCTCGGCCGACGAGGCGGCATCGGCGATCAGCTGAAGCAGTCGCTGTCTGGACTGGCTCGTGGTCAGCTCAGGCAGGCCTTCTCTGAAGAAGAGGGCGTCGCGCCAAAGCTCCAGCCACAGCGAGAGCTCCAGCCGCACGAATGCGCGGTCGGATGCCGCCCGGGCGGCCAGCGTTCCCGAGTATCTGAACCGCTCCTCGAGGCCGCTGCGCAGGGCTGTCTCGATGGCATCCAGCCGCTCGGCGCGGCGCTCCATGAGGTCCGGCTCGGCCATCGCCTGAAAAGCCCATCCGATGCGCCCGCCGGAAAGCCGGGCCACCTCCTCGATGTCCTGGGGGCTCCCCTCGTAGCGGTTTGAGAGCTCCTTGGACACGAGCGCCGTCGGCAGAGGCCTGAGCTCCAGCGTCTGACATCGGGATGTAATCGTTGGCAGCAGTGCGTCGCCATCGGATGCCAGGAGAACCAGAACGACCTGCGAGGGCGGCTCCTCCAACGTCTTGAGCATGCTATTGGCTGCCTCCTCGGTGAGGAGCTCGGCGCCGTCGATGATGAATACTCGACACCGGCCCTCGAAGGGCCGCAGACTGGCCTCGCGCTGCAACTCTCGCACGGCGTCGATGCCTATCGAAAACCTGTTGGAGCGCTGTTCGGCATTCGGGGCAAGCACCTGGACGTCGGCATGAAGCCCTCTTGTAACTCGCACGCACTGGCTGCACTCACCGCAGGGCGGCGCTTGCTCGAGGCAGTTGAGCATGCGCGCCAGGTCCAGGGCGAGCGACATCCTGCCGACCTGCGTAGGGCCGACGAGCAGGTAGGCGTGAGAAATCCTCCCCTCGCGCTGGCTCCGCTGAAGCGTGTTGATGGCCTTCGCGTGGCCGACGGTAAACCACGTCGGCGCCTGATGGCCGTTCTCTACCACGACGCCCCCGTCCTCAGATGCGGGATGCAGCTACTGAGAATCACCGAATTGCACCTCGATACCCAGGTCCAATCGAGCCGACGCCGTGTCGGAGGTTACGGCGGGGACGCCCACGGCCAACGCCAGGCGCGTCCGGTCGCCCAAAGAAGGCCTGGCGGAGCAGCAACTGGTCCAAGCCTTGCCCCTGCGTGTGTCTCGAATCGCGCCGAGTTTGCCATCGGTTAGACAGTATGGCCCATTGCACACCGAAGCGCCAGACGCGTAAGCTCGCGCCGCCTTCGCACGCCCGCACACCTGCCGTCGAAGCTTGGGATGGACCTTTACGCCGATCATCTCTCTAGAGCGTCGGCTGCGTGAAGCTCGCTCCCGAGGGGACAGCCCCGCAGACAAGTATTCACTGAGGTACTCTTGACCACAAAAAAGAGAGGCTGACTCAGTGAGTCAGCCTCTCCTCCGGGTGGACCCTGCGGGGTCCAGAGCCGGCGGGACAACGCCGCCGAGATGCGCATGGGGACGGTAATGGAGGGGGAGAGGATTCCGGTGGAGCGTAGCCTCGAACGGTGGTACGCGCTGTGGGGGATTCCCTTCTAGCGGACGGCCGGTTCCGCCGGTGGCGTAGCCGGTCAAGAGTCTATGGGTGGCTTTAGACTCTTTGAGGGTGGGCGGTGGGCTGTATCAAGACTTATGCAATGCGCCTAGTGCCCTGGGTGGCCTCGCCATCCCCGGATCATCTCCAGGGCATGCGGCAGGGCCGGCACCGCAACCTCGAGGCACTCGCGGACACCCGTCGGGCTCCCGGGCAGGTTGACGATGAGGCAGCCCGACCGGACGCCGGACACGGAGCGGCTCAGCATCGCCATGGGCGTGTTCTTCAGCGTCTCGATGCGCAGCGCCTCGGCGATGCCCGGCGCCTCGATATCCAGCACCTCCCGGGTGGCCTCGGGCGTAATGTCCCTGGGGCCAAGTCCGGTGCCGCCGGTGGTGAGTATCAGATCGACCTCACCCCCGTCGCACCACTCCCGGAGCTTGGCCGAGATGAGCTCCCTCTCGTCGGGCACGATCTCGCGGCGTACCTGCTCAAAGTCTTCGCCGGCCATCCGTTCGGCAATGGCGTCGCCGCTGGTGTCGACGCGTTCGCCCTTGGAGCCAGCGTCGCTGATGGTGAGGATCGCCAGCTTGAAGATGAGTCTCCCCCTGTTGGTTCGACCCGAGGTCGCCGGCTCACGTCGGCAGGCCGGGGCTTCCGCCAACCTGCTCACAGGGTCTTTGGCTCTCTTGGCTCCTGGGGGGCACATCCCTACGACAGGCTCAGGGCAGGCTCCCCAGACCCCTTGCCAGAGGGGCTGACCCCTCTGGACTCCCCGGGTGGCATTTCGAGAAAGCCACCTGGTGTGGTTTGCACTATTCCTAAAACTTTCCTAATTAAGTCCCAAAACGCGCTTGCGCCGATTGGTGCATTTCTAGGAAACTGCCAAGGATAGTGCATCGCTGGTGCTCTCGAGTGCGACCCCATTCTACCATGTGTCGCGGTCATGGAGCACGATGCCACGAGGCCGGCGGGGCAGCAGGTGGGCGGTGGTGCCGCAACACGTACCGGTAATGGTGAAGGAGAGCGTCACCGCTCTTAACATCAGGCCCCATGGTCGCTACGTGGACGGAACCCTAGGCGGAGGCGGCCATGCGGAGGCCATTTTGGAGGCGGCTGAGGGCACGAGGCTCCTGGGCATCGACCTCGACGGCGATGCGTTGGATGCGGCCACGGTCAGGCTATCGAGCTACGGGGATAGGGTGAGTTTGGTCCGCGCAAACTTCGGAGATGTTAGGTCAATAGTCCACGACCACATAGGCAGCCTTGTGGACGGCATCTTTCTGGACCTGGGACTGTCCTCGATGCAGCTGGACACGGGGGAGAGGGGATTCAGCTTTCGGCGCGAGGCCCAATTGGACATGCGCTTCGACTCGCGGCAGCGAGCGACCGCCCACGAGGTAGTGAACCGCTACTCGGTCGAGTCGCTGAGCGACGTCATCGCGCGGCTGGGGGAGGAGCCGAGGGCGCGGCGTATCGCCCGAGAGATCGTGGCGAACCGCCCTATCCGGACCACGACGCAGCTGGCGGAGGTGGTGAGACGGGCGACGGGACGGCCGGCACGCGGGAGAATCCATCCGGCGACGCGCACTTTCCAGGCTATACGCATGGAGGTGAACCGCGAGATGGACAATCTGACGCGCGGCCTCGAGGGGGCGATCGAAGTGCTGAACGCGGGCGGGCGCCTGGCCGTGATCAGCTACCACTCGCTGGAGGACCGGCTGGTGAAGCAGAAGCTGCGCGCTGAGTCGTCGGACTGCATATGCCCACCGGGGCTGCCCCAGTGCGTGTGCGGGCACAAGGCCAGCCTGCGGCTGGTCAACCGGAGGGTGATCCGGCCGTCGATAGACGAAGTACAGGCTAACCCCCGCGCGCGCAGCGCCCGTATGCGCGTGGCGGAACGCATCTGACGGAGCGACGTAGAGTTTCGGCCGAAAAGGGAGTTACCGGTATGGCTCAAAAAAATGCGACATTCGCGGCGATCGACGTAGGGACGACGAAGGTGTGCGCCATCGTCGGGCGGGGCTCCGGACCAGACGACCTCCAGGTGCTGGCCCATAGCACCGTTCCGTGCGACGGCCTCCGCAAGGGCAACGTCGCGGACTCGAAGGCGACGACCCAAGCCATCCGGCGCGTGGTCATGGACGTCAGCCGGGAGGCGGGCGTAACGATCGATGCCGCTTACGTCGGCGTGACGGGAGCCCACGTCTCCTTCGAGAACCGTTGGGACGCGCTGGACTGGGTGGGCGACCTGGGCGTGATCACCAGCGATGACCTCAAGCGAGTACCTGAGAAGATATCCGCTGCCGCGACCGTGGCGGGACGCCGCGTCATGCACGCCATTCCGCTGACCTATGCCTTGGATGGGGAGAAGACCATTCGGAATCCCTTGGGGATGCACGCTCGGAACCTCGAGGTCGAGACCCATGTCGTCTCGGGGAACCAGTCGTATGTGCGCAGGTTGGTCGAGGCGGTTGAGAGCGCCGGCATCGAGGTGAAAGACCTCGTCTTCGAGCCGCTGGCCAGTAGTGAGGCTGTCCTCACCGCCGCGGAAAAGCAGGAGGGTGTGGCCCTCGTCGACATAGGCGGCGGCACCACGGACATCGTCGTCTTTCAGGGAGGGATGGTTCGCTACACGGGTGTAGTGCCGGTGGGCGGTTACCAGTTCACAAACGACATCTGCCAGACCTATGGCGCCTCGTACAAGGACGCCGAGCAGGCCAAGCTGGCCCACGCTACCACCGACCTCTACGAGTCCAAGCTCGACGAGGAGATCAGCCTTTCGGTGGAGGGCCGGTCGACGGCGATCAAGATCCCTCACCGAGACCTGTGCCAGCTCACCCGAGAGCGTGCGCAGGAGCTCCTCAAGCTCATTAAGGTGAAGCTGCAGGAGGCGGACGTTGAGGACATCTGCAAGCTCCGCCTCGTCATCACCGGCGGCACCTCCAACCTCCCGGGTCTCGAGGCGCTTACCCAGCAGCTCCTGACAAACCGCGTTCGGATCGGGATGCCCAACGGCAACGGCTCGATACCTGCCGAGCTGAAGGCGCCCGCCTACTCTACGGGCGTTGGCCTTCTCCTCTGGGCGGCCAGCCGCTCTGAGCCCGAGGCGACGGCCCAGACCAACGGTCGCAACGGGCACTCGGAACCGCGGTCAGGCGGGTTCGCCTCCCGATTCATAGCCCAGCTGAAGAGCAGGCTCTCACTAAACCTATTCTAACCACTTCTAATCACGAGCACGGAGGGAACCATGACGACGAACGGTAGGGAGCGGGACGTAAACGCCGCCAAGATCAAGGTCATCGGCGTCGGCGGCGGAGGGTCCAACGCCGTCTCGAGGATGTTCAGAGAGCGAATTCCCGGCGTCGAGTACATCGTCGTCAACACCGACTCTCAGGCGCTCCTCAGAGCAGACGTCCCTCTGAAGATTCAGATCGGCGAACAGCTCACCGGAGGCAAGGGCGTCGGCGGAGACCCCGAGCTCGGAATGCGCTCCGCCGAGGAGAGCAGGGAGGAGCTGTACGAGGCCGTACGCGACTCCGACATGGTCTTCGTGGCCGTCGGAATGGGCGGCGGCACCGGCACGGGTGCGGCGGCCGTCATAGGCCAGGTCGCCAAGGAGACGGGCGCCCTTACCGTTGGAGTCGTAACCCGCCCCTTCGCCTTCGAGGGACTGCGCCGAGCCAGCGCCGCCGACGAGGGCATCAACCGGATGAGGGAGAACGTCGACACGCTGCTTGCCATTCCCAACGAGCGTCTCCACGTGATCTGCGAGGAAGAGATTACCGCGGAGAACGCGTTCCGGATGGCCGACGACGTCTTGCGCCTGGGTGTGCAGTCGATCGCCGAGCTGGTGACCGTTCCCGGCGAGATCAACGTCGACTTCGCCGACGTCCAGGCCATAATGCGGAACGCCGGCCCGGCGTGGATGTCGATCGGCTGGGGCATCGGCGAGCACCGGGCGCGCGAGGCCGCGCAGCGGGCCATCACCAATCCTTTGCTGGATGTCTCCATCGAGGGTGCCAACGGCGTGCTGTTCAACATCTCCGGCGGCAGCGACCTCAAGCTTTCGGAGCTCCACGAGGCGGCCGAGGTGATTCAGCGCGTAGTGGACCCGGACGCCAACATCATCTTCGGCATGGTGTCCGACTCCAAGCTGGAGAACGAGATCAAGCTCACCATCATCGCGACCGGCTTCCCAACCAGCGAGAGCATGCAGGAGAAAGAGGAGCACATCTCCGACATGCTTCGAGATGCCCTCTCCGGCGACAGCTCCCAGCTCGACGTGCCGCCGTTCCTCCGCCGCTACTCCAAGGCCCGCAAGTCCAACCACACGCGGGCCGTCACCCCGTAGCGTTTCGCCCTCCACAGCCGCTCAAGCAAGGCCCCAGACGAGCGGGCCGCCGATTTCTCGGCGGCCCGCTTCTGCTTTTGGGATTTTCCGGACAGCGGGGCGTCGCTCTCGCGCGTCCTCTGGGGAACCCATTGCCTCGTGCCAAGAAATTGGGTCATTCCTGTGTCCAATGTCCCAAAACTCTGGTAAAATTGACGTTGACATACCCCAATATGTAGTGCTAGCGTGTTAGGGTTACACGATTTGTAGTGCCCTCCGCCTTTTTAGCGACCTCGGAACCGCCGCCATGCAGTGTCCCTTCTGTACCAACGAAAACACGAAGGTCATAGACTCCCGCGACGCCGGCGACGGTATCCGGCGCAGGCGCGAGTGCCTGCGCTGCGGCCTGCGGTTCACGACCTACGAGCGGGTCCAGACCAGGGCGCTGCAGATAGTCAAGCGCGACGGCCGCCGCGAGGACTTCATCCGCGAGAAGCTGTGGGCAAGTCTCACCAAGGCCTGCGCCAAGCGGCCTTTGCCGGTCGGCAGCATCGAGAAGGTGGTTGAGGATATCGAGGGCCAGCTGTCGAACGTAGGCAGAGCAGAGATACCGTCCAGGATCATCGGCGAGATGGTCATGGACAGGCTGAAGAACCTCGACCGCGTGGCGTACATTCGCTTCGCCAGCGTCTACCGCGACTTCCGGGACATCGAGAGCTTCCGGGAAGAGGTCGACGCTCTTCTGGAGCCGCGGCCCGCGGAAGTCCCCAGCAACCAGCTCTCGTTCCTGGAGGACGAGACGCTTCCCTCTCCGCCGCGCCGGCGGAGAGGGCGGCGCCCCAAAACCCCGCAGGAAGGCCCGGCGTAGCGACCGCGCCTGTCTGGTTTTCGCCCCGCAGTCACTAGACCATGTGTTCGCTTCCGTGTTAGATTTGACGTTGGGAGGAGGAGTTGAGTTCGAATACCATTAGAGCACTCGCTGACGCACTCGTTAGATCGCTGATTAGACAAGGTGCTCATGTTAGGGTTGCTGTGGCCCGAGCCCGATGGTTCCAGCGCGTCGCCCAAAAAAGAGGATTGTCGTCTCTTAGGGCAACACTATTGGCTGTTCAGGTGGCAAACCTACCTGTGGAAACGCGCACATCGATAGCGGATTTAGACATCGATAGGTTAGATCGGCATTTTGGCCAGTTGACAGTTGAGCCTTATGCCGACCCGCAGTTGACGTTAGGGCTCGACCCAGACGCGCGGCGAGCACCACTCCCCATCATGTCGTGGGATTGGTGTTTCAGGTGCCGTCAGCGCGTATGGAAGATTGACGGCGAGCCCTGTCCGCAGTGCCCCAAGCGCATTGATCCGGACTCTCCACTGAGAGCGTGGCTCAGCCTCACAGGGAGTCGTTGCCAAAAGTGCTCATATCTGATAGTTGACGACGATGATGATTTCTGCCAGGAGTGCGGCTCGGCCTGGCGGACCGCATCTGGCTAGCCTAAAAGGAGATCTGAGAATGACTGGTAATTCTGTCGCCAGTCGTATTCGCTTGAACGATGCAACCGTCGCTCAATTGCTGGCGAAGGCGGGTGTAGATCCGACAGTGTTGGCCCAGGTGCCAGTAAACGTTGGCCTCATAGCTCGCACACAGCGGGCAACGCCGATCACATCGATCAAACGAGAGGACCTGCCAGTCGATGGCCTCCTTCTACCGAACCCGCAGGGATTCACCATATCCGTCAACAGAGGGCATTCGGAGGAACGGCAGCGATTCTCTTTGGCCCATGAGGTTGCCCATGCGATCTTGAGCCCGCGCAATCCGGCTTTTCGAAACGGTTCAAAGCACATACGTTCCAGCGAGCGAGACTGCGAGAGCTTCGCCTCGATGCTGCTCATGCCAAATCCCGCCTTCACGGACTTCGTAAGGGACTACGGCCCTTCTTTGGCTACGATTACTAGACTGGCGAACACGTTCAAAACGTCAATACGAGCAACGGCGATCCGGTTCGTGGATGTAATTGGTCAACTCGGTGTACCTTGCATCCTCATTCTGTCGCAGCTTTCGTGTCAAACATCTGGACGGAGACTAAGAGTCCAGTGGGCGCACCAGAACACATTGAAACCCGACGGTAGACCTGAGTTCTTCATCCCCTCCAATAAGTCGGTGGGGTTTAAGAGTGCCTACGCTGCATTTGGTAATGACGCGGTTCACGCTGCGCGGGAGATGGTGGAGCTTGGTAATTTGCGCGTGAGAACGCAAACGGAATCGGTGGCGTTTGGACGAGGTTCGAACCGATTTGTCGTGACTCTAGTGTATCCTGATGCCAAACATGAGTCTCAGCACAGCGTAGATCATATAAAGACGGAGAAGTAACAATGTCGACCCCCAACTCTCATAAGCCTATCCAAGTGGAACTCACCCAACTAGAAACAATCGAACAACCGAGCTTCCACGTAGCTCAGCCCGTGCCACAAGGGGGCGTGATGGCATCGCCAAGTAGTTCTCAGTTTGCAGCGCGTGGCGCTGACGCGAAGCTTCCCCGCCGATCCTCGGGGCTTGCGGAGAACGCCCGCATAATCATGCGGAAACGCTATTTGAGAACAAAAGATGATGGCGAACTAGAAGAGCCCGAGGAGCTGTTTGAACGGGTTGCCAACGCGGTTGCACAGGGGGAGCGAGAAGAGTCGCGCGAGATATGTGCCGAATGCTTCTTCGAGCGCCT
>JADFIF010000070.1 GCA_022566795.1 Chloroflexota bacterium
CCCAAAAATCAAAAACCCTGAGGGGGGGGGGGGGGGGGATAAAGGCCTTTGCCTTTTTGAGATAGTTTCTTAGCATTCTGTTGTGGAGCGTGTGATGACGACGGTACGAGAAACGGCCCTGGAAAACCTTGTTCACCGAGGAAAGGTCAGAGACACCTACGACCTCGGCGGCGGAACCCTGCTGATGGTGGCGACCGACCGCATATCGGCGTTCGACGTCGTGCTGCCCACGGCCATCCCGGAAAAGGGCGCCGTCCTCTGCCAGCTATCCGCTTTCTGGTTCGATCGGACCTCTCACATCGTCCCGAACCACGTTGTGGCGCTGGCGACGGACCGGCCCGACCTTTCATTGGCTCCCGAAATCGCACGCCGGGCGATGATCGTGAGGAAAGCCGAGCGCATCGACGTGGAGTGTGTGGTTCGAGGCTACATCACCGGCTCGGCGTGGGCCGAGTACCGTCGCCAGGGCACTGTGAACGGCATGTCCATGCCGCCCGGCCTCCAAGAGGGCGAAAAGTTCCCCGAGCCGCTGTTCACGCCGACCACCAAGGCTGAGGTGGGCCACGACGAAAGCCTTTCCATCGAGGAGATGCGCGACATGGTAGGCGCGGAGTTGACCACCAGACTCGCGGACGTAACCACCGCGGTCTACAACTACGCACACGAGGTAGCGCTGGATAAGGGCATCATCATCGCGGACACGAAGATGGAGTTCGGCCTCATCGACGGCCAGCTCTCCTTGATCGACGAGCTGCTGACGCCAGACTCCAGCCGCTTCTGGGACGCGGCGGGCTACTCGCCAGGCGAGTCCCAGCCAAACTTCGACAAGCAGTTCGTCCGCGACTGGCTCGACGCCCACGGTTGGGACCACGAGCCCCCAGCTCCCGCTCTGCCCCGGGAAGTCGTCGAGCGCACACATAAGCGGTATATGGAAGCCCACGAGAGGTTGACAGGGCAGAGCCTCGCCTAGCAGAATTGATGTTGAGCCATCCCGCTAGCGAGGATTTATGGCAACGAGAGCGAAACGGTCCCAGAAGCCAACGCCAACGCAGGTGCGGGCGGCCCGCCGGGCCCGAAGACAGACACGGCGTCGTTTCCTCCGCTACGGCACCATGACGGCCGTGGGCGCGATAGCCCTCACTTTCATCATCGCGCTGTTTCTGCCGAGCTTCTCCTTCGCCGGCGGCGGCAGCTTTGGCGGCTTTTTCGGGGCCAGCGCTCCGGACGGCCCCGGACAGAGGATCGACGACCAAGGGGCAGTCCACATTACGCCCGGACAAAGCCATCCATCCTACAACTCGGTGCCCGCTACGTCGGGCTGGCATCTGGGGCAGCCGCTGGCTCCGGCCCCGTGGGGCGTTCACAGCGAGGTCCTCGAGGACGAGGTGCTGATACATAACCTGGAGCACGGAGGAATCGGCGTTCACTACGACTGCCCCGGCGGGTGCGACGAGCTGGTACAGCAACTGGCCGAGCTAGTGAGCAAGGCCGTCAATGGAAGTCTGAAAGTCATTATGTCACCCTACCCCGGCATGGACAGCACAATCAGCCTCACGGCGTGGACCTTCATAGACAAGCTCGACTTTTTCGACAAGGACCGCATCAGCGATTTCGTCGGCTCCCACGAGAGCTCTCCCAACGCCCCAGAGCCCAACGCCCGTTAGCCTTTTTGGTGCCCGCCTCCGGGGCCGAAGCTTCGACTGGGAGTTTCAGGTTTGAGCCGTTGGCGAATCAGGAGCAGGCGATCTTTCTCGCCAAAGTATTCATCCAGCTAAAGCCCACGGTTAGCGACCCGCAGGGGCAGACCATCCATGGCGGCCTGCGATCGCTGGGATTCGAGTCCGTTCGGAGCGTCAGGGCGGGAAAGTACATGGAGATCAGCCTCGACGAGGAGACCGAGGCGGCGGCCTCTCGCAAGACAACCGAGATGTGCGAAAAGCTCCTCGCCAACCCGGTGATCGAGGACTACCGCTTCGAGCTGGAGAAGGTCGAGTAGGAGCGACTCACCCCATCCCCTACCCTATCGTCCCCTTGGTGCTGGCGACCCGCCCTTCCAGGCGTTCATCCACGGTCAGCGCGGCTCGAAGGGCCCTGGCCAGCCCCTTGAAGATAGCCTCCGACTTGTGATGGTTATTGCTCCCTGCCAGGACGCGGACGTGGAGGTTGAAGCCGCCCTCTCTGGCGAGAGACTCGAGCAGGTGATCGACAAGGTCGCCGGTCAGTCCGCCCAGATCGCCGTCCGATAGGTGTGAGTCCAGGACGGCGTACCCACGGCCGCTGAAGTCGACCACCGTTAAGGCCAGAGCCTCGTCCAGAGGCACGTAGGCGTGGGCCATTCGCACGATGCCCCTTGCATCTCCCACAGCCTCGCGCAGCGCGCGCCCAAGCACGATGCCAACGTCCTCGACGAGGTGATGCCAGCCGACCTCGACATCGCCCTTAGCCTCGATGCGCAGGTCTATGAGCCCGTGCCTGGAGAGCTGCGCCAGCAGATGGTCCAGCATCCCATTGCCGGTGTCTATCTCGTACCGGCCGCTGCCGTCCACGTTGACCTCCACCGAGACCTGCGTCTCGCTGGTGTCGCGGCTAACCTTGGCTGTGCGCTGACCCACTGCCCTTCTCCTTCAGTCCTGTACCGGCCATCCTGTACCTGCGTCAGCATGGGATAACAGATTTGCCCCGTCCCCGCTAGCGTATTTCGGGTACTGGAATGCGCTTGAGATGACGACCATTGGCTATCGCCCGCTGGCTAAATCTTCCGATGCGGCCCATCGACCCGCACCGCGGCGCGGCGACTTCAGACCACCGTTTTTTGTTTTGGTTAGGTTCCGGCATCGATTCGAGATGACGAGCCTCGGGCCTCTGCCTTGGGGCGTGCCTTACGATCGCCCATGAGGAGTTCCCCAGACCCAGGACCTTGGAGCATCTAACAGAATCTGCACTTATGTCATTCTGAGGAGCGGAGCGACGATGAACCTAAGGCTCACTCCTTAATCTCCAGGCGCCCTAGATTTTTCTCTTCGCTCAGAATGACAATCAGGGTTTTGTTAGCCGTTCTCAGAGGGCGCGTGGGTACAACACGTGCCTTTTGGAGATCGTCAGTGACGCCCGGCGTTGGTCGCTGGTCTCTACACGATATCCCGCATGGCCGCGATCAGCGCGTCGGTCTGGTCGGGGGTTCCCACGGCGATCCGGAAGCAGTCGCGAAGGCGCTCCGAGCTAAAGTTGCGAACGAAGATCCCTCGCCTCGCCAGCGCGTCGAATATCTCGCCCGCCCGGCCGGGCGCGAACTGGCAGAGGATGAAGTTGCCGTGCGACGGCCACGGGGTCACTCCAGGAATATCCTTCAACAGGGTGGCCATGCGCTCGCGCTCCTCGACGATCAGGTGTACGTTGGCCATGAGCGCGGGGGCATCCTCCAGCGACGCGAGAAGGGCGGCCTCGGCCGCCACGTTGACGTTGTACGGCGACTTGATGTCGATGACGTGGTTCACCAGCCGAGGGCTCATGATCCCGTAGCCGATGCGCAGCCCGGCGAGGCCGGCCCACTTGCTCAGCGTTCTCAGCACGACAAGGTTTTCGTGTCTCTCCACCAGCTCGGCGACGGTCTGGTTGCAAAACTCGAAGTAGGCCTCGTCGACGACTACGACCAGCCCCGTCTCCAGCAGCTCGCGTACCTGCTCCTCCGAGGCCAGGTTGCCGGTCGGGTTGTTCGGCGAGCTGATGAAGATCAGCTTCGTCTTGGAGTCGATGGCGTCCCGCACGTCGCCGACGTCTATCTCGAAGAGCTCGTCCCGCTGCACGAGGCGTATCTCGCCGCCGGCCACTCGCGCGCAGAATCCATACATCCCGAAGGTGGGTTCGCAGTCGAGAATTGCATCGCCGTGGGATATGAAGAGTCGAAACAGCAGGTCTATGAGCTCATCGCTGCCGGCGCCGGCGATTATGTAGTCCGGGTCCATGCCGGTGTAGTCGCCCAGGGCCCGCCGCATCTTCCTCTGGAGCGGGTCGGGATAGATATGCAACGGCGTGTTGGCCACCGCCTCGACGGCCTTTGGGGACCCTCCGTACGGGTTCTCGTTGCCGTTGAGCTTTATGACCTTGTCCGGTGAGATACCCGCCTGCTCCGCCAGCAGCTCGGGAGGGTCCATCGGCTCGTAGGCCTTGATGTCGACCAGGTGCGGCCTGATCAGCTTGTCGATGTCCGTGGTGATCATCGGTGGTCCTCCTAGCGCGCTTCCTCAAAGACGCGCGTTTTCGCTTCAGATAATCGCGGAGAGTTCGTCTGAAATCATTCGGCTCCGCGGAGAGTTTTGAGGTGGTTTCGAGGTACTCGCTCCGGGCCCGTAAGGAAAAGCGGCTCCCGTAAAAGTTCTTGAGTCACAGAAGCTCCTGCCTGATCTCCGCGGCCTCGGCGTGGGCCGTGAATCCCTCGGCTCTGGCGATGACGGCCGCTTCCCTGGCGAGACCGGCGGAAATGCCGTCGCTCAGGGCAATGATGGGGCTGACCTTGAGGAACGAGTGGACGCCGAGGCCGGAGCTGAATCTGGCCGTGCCGCCCGTGGGCATGACGTGGCTGGGGCCGGCTACATAGTCGCCGAGCACCTCGTGGGAGAACTCGCCAAGAAACACCGCTCCCGCGTTGCGCACGCGCCCGAGGTGCTCCCAGGGGTCTCGGACCATCAGACTCAGGTGCTCGGGCGCGAACCGATTTACCAGATCCAGGGCCTCGTCCAGATTGGCCACGATGGCGATACAGCCCTGCCCTTCCATCGCCGCCCGGGCCACGTCGCCACGATCGAGCCGCTCGACTCTGTCCTGGGCCTCCTTGTCGACCGCCAAAGCGAGATGCTCGGATGTGGTGATCAGCACCGGCCGGGCGAGCGCGTCGTGCTCGGCCTGAGCGAGCAGGTCTGCGGCGCAGAGGGTCGGGTTGGCGGTCTCGTCGGCCACGATGAGCGTTTCGGTGGGCCCATAGAGGCCGTCGATTCCCACGTCGCCGTAAACGAGCTTCTTTGCCAGCGTCACGAACACGTTGCCCGGGCCGCAGATCATGTCGACACGGGGCACCGTCTCGGTGCCGTACGCCATGGCGGCGACGGCCTGCGCCCCACCGATGCGGAACACCCGATCCACCCCGGCGATGTCGGCGGCAACCAGCACCGCGGGGTCAGGCAGGGAGCTGCCGGGCGATGGCGAGCAGACGATGACCTCGTCGACGCCCGCGACCTTGGCGGGGATGGCAGTCATCAGCACGGTCGACGGGTATCGCGCCGTTCCGCCGGGCACGTAGGCGCCAACCCGCTGAACGGCGTTGAGAATCTGCCCGTAGCCTTCGGAGAAGTCGGTCCACCCCTTGACCATCGACGCCTCGTGGAATGCTCGAATCCTGCCGGCCGCCAGCGTCAGCGCTGCGACGACCTCGTCGGGCAGCTCCTCGTAGGCCTTCGCGAAGGCAGACCGCGGGACCTCGATATCCTCAGAGTCTACGCCGTCGATGCGCCGCGTGAGGTCGAAGATGGCCTGGTCTCCCTCTCGGCGCACGCGCTCGACGATCACCTCGACCGTTTGGGCGGGTGTCAGCCGCTCGCCGAAGACCTCCTCCGTCTTGGCCTGCACATGTGCAGGGACATCGGCCAGATTGAGTCCACGGTTGTTGCACAGGGCGGCCCCCGCCGCCTCCAGGCCTCTCACTATCCTCACTGCAGATAGTCTCCAACCGTCCGGACCAGCTCTTCGACCGCCCTCTCTTGAAAATCGACCAGCTTGCGCCGAGGCACAATCTCGTACAGCTGCTCGATGCTCTCCGGTACCGCGTCGATGAATTCTCTGGCGAGGCCGTGAGCGGCGTGCGCTTCATCCCCCTGGGAGATGCGACGCGCCATGAACTTCAGACGCTCCCAGGAGAAGCCGCCATCGAAGACCGCGAGGACCCACCTCTGCCAGTCGCGCAGCGTTTCGGGCGGGATGAAGCCGATGTCCAGTCCATCGACCGTCATCTCGAGATCGGCGCGGGTCGTTTCGGCGGCCTCCCACGACTGTCGGTCGAGCTCGAGCTGCAGGGCCCGGTCCATCACGTTCCCAACGTCGCCGTCGTCGAAGACGCCCCGATTCCCAAAGAACGGGCGGTACATATCGACGATCCACACCTCGTCGGCCACCAGATGTGTGAGGTATCCAGCGATGAACGCTACCAGGGGCTCTGGCTGAGCCGCCGCCGAGCTTAGCTCGGGGTGCGAGCCGAACAGGCCGGCGACTCCGGTCCCAACCGACTCGAAGTCCAACGGGGCGAAGTGATACTCCTCCCTCGACCGGCGGGTGATTGCACGCACGTCCGGCGAGGTCGACCCCAGCAGGTAGTGTCCCATGTGGGCGTCGATGGCGGGGTGTTCCAGGCGTTCAGCCGCCCTACGAGCTAGCTCTATGTGGGCCGGAAGATTGGGCAACGGTCCCTCCGCGGGCTCAGGTGAGCCGAGCGACTGCGCTCTGCTCAGCACGGAACACGTAGCTCGGCTGGGAGACCGTCACGCTGGCTCCGCCTATCTGCCGCAGCCGGTTAACAACCGTCAGCAGCTTCTCCCGCTCGACGATGATGGTCACAGCGTACCAACTCTGGTCATCGTCTGTGTAGACCTTGGATATCGTTGGCCCTCTGAGGCCGGATATATCCGAATGTTCGAGCACATAGGAGGCGACCTCCTCGGGAGTCTCACCCTTCATGTTGGCGGTGACGCTGTACATGTCCCGAGACTGTAGGTGAGCCTCGATGAGCTCCACGATGGAGGTAGCGAGGGCCAGGCGGCGCTCGTCCTTCCCGATCACGGCGCTGTTGCCGATAAGGCAGGCCTCGGACGTCATGACGGTACCACCCCGAATGGTCTTCAGCCGGTTCTCCCGCATGGTGACGCCGGTTTCGACGACATCGGCGATGATATCCGCAAACCCCATGGCGGGGGCGGCCTCCAGCGTGCCGCTGGAGTGCACCAGAGAGAAGTAGTTGACTCCGTTGCTCAGCAGAAACCGCTCGACGAGCCTTGGGGATTTCGTCGCGACTCGGAGATCCGTGCCCCGCTCCCTGAACTCCGTGGAGAGGTCGGCCAGATCTGCTATGGACGTGACGTCGATCCAAGAGTCCGGCACGCCGACTACCAGCTCGCAGCGGCCGAAACCCAGCTCATCGATAACGACGTTGGCGGCTCCGACGTCCCGCCGCATCTCCAGAAATCGGTCAAGGCCGACAACGCCCAGATCGGCGCTGCCCTCCTCTACCTTGGGTGTGATGTCCGCGCTTCGTTGGAACAACACGCTGACGCCGGGCAGGGCAGGCATGCCGGCGGTGTATCGGCGCTGGTTCGGTCGGAGCACGCCGATGCCGCAGTCGCGAAGAAAGGTGAGCGTCGTCTCGTGGAGAGCGCCGTCGCTCGGGACGGCAAGGCGAAGATAAACGCCCATATCTAGGGGCTCCCTCTCGCCCGAGACTGTGTCGGTTCCGACAACGAGCCTACGACTCGGTCCATGCTGTAGGCGAAACCCAGAGCCGGAACGTCGTCTCCGCCCAGCGCGCGGACAAGCCCGTCGTACCGACCACCGCCTCCGAGGGAGCGGCCGTCGGCTGCCGTGATCTCGAAGATGGCGCCGGTGTAGTAGGCTATCCCTCTGACCATCCCCATATCCAGCACCAAGTCCGACTCGCCGATCCCTTTGCGGGTCAGCGCCTCTACCAGGCTCTCCAGACCTCTGAAATGACCCCGACACGTCGGGACACCTTCCGCGACGCGGTTAGCCGCCTCGATCACATATTCCGGGGCGCCTTCGAGCCGAACCAAGCGCGACACCGCCTCAGCAGCCTCCTCAAAGATGGCGCCGTCGTCAGGGCGGCGCGCCTTGCGTAACATTCGGGTGATGATCTCCTCGGCGGTCCGGCCGCCGAAGGAGGACGGCATCGACGCGCTCAGGGCCTCCTTGATGAATCCGACGACTGCCTCATCGATGCCCTCGGATTCGGCGGCGTGCAGTGGCGACCTGTTGCTCTCTGACAGCAGGCCTATCCCTTCGGCGCGCTGGCGCAGTCCCACGGCATCGAGGCTTCCATCCTTGAGCTCCTGCAGGTGGCCGATCGCGAATAGCTTAGCCGGCTCGGACAGCGTGTAGCGGTCGAGCAGATCGTGTATCGCGCCCAGATGGCCAATGCGCAGGCGGTGGCCATCCAATCCGATCTGCCGTAGCCCGTTCCACGCTACCGCCAGCATCTCCGCATCGGCCTCAGCGCCCGGGGCGCCCACCAGCTCCGCGCCCACCTGAGTGAACTGACGGAGCTTCGAGGCATCGCCTGGCTCGTACCGAAAGACGGGGCCGCTATAGTAACAGCGAAATGGTGTTGCATCCGGCCCCACCACATCTATGAAGTATCGGATGACCGATGAGGTGAACTCCGGTCGGAGACTTACCCGGCGCCCTCCCGGCTCAGTGAAGGTATACAGCCGGCTCGTCAGCTCGCCGCCGGATTTGCGGACAAAGAGCTCCGTCTCCTCTAATAAGGGAGTGTCGATGGGGCTGTACCCCGCCTCGCCCAGGAAGGACTTGAGAGTCCCAACGGCCTCCGAGAGGACCTCGTGGTCGCGTCCCATGACGTCGGCCATGCCGGGCAGCCTGTTTATCCGCCGACGGGTCAATACCGCGCTCCTTCGTAGGGTGTCGATATTCTATAGTACAGCCTCTTTGCCTTCAACCGCGGTCGCATCGGGCTGCCTAAAACGCGACTTGCGGCCGGGTCGTCCATGGCAGTCGTGCCGGCTCGCTTGGCACGTCGGAAATCCGATATCGTATTGACGGCGTAAAGGGGTTAGGACATAATGCAGGAGGTAACGGTCACCATGGAGGAAACGCCAGACGTGTACCGAAGAGAGCTACTGAAAGGGAGCACTCAGACCCTGCTCCTCTCCCTTCTTGCTACCGAGTCCATGTACGGCTATCAGCTGGTCAAGGAGATAGACCAGCGCAGCAGCGGGTACTTCCGGTTCAAGGAAGGCACGCTGTATCCGGCCCTCCATCGCCTGGAGAGGGACGGCCTGGTGCTTGGCCGCTGGGAGGCATCTCCCAGTGGACAGGACCGACGGTATTACTACATCACGGCCGTGGGACGAAGGCGGCTCACCTCCATGCTCGAGGAGTGGCACCTGTTCAGCACGGCCGTAAACCTAGTGGCCAGCCCAGAGGTGGCCACGGTTTAGCCCCCACTTCACGGAGGAAATGGATGGGCGCTGTGAACCGCGGGCACCTCAGTGACCTGCGTCGCCAGCTTCACCTTGGACCGAGGGAAGGCGACGAAGTCCTGCATGAGCTCGAGGCCCACATCGAGGATAAGGCAAGAGATCTCATCGACCGCGGCGCATCCGCGGAAGCGGCACTGAGCCAGGCGCTCGATGAGTTCGGGCGCGCCGATAGAGTCGCCAGGCAACTCTACGAGGTCCACTCCAGAGGCTCCTGGTACCACACCGCCCTCGCGGTGCTCCCTCACCTGTTTCTGTCGATGATGTTCGCCTTCCACCTGTGGACGGTCCCTATCTGGGTCTTCGCGATGTTGATGCTCGCCATCACGATGTCGGCGATCGGGTGGCGCCTCGGCCGTCCTAGGTGGGCCTACCCGTGGCTGGGCTACTGCCTGATGGCTCCAATAGTGTCCTGGGGGCTCGCCATGAGCGCGGTGGGCTACGGCGCGTGGGGAGTGCTGACTCAGGGAGCGCTGCCCCTGGGGATTCCCATATACGCCGCCTCCTTCGCCTACATCGCCGCGTCGCTCTGGCTGGTGATCCGCTTCGTGTCGAAGGTGGCGCGGCCCGACTGGCTGATGGCCTCCCTGGCCGTGTTTCCGATACCGTTCCTGGCCTACTGGCTGGTCTACTTCTACAGTCGAGGAGAGGCGCTGCAGACATCGGGGCTCCGCCTCCAAGAGGTCGACGCCAGCGCGGCCGTCGTGTTCTTGATCATCGCCGCGGCCACCGCCGCGTTCTTCCGCATAGGCCGCCGGCTCGTCAGGGTAGCGCTCCTCGTCATCACCACGCCCTCGATGATCATATTGGCCTGGCTAAGCTACCAAGGGGGCCCTGGCCGCGTCGCCGTATTCCTCTACGCCGCGGTATCGCTGGCGGTGCTCCTGAGCCCAGCGCTGTTCGAGCTCAAGGCGGATGATGCCGAGCTCGGCGCGGCCTCCTTGGAACCCTCCGCGGAGGGTTCGCCGGGCGGGTCGCAGGGCTGACTCCCGGTAGCGTCGACGGCGAAGGTGGCTCCCAGCGCGACGTGGCGCTGGCAGATGCTGCGGTAAATCAACTTCCTCGGCGGCCCACCCGGCCCGCTTCGCAAGGTGCCTATGCGAAGGCCTTCCATATCGAGGCGCGGCGCTTCCAAGATCACGGCCCGAGAGCCTGCCTCGACGGCGTAGGTTGGGGCGGGCTGACGAGCAACTGTCAAGGCCCTACCCGCCGAGGTCCGAGATTTGGCTGACAAACCGACCGTCGCGATCGTCGTTGACAGCGCCGCCTCGCTGCCCGCAGACGCGAAGCAGTATCGTCGGCTGTACGTCGTACCGATGCTTCTACACTTTGGTGAGACGACGTACATGGACGGCGACCAGTACAGCCCGACCAGCTTCTACCGGACTCTGCGACGCACATCGAAGGTGCCTACGACCTCGGCGCCTCCGCCCGCCAGCTACTTGGACGCCTTCCGCCGGGCCTCCGAGGACGCCCGGTCGATTCTGTGCCTGACCGTCGCATCGCGGTTCAGCGCTTCCTTTGCGTCGGCCGAGACCGCGGCGAAGGAGCTGCATGCGGAACGGCCTGCGGTTGAGATTAGGGTGTTGGACTCGGACAACGCAGCGGGCGCCGAGGGCCTCATTGCCCTGGAGTCGTGGCGGGCGGCAAGCCGTGGCGGCACGCTGGACGACGTGGTCGCCGCGGCCGAGACGATAATGCCCCGGGTGAGATTGCTGGCCTTCGTGGACACGCTGCGCTTCCTGTGGAAGAGCGGGCGAGTCCCTGGAATTGCCCACGCGGGGACCTCGATACTTCAGATCAAGCCGCTGTTCGAGCTGTTCCAAGGCGGTATCTCGACGGTTGCCCGACCCAGGACCCATCGGCGAGCGATGACGAGGCTGTTGGCCTTGATGCGCGAGAGAGTCGGCTCAGGCTGTCGGTTGCACGCCACCGTGATGCACGCCGACGACCTCGACTCGGCGCAGGAGCTCTTGAAGCGAATCGAAACGGATCACGTCTGCGATGAGCTCTTCATCAGCGAGTTCAGCCCCGTCCTGGGAGCCCACACGGGGCCGGGCTTGCTGGGAGTCGCGTTCTGGAGCAGGTCCGCTCGCGACGTACAGTCATAGCGACGACAGCGTCTCATCGGCGGCGGCAAGCGTCCGGTCGATATCCGACTCTGTGTGGACCGTGGACACAAACCAGACACCCCTGCCAATGAGGCGAACGCCGCGGTCTCGCATGCCCCGGCAGAATCTCTCGTAGGTCTCCTCGTCCGCGTTCGACTTGTGGGAGCGATAGTCGCAGATCTCCGGCACGTCTGTGAACGTCACTGAAAAAACCGGGCCTGGCCCCTGGATCAAGAAATCGAGCTCATGCTTCGAGCCCAGGTCTCTCAGGCCTTCCATCAGCGCCAGCCCCGTGGAATACAGACTTCTGATCGCCGCCCCGTCATCTTCTTGCAGCTTCGTCAGGGCCGCGAGGGCTGCCGATATCGACATCACGTTGCTGTTGACCGTTCCTCCGTGCATGACCGATCCGTCGCCGATCAGGCTCATCATGTCCCGTCGGCCGGCCAGCATCGAGATGGGGAATCCCCCCGCCATCGCCTTGGCAAAGGTCGACAGGTCTGGAGTTACTCCCAGCAGCTCCTGTGCGCCACCGAGAGCCAGACGGAAGCCTGTGATGACCTCGTCGAATATCAGGACGATTCCATGCTCGTCGCAGAGCCGGCGCATCTCTTCCAGATAGCCGGTCCTGGGTACGATGCAGTTGGTGTTGCACATGATCGGCTCGGTGATGACAGCGGCGATATCCCCTTGATGACGCTCCAATGCGCCACGAAGTGCGTCTGCGTCGTTCCACGGCAGCACCACAATATCGTCCGCCGAGCTCGCGGCCATGCCCTCGGACATCGGCACCGCCGTGGGAGCCGCCGAGGACCCTGCCGCCTCTAGGCCGGGCGCCGTGCTATACAGAACGCTGTCGGTCCATCCGTGGTATTGGCCCTCGAACTTTATGAACTTGGAGCGCCCTGTGTAGGCCCGGGCAACGCGAAGGGCAGCCTGCACGACCTCGGTCCCGGAGCTGCCGTAGCGCACCAGGTCCGCGGAGGGAACGATTCGCTGCACCGCTTCTGAGAGCTCGATCTCGAGCTCATGCTGGCCGGCGAATGTCAGACCGCGCGTCATCCCATCGGCGACCGCGTCGATGATGAAGTTGGGCGAGTGGCCGAATATGTCCGGGCCCTGCCCCAGAACGTAGTCTATGTACTCGTTGCCATCGACATCGTATAGGTGAGACCCTTGGCCCCGCTCGAAGAAGAGCGGCACCGGCTGCTCGTGGAGGCGAACGTTGCTGCTCACACCGCCGGCCAAAGACTTCTTCGACCGCTCGTATAGCTCCCTGCTCCTATCCGTCTTCATGATGCTCTCCTTGCCTTTCGCGAATTGGCGCGCTTCGAATTGGCTCGTCATGCCCTGGGGCGAACCCGTTGCATCTCGACCAGCCGGTCGAACCGCAGGCCATCGACGGCGCCCTGTGGACTCAGGGTGAAGGCTACCAGCGGCGGCTCTGGCTCTCCCTGGTCGAGGACGAATAGCGTCGGGTCATCCGCGGTGGCACGGGTCATCGGCACCCCACGACGCCAAATTCCTCGGCGGGCTCGCAGTGTCAGCTCGCCGTCCCGCTCGGATACCTCCACCAGGCCCGTTCCTCGGGTAGTCCGAAAGTTAGTCAGGTGGCCTGGGGACGGCTCGTACACTCCACACGCCGACTCGAGAATGCCTTTGGCTACCGGGAGCTTGGCGGGGAGCTCGCGCCCGGAGGCGCCCAGCACTGCCTGCAGCACGCCGCCCTCGACTCTGGAGAACTGCTCGAAGGACAGGTTCAGGTGCGTTAGCACGGCCACCTCAGCTTCGGGCACCACCGTGATGTGCGTGTTCCAGCCACCGACGATACCTCCGCCGTGCCCGAAGGTCTGCCGGCCGAATCGCTCCTTTCTAAAGAACGTAAGGCCGACGCTACCAAGCCTCCCATCTGGGCACCAATGTGGCGAGACCATCTCTTCGAAGGTGGAGGGCTGGACGATCCCACCGCCTTTGCGAATCAACGCGGACGCGTATTTTGCCATGTCGATGATGGACGACTGAACCGCGCCGGCAGCCCGAGGCCGGACGTACTGGTACCGCCCGCGGATATTCACCCCGTCGACGGGCTCCTCAGCCGTGGCGTCTCGACCCAACAGGGCCATGACGTCGAGCTCGTCATCGCTTGGAACGCGGTGGTAGCCCGTCGTCAGGTCGGCGTGAGGTCGGTCGTGGCAGTCGGTGTCTGTCATACCCAACGGCCCGAAGATCCGGGCGTGCAGCACCTCCTCTATCGGAGCCCCTTCGATCTGCGCCACGATCTGACCGAGGAGGGCGAAACCGTGGTTGGCGTAGGCCCACTTGGTGCCCGGCGTGGCCTCTATGCTTATCCCTCGGGGGTATGCATGGCGCATCGTCTGGGTCAACAGCGTATCCGACCACAGCACGTCATGAGGGACCAGGAAATCGTCCATTGTCGGCGCCTCGCCGATGCCTCCCGTATGGGTCAACAGATGTCGTATGGCGAGCGTCTCCGCCGGGCCCTGGAACTCGACCTCCGGCAGCCTGTCGACAACGCGGTCGTCCAGCGAGAGCTTGCCCTCCTCGACCAGCGCCATAGTGCACAGGCCGAGCATCGTTTTGGTGATCGACCCTATCCGCTGGCGTAGCGCGGGATCCTGAGGCCGGCGGCTCTCGATGTCCGCGAAGCCGAAGCCTTCGGCATACACGAGGTCATCTCCGGATACTACGCCAACCGCCAGGCCCGGCAGATCGTGGGCCTTGACCAGCGCGCCAACCGTGGCCCGGATGCGTTCGACATCCACCTTTCCGGCCGCTCTCATGTAACCTCCTCTCTCGCTTCGACGGCATCGAAGCATCCGGTTAATCTTGCATGTCGCGGATTTCACCTACGTTAGACCCTATCGTTAGCCTCTATTTCGAAATCAAGGGGCGCGATGCCCGGATTTGGAGACCGGCGAGTTCTCGAGGACTGCCTCTCACGGTAGCAGGGGGTCGAGGCATCCTAGCCCGCTTTCGCCTGCCGACCGTGCCCATCGTACGCTTGGCCACATAGGGCGTCAAACGACCCTTCCCGTCGGGTCGGGGGTAAGAACCGCAAATGGCAGCGCAATCTCCGGAATTGCAATTAACGAAATGGCTGTCGCACCCTACGCCGCCGCCGGAGCCCCTCATTGCGTGCCAAGGTATTGACGAATGACCCGTGTGCGCCTATAATCCCCCGCAGTCTGGGCCTATCGCGATGAGAAGCCCAGACCAGGCGTATCTTGGGCCGAGTCCGCAAAGCCCGGACGAGGTGCGCACAACGGAGAACAGACCCTCGTTGGAACGGAACAGCAGTTAGAGCTTAACGGTGGAGAGGATAGTCATGCGACGATACAAATGGTTGATATTAGCGTCAGGGCTGGCCGCGATGGCTTTTGTGTTGGCCTGCAGCTCTGACGAGGCCGCGGCCCCCGGGGCTCCGGCAGTTCCGGCCGCCGCAGCCCCGG
>JADFIF010000071.1 GCA_022566795.1 Chloroflexota bacterium
AGAGGCCGCCGGCGCGGGGGCCGCTGGCGCGCGAGGCGGCGCAGGAGCGGGGACCGGCCCGGGGGCTGGAACCGGTAATCCCGCCGTGCTGAATCCTTGCGCGAAATCGGCCGAGGATTCGGCCGTTCCCGGAAAGCCAGGGGCCGACCGGGCGAACGCGGCCGATTCATCCTTGCCGCTGGCGCAAGCGACCGGTATGAATAGGGCGAAAAGCAGAGCGGGCAAGATAGCATATCGCATACGCTGAATCATAGTTTACGCACCTCCAAGGCTACAAGGAGTCCCGACGACGGATTCATCTCGCTTCTACACCCCGTCGAGTCTAGTGACGTTAGCTATAGGCGATTTGTTCCATTCGGGGCGTGGTCGTGTCCGAGCCGGCGCGGCGCTACCGATGCGCAGGCGTCGCGTTGACTTTTCGTGGGTCGCGGGCTATCCTGATGAGTAGCGTAGCCGACCTGGTCGGCGGGGAGCTTGGGCAAGCCAGGCTGAGAGGGTGGCCGAGACGTCGCCACCGACCCCCAGGACCTGATCTGGGTAATGCCAGCGCAGGGAGCAGCCAATCGTATTGACCCCGGCCGCTGGCGCAGAGTCAGCGGCTTTTTGCGTTGGTCGTCGAAAGGCTGATGAAAAAGGGGTTCAGTCCCGATCCGCCGGGATTGGCCTGACGGCCTGCTGTAGTCGCTCCTGGAGTTAGCAATGGACGATGCGCTGGTAATCGACGGCAAGAGATTCACGTCCCGGCTCATGGTTGGAACGGGCCGCCACCGAAACATGCAGGAGATGGTGGAGTCGATCGAGGCTTCGGGCGCTCAGATCGTCACCGTCGCCATACGACGTCTGGACCTCGACGACCCCGCCGAAAAGAGTATTCTCGACTTCTTCGACTGGGACAAGTACACCATCCTGCCCAACACCGCCGGCTGCAAGACGGCCGAAGAGGCGGTCTTCACCGCGCACCTGGCCCGCGAGGTCACCGGCAGCAGCTGGATCAAGGTGGAGGTCATTCCCAACCCCCGATACCTGCTGCCGGACCCGGTCGGGACCTTCGAGGCGTGCCGCCAGCTCGTCGACGAGGGTTACTGCGTGCTTCCGTACATCCACGCCGACCCGGTGCTGGCGATGAAGCTGGAGGAGGTCGGCTGTGCGACGGTTATGCCGTTGGGCTCGGCCATCGGCTCAGGGCAAGGTATCCAGACCCTCGACGAGATCAAGATTATCGTCGCCGAGGCCAACGTGCCCGTCGTCGTCGACGCCGGACTTGGCGTGCCGTCTGAGGCCTCGCAGTCCCTGGAGGTCGGCGCCGACGCTGTGCTGGTCAACTCAGCCATCGCGCAGGCCCAAGACCCGGCCCTGATGGCAGATGCCTTCCGCCTGGGCGTGGAGGCCGGTCGCAAGGCGTATCTGGCCGGGCGCATCGCCCGCAAAGACCTGGGGACCGCCAGCAGCCCGGCCGAGGGAGTGGCCACTGCGGCCACCGCTGGAAGCTAAGGACGGCTACACCCACATGCCGAGCATCCTTTTGCCCGCCCTCTGCCTCGTGACGGACAGACGGCGCCTCGCGGTGGGCCGTCGCCTCGAGGAGGTCGTCGAGCGGGCGGTCGAGGGCGGTGCGACGATGGTCCAGCTTCGCGAGAAGGACCTTTCCGCCGCCGAGATGCTTGCCCTGGCGTGCCGGCTGAGGGAGGTCACGCGTGGCAGGGCCCTGCTGTTCATCAACGATCGCGTCGACGTCGCGCTGGCCTGCGAGGCCGACGGCGTTCAGCTCGGCGAGCAGGGCTTGCCCGTCGACGCGGCGCGGCGCGCGTCTGGCGGCGGGCTGCTCGTGGGCCGGTCGGTCCACAGCGTCGAGGGAGCCGTAGCGGCCGAGGCTGAAGGCGCAGACATGGTGGTCGTCGGCACCATTTTCGAGTCGGAGTCCCACCCGGGCGCGTCGGCCGCCGGAGTCGGGCTGCTCAAGCGTGTGAGCGATCGTGTGCGGGTTCCGGCACTGGCCATCGGGGGGGTAACCTCAACGAACGTGTCATCGGTGATTGCGGCCGGCGCGTCGGGGGCCGCAGTCATCGGCGACATCGTGGCGAACGATGACCCGGAGCGGGCGGCCAGAGCCCTTGTCGACCGCATGAACAAGATTTGGAGCGCCAGCGCGCCCAGAACAGTATCACCACTGACATGATAGTAGTGACCGTCAACGGCAAAGAGCGGGAGCTGGGCGCTCCCACCAACCTCGTCAGCTACCTGGAGCAGCTGGGAGTCGCCGAGCAGCGGTTGGCCGTTGCCTACAACGGCGTCGTGCTCCGGAAACAGGAACTCGCCGGCGTCACCCTGTCGCAGGGGGACCAGCTGGAGATCGTCCGAGCCGTCGGGGGCGGCTAGGGACGTCCGTCACACTCCGTCGGTGGAGGACCCAAGTCCCCCGGTTTGCCCAGCGAGCACGACGTCGGACTTCAGTCCGGCGGGCCGATCGTCATCCCACCCGTCCATCATGGTCTTCGTAGCGACTCCTTGACACTCCCCGTTCGCCCGATATGATACGCGATGAAAATCGCGCTGGAGGGGCCCATGACCGAGTCGGCGGCAGACTACCTCATCGAAGGCGGCCTGGTCGTCAGCGGGGCCGGTGTTACAAGGCGGGACGTTCTTGTAAGGAACGGCCTGATCTCAGAGGTGGGCCCCGACCTTTCCGGTAGGCCGTCGAAGAGGGTAGTTGACGCCTCTGGGAAATACGTGCTGCCGGGCATAATCGACGCGCATAACCACCCGGTCAACACCGACAAGATCGATACCTTCTCCATCAGCGCGGCATTCGGCGGCATCACCACGGTCATTCCCTTCATCCAGAACCTGCGCCGCCACGGCATCGCGGGTACGACGTTCGACACGATTCAGGGCTTCATCGAAGAGGCGGAGCGCATCTCATACCTGGACTTCGGTGTTCACGCCATTCTCGTGGGCGACGACGATGTCGACGATCAGGTTCCTCGGCTCATCAAGGAAGGCGTCATCTCCTTCAAGATGTTCATGACCTACCCCCGTCGGGGCATGATGATGCCCGACGACAAGATGCTGCGCGCCATGACCCTCGCATCCCACCAGGGCGGGGTAGCGATGGTCCACGCCGAGAACGGCTACTGCATCGACTTCATGGTCGACAAGCTGACGGCCGAGGGCAAGACGTCCAGGGAGCACTACGCCCCATCCCAGCCGAGGATTCTGGAGGTCGAGGCCGCCAGCCGCGCGGCGACGTACGCCCGCGTCACGAACTGCCCACTCTACATCGTGCATCTCAGCGCCCGTGAGGTGCTGGATGTCCTGACGCGTTTCAAGGGCGGTGGCGCCCCGCTGTATGGCGAGACCTGCCCGCAATACCTGGACCTGACGAACCAGGCGATGCTCGACCACGGCCCTCTGGCGAAGATCGGCCCTCCGCTTCGAGAGCCCGCCGACAACGAGGCGATGTGGAGGGGGATCGCCGAGCGTCTCATCGACACGGTCGGGAGCGACTTCTGCGGATTCAACAAGTCGCAGAAGCACTCCGGCGGGCAGAGCGTGGGGCCCATCGTCGACCGGCCGGACCTCGACGAGGGCAGCGCCAGTATCTTCGACGCCAGCTTCGGGGGCAACTGGGCCGAGCAGATGCTGCCGGTAGTCTACGAGGAGGGAGTCAACAAGGGCCGAATCACGCTGCCCCGACTGGTCCAGGTCATGTGCGAGAACCCCGCGAAGATCTTTGGCCTCTACCCGAAAAAAGGCGTTTTGCAGCCAGGCTCCGACGCCGACCTGGTCCTGTTCGACCCCACGCTCAGACACACCCTCGGCGCGGAGAGCCAGCACTGCCTGTCGGACTTCACGATGTTCGAGGGCAAAGAAGTCCTTGGCAAGCCGGTTTTCTCGATGCAGCGAGGTGAGACGGTAATCGAGGACGGCGAGCTGAAACGGGCGCAGGGCAAGGCCAAATTCCTGCCCGGCAACTCCGATCTCGCGGCCTTCGCCACGGGCGGCCACGCCGTAGACTAGTAGTTTGTAACTATCTCAAAATCCCGTCCGGGGAGTCCAGAGGGGGCTGACCCCTCTGGCAAGGGGTCTGGGGGATGTGCCCCCAGGAGCCAAGACCCTCAGGGCGGGTGGGTGGGAACATGGCATTTGCCTTTTTGAGATGGTTTCTGAGTCTAAGTAGAGCTTCGTCTTGCCGTGGGTTATTCGAATCGAGGTGTGAAAGACTCGTGCTATACTCAACCCACCGAGCGATTGCTGGACGACAACAGGGGCAATAGAGGAGCGGGAGTGGCAAAAGTTCAACACGAGATTCGGCTGACGACCCTGGCGAGCTGCGCCGGTTGAGCGTCTAAGTTCAGTCCTGAGGACCTGGCGCAGGTGCTGCGCCAGCTGCCGGAAGTCAGCGATCCCAATCTGCTGGTGGGGCTGTCCACGACGGACGACGCCGCGGTCTACAAGATGAGTGACGAGCTGGCGCTCGTCCAGACCGTGGACTTCTTCCCACCCATCGTAGACGACCCATACGCCTACGGAGAGATCGCGGCCGCCAACGCCCTGAGCGACGTCTACGCCATGGGCGGCACACCTTTGACGGCCCTCAACATCGTGGGCTTCCCCGTGGAGCTACCCAAGGACATTTTGGGCCGTGTGCTCCAGGGGGGGATGTCCAAAGCGAAAGAGGCCGGCGTGCTCATCGTCGGCGGCCACACGGTGGACGACAAGGAGCCCAAGTACGGCATGGCCGTAACGGGCGTCGTGAAGCCCGGGAGCCAGGTCACCGTCGATGCGGCCAAACCCGGCGACGTTCTGGTGCTGACCAAGCCCATCGGCACGGGAATCATCACGACGGCGGGCAAGGCCGAGCGGGTCGACTCAGAGGTGCTCGAGGGCGCCGTTCGCACCATGAGCACGCTGAACCGCGCCGCCTCGGAGGCGATGGTCAAGGTCGGCGTCAACGCCTGCTCCGACGTCACGGGTTTTGGGCTGCTGGGGCACCTCCGCAACATCGTCGAGGCCAGTGGCGTAGGCGCGCGGCTGACCCTGAGCGACGTCCCCGTCCTGGCCGGCGCTCGCGAGCTTCTCGACGACGGAATCGCGCCGGGCGGGACCCATCGGAATCTCGAATCGATCGACCCGATTGTCGCCTGGGACGCATCGATCGACCAGAACAGCCGCCTGCTGCTCAGCGACGCGCAGACCTCCGGAGGGCTGCTCATCAGCGTCGAGCCGGCCAGGCTGGACAGCCTGCTGGCGGAGCTGAAGACGCTTGGCGTCGAGACACGCTCTGTCATCGGCGCTATCGTCGAGTCGGCTTCGCTGAGTGGGGGGAAGCGCATCGAGGTCCTGCCTTAGCGCCTTCTCAACCCTGCTTTGCGGAGACGGGGGAGAAGATCCGGCCCGCCTCATGTTGGCAGAGGCACCCGAGGTCAGTCGGCGTTCTGTCCCCCGCGTTCGGAGGTGCAGCCATTGGCGCGTGGACGTCCTCGTCTCGGCTTTCGAGCTCCGCTGCTGTGCTTCGGCGTGGTCTTGGTAGCCCTCGGCGCCTGCGTCAGTCCGCCATCCTCAAGCCCTGACGCACAAGGCGACCCGGTGACCGCACGGACACCCCTGGGCTCTCCGGCGGCGTCGACCGGCGGAGTCTCGCCTACGCAGACGCGTGCTGCGATCGCCCCCGCAACGGTGAGGCCGAGTCCGACACCTACGCGGACCCCAAGTGCAACGAAGGCGGCGTTGGACACCCAGCGCGTGCAGCCTTCGCCAACGGCGGCGCCAAGCCCAGCCGGAAATAAGACGCAGGAAACGGTCCCCGCGGGGACTGCGACAGCCGCCTCGTTGCCGTCGCCAGGCCCCGAGCCCACAGCCGCATCCGCGACGCCGCCGAGTCCAACAGCGACAGCTGTGCCTACGCCTAGCCCAACCGCGACCGCTGTGTCTACGCCATCTCCCACGCCTTCCCGGACGCCTACCCCGTCAGCTTCTCCGGTGCTCCCGGCAACTGCCACCGCCGTCCCCATAGCTACGCACACGGCGACTCCCCTGCCCACGCCTTCGCCAACCCCGACGCCGGAGCCCGCTGCCCCCACGGCCACTCAGACGCCGCAGCCGGCCCCCTCGTCCACCGCCACGCCGCCACCGCTGCAGGCTAACGTCCAAATACTCTGCATCTTCTACGATGGCGAGGTCTTTCAGACCGAGAGTGACGAGTACGTCGAGATAGTCAACCTTGGCAGCGGGCCCCAGGACCTGGCGGGCTGGAGGCTTGTCGACATCGACGACGGGTTCCCGAGCTACGAGTTCGGCTCATACGTCCTGGAGTCGGGCGCCTCCATTCGGGTCTACACCAACGAGATACATCCGGAGTGGGGAGGATTTAGCTTCGGCAGGGGCAGCGCCGCCTGGGCCAACGGCACGCCGGACACTGCGGGCCTATTCGACGAGTCCGGCCTTCTCATCTCTCAGATGAGCTATCCACCAGGCTGCTAGCACCTAGTGGCCTTTTCAACGTGGGTCGTGCTGGACAGTATGCCATGCTCGAGCGAAGCGAAGCATCTCTTCCTGGCTGGGCCCTGAGACTCTTCGCTCGCTCGAGAGTAGACCCATGGCGGTCGCCACCGGCACCTAGGGGGTGAAACATCGCCAGTGACTCTTGAGCCTCGTACCGCACAATGCGAGCCACACGCCCTCCACCCCAGATGCTTCGCTTGCGGGCTCAAAATGACCGTTTTTCGTACCAGTGACAATCGAAAGGCGCTGGCTGCACCCGTCGCGCGGTAGCGACCCCCATGCCTATCTGATATCTTATTGTGCGATGCCATGGCTACGGCGAGGTCTCGATCTGTGCTGGAACTGGAGCTAAATGACCGTTAAGGATGACGTCGCCCGTCTCGTCGGCGACGCCCTGGAAGAGGCCCAGCGTACCGGCGCGCTGCCTGCGGCCGCCGTGGAGGGCGTGCCGATAGAGCGTCCTCAGAATCCGGAGCATGGCGACTACGCCTGCAGCCTGCCGCTGAAGCTTGCCAAGCCCATGCGCATGAGCCCCATGGCGATCGGCGAGAAGCTGGTCGCCCTCATGCCGCTCAGAGGTCCGTTCGACGCCGTCCAGGTGGCGCCTCCCGGCTTCATCAACGTGAGGCTCAGCGAGGCGTGGCTGACGCAGCAGGTCGACCTCATACGCCAGGAGGGTCCTGCCTACGGCGCGGTCCACGTTGGAGACGGCCGCCGGGTCCAGGTGGAGTTCGTCAGCGTAAATCCAACGGGCCCGCTGCATGTTGCCCATGCCCGGGGCGCGGTAATAGGCAGTGCCTTGGCCAGTGTTCTCGAGGCCGCCGGCTATGACGTGCAACGCGAGTACTACTTCAACGACGCGGGAAACCAGATCGACCAGTTTAACCGCAGCCTCTACGCCCGCTACCTGCAGCACTTCGGGAGGGAGGCCGAGCTGCCTCCCGATGGGTACATGGGCGACTACATGGTGGACCTCGCCCGCGAGCTGGCCGCCGAGCACGGCGAACGCTTCCTGGAGATGCCGGCGGAGGCCGGGACCGCAGAGCTCGGACGGCTGGGCCTTGCCCGGATGCTCGCGGCGATCAAGGCCGACGTCCAGCTTCTAAGAGTCCACTTCGACCTGTGGTTCAGCGAGCGCAGTCTGATCGACGAGGGCCAGCTCGACCGGGCGATGGGCCTGCTGAGAGAGCGGGACTACGTCGAAGAGCGAGAGGGCGCCGTCTGGTTCAAATCCACCAGCCTTGGCGAGGAGCAGGACAAGGTGCTGGTCCGCAGCTCCGGGGTACCGACGTACTTCGCCACCGACGTCGCCTACCACTACAACAAGTTCATCGAGCGGGGCTTCGACGAGGTCATCGACGTCTGGGGCGCCGACCATCAGGGTCACGTGTCGCAGATGAAGCAGGTTGTGGGCGCCCTTGGCATCCCGTCCGAACGGTTGACTCTGATCGTCCATCAGATGGTGACACTGAAGCGCGGCGATCAGGTGGTGCGTCTATCGAAGCGCAGCGGTGACCTCATCACGCTTCGTGAGCTGGTGGAGGAGGTGGGGACGGACGCCTGCCGCTACTTCTTCCTGGCCCGCTCTCCGGAGAGCCACATGGAGTTCGACATAGAGCTGGCGAAGGAGCAGTCGGCCGACAATCCCGTCTACTACGTCCAGTACGCCCACGCCCGCATCGTCAGCATCATACGCCTCGCCGACGAGCGAGGAATAGACTTTGCGGAGGGTGACGTGTCGCTGCTGACTCACCCGGCGGAGCTGGCGCTGATCCGAAAGATGCTGCTACTGCCCGAGCTCGTGGAGATGATGGCGCGGAGCCTGGAGCCTCACCATCTGCCTCACTACGCAGCCGAGCTCGCCACAGCCTTCCACACCTTCTACCAGCAGTGCAGGGTGGTCTCCAGCGACCCTGAGGATGCCGCGATCACCAGGGCTCGGTTGAAGCTCGTCGACGCCGCAAGAACGGTGCTGGCCCGCTCACTCTCACTCATGAGCATGGACGCGCCGGACCAGATGTAGCCGGGTTGCGACCCCTGGGCGCGGGCCTGCCGTCACCAACCTTCAGCTACGATCAACCGCCGTCGACGGCGCTCTCCAGATCGCCCTGGCGCTTGTAGCGTTCGGCCTTGTGAATGTAGATGTCGCAGTAGTACTTGACCAGCTCTATGTGGCGCTCCTCGACCGGGCCCCTGATACGTCCTGGAACTCCCACGACGAGAGACCGGCCGGGGATTTCCATATTGTCGACGACCATCGTCCCCGACGCCAGCACGCAATCGTCGCCGATCTCGACGCCGTCGTTGACGGTGGCGCCGTTGCCGATGAGCACGCGGTTGCCTACGGCCTTGGCGTGACACAGAACGCGGTGCCCGATGACAACGTGGTCGCCTATCACGACGTCTGCATCGCCGTGCACCACCGAGTTGTCCTGAACGCAGGTGAATTTTCCGATTGTAATGCTCCCCATGTCGGCCCGCACCACAGAGCCCGGCCAGACGCTAGAGCCCTCGCCGATCTCAACGTCGCCGATGACGTATGCGAACTCGCTGACAAAGGCAGTGGGGTGAACTCGAGGAGCGACCCCGTCTAGGCTCCGTATCACGACTCCTCCTGAGCGTACGCATTGCCCTCGCGCTCAATTGCAGGGCTGGCCTCAGGATCGAGGGGCCCTCGGAGACACAGCCAGGAGTAGGGGATGAGGGACTTCCTTGGTCCTGGTGTCCTGGGGTGGGTAAAGCCGCCCACTCTTCACACCTCGGCGTTAGACGGCGGGTGTGCGCTCGCCGACGAGGCTCCGGACCAGTCCGAGCACCGCCTTGACCCCGAACGGCTTCGTGACAACCGCATCAACTCCGGCGCTCTCGATGTCTTTTTGTTCGAGCGCGGCGCCCCAGCCTGTCAATATGACCACTGGGATCTGCGGCCTCTTGGCCTTCGCGGCGGCTGCTACGTCCCATCCGGACATGCCGGGCATGGCCAGGTCGGTGAACACGACATCGTACTCGCCGCTCTCGAACAACGAGATGCCCTCTTCCCCGTCCGCCGCGAGGGTGGCTTCATGTCCGTCCAGCGCCAGCAGGTCGGCCATCGTCCGGCGTATCAGCGGGTCGTCGTCGATGACCAGCACGGACGCGCCGCGCTCCGACCCGACCGGGCCCTGCCCTTCGAGGGTCGCAGGAGGCCCAGCGGCAGGGGCAACGGGTAACCAGATCCGTACGGTCGTGCCAACCCCCTGCTCGCTCTCCAGCTCCATCCTCCCGTTGTGTCGTATGACGATGCCGAATGCCACGGTGAGCCCAAGTCCGGCGCCTGGGACGCCCTTGGTGGTGAAGAACGGTTCGAAAGCCCTTTGAGCAGTCTCAGGCGCCATCCCGCGTCCCGTGTCCGAGACGGCGATTTGGACCAGGTCCTGAGACGCCTCCACCGCAACGCCTATCGTCCCACTCGCGTCTATAGCCTCGCAGGCGTTGGTGACGACGCTCATCAGGACCTCGCAGAGCTCGGCGTAGTTGCCCCAGACTAGCGGCACGTCCTTTGGCCGGCTATTGACGGTGATGGGATGCCCCTTGCTCAGTGCGTCGTCCGACCAACTCTGTTGTCTCGTAAGCTGCAGCACGTTCTCGATGAGCTGGTTCACGTCGACGTCTTCGAAGACCGTTCCGCTGTCGAGTTTGGCGAAATCCGGAACTCGTTTGACGATTTTGGCGGAGTCGCGCGCCATTCGATCTATGAGTCGCAGCGACCTGAGGTGGTCCTCGTTCGTGATCTGGGCCATCAGGGCCTGAGTGTGGCCTAGAATCGCGGCCACGACGTTACTGAAGTCGTGCGCCACTTCGCTGGCCGCCACGCGCATCGCGCGCTGCTCCTCCACTCGCACGGGCCCGGCCCGCTCGCCGCAAGATGCAACCACCGTCTCGACGCGTCCTGAGGCATCGGCGATCGGCGACAAACGCACGGCGACACCTGTGGTCGTCCCAGAGGCTTCGCCTCGGGCTTCAATAGAGGAGATGAACGCGGCGCCCCGCCCCGTCTCGACAACATTGCTTAATACTTGATCACCGGTCAGCGACCCGTCGGGGAGCAAATCACGAATCGAGTTGCCGAGCACCCCTGCGCCCGACGGATCGACGACATTGCTCCACTGGCAAACCCCTTGACGGCTGAATACGTACACACATTCGGCCACGGAGCTGGCGCCGGGAATCGTGGTCGATGCCTCGAAAGGGTCGGACCTGTGGAGGAGGTCGCGCGGAAGCCCGGTGGTCATTCTCTTCCTCACCGTCGTATCTGGGGTTGCTACGGCTGGATTCTGGCACCTTCGGGGCGCTCTCGCAAGAAATCCCGCGGCGAGGAGAGCTTTGCCCGACCTGCTGGATCGTTAGCCGGAGCTCCTGCCCGAGCAGCCGGCCCTCTTTGCCGGGGCTGGAGTGTTGGAGCGTCCCCGGCGCGGTGTCTCGCGCTGGAGCTTGGCCCATCGTCGAGGGCGCTCGACGCCGCGTATGTTATCCTGAAAGTCACCTAAATGTACAAGGGGTGCCCGAGGAAGTTTCATGAGGTTGGCGGCTCGATTTTCGATCCTTGCTTTGCCGGTATTTCTGTTCGCGGCGGCCTGTTCAGGGTCTGACCCGCTTCCCACCGCCACGCCGACCGCGACGCCGAGTGCAACGGTGACGCCAACGGCTACGCCCGTCCCTGCTCCAACGTCTGTTCCGACGCCGACGCTCACGCCAGCGCCCCCTGCAACTCCGACGCCCTCTCCGACGGCCCGGCCGGCCTCGGCGGGCCTGTTCGACTACAGTCGCGCGATTCGACTCCTGGAGATCCAGGAGTTTACGCAGGCAATAGCTGCCTTCGGTCTGGTGCTCCGCAGGCTGCCGGATTTTGCGGAGGCGTATCGAGGCCGGGGAATCGCCTACTACAAAGAGGACCTCTTCGACCTGGCTCTCGAAGACTTCGACAAGGCCATCGAGCTCAAGCCCGGGCTGGCGGGAGCCTACGCCGACCGAGCGGTCGTCTTTCAGGACAGGGACGAAACGGAGAAGGCGATCGCCGATTTTGAGAAGGCGATTTCGGTGTACGACCCCATCCGAGATGGCCGCAGGATCGCAGAGCTCAGGGCGATCCTGGGCAATCTACGCCCATAGAGCCGTCGAAGCAGCGCGGGCGGCGGCGGCCGGCTGTCTGCGCCGCCGGGCTCGACTTGGAGCAGTCATGGCCTGTGACCGTTTCTGAAAAAAAGGCTGTGGCCATGTTCTTGTACAGCCGGATCAGGCCCTGCTGGCGCCGGGCGGTGGTGACCTCCACGGCTTCAGCGCCCGGCCGCAGCAGCCGTTTCATCTCTCGAGTAATTTCGTTGTCCGAAAGGGCAGGGAACGATCTGTAGAGAGTCAGGGCTGCGTCCGCCATCCCTTGTTTGAGGCGGTGGCGGCCGTAGGCGTGGAGAAAGGGCAATACCACGTTTACGGCGACGTCCGCGGCGCGCCCGTTGCCGACGTAGGGCCGAGCGGCCAGCCGCTCGATGAGCCCCCGGGCACCGAGGCCGGAGAGGTCCTCAAGCCCTGTGGCCATTCCGGTTTCGATGTAGCGGTCTACGAGCACGGCGGCGCCCGCAATGCGCTGCAGCGGATGGTTGGCGGGCCTCACACGGAACAGCTTCCACCTCGCCGCCGGCATGGGTTTGGCCGCCGCCAATTGTCGCCAGAGCCGGGTCAGCTGGAGTGCCCCGTCGGTGACCTGTACGCTCGGCAGCAGGCCGGACACTCCTAGCAGCATAGCCCTGATGGCCATCGCCCTCGTGCCTCGCGGTTCGTCTCGGAGCCACCCCATCGATCGGAACGGCACGCGCTCCGCCAGCTCTCTGAAGGGAGCGCGATTGGATGCGTAGCCGAGGGCCTCCATCAGGGCAGCGTAGATGACCTCGTCCGGTTCCTGTCGGTCAAGGTCCATGGTGAAGCCCTGAGAACGACCGAAGAACCTCTCGTCGCCAGCGAGATCGAGGGTTTCCCCGACGGTCGGCTCTCCTGGGGCTGTCGACTTTGGCAACACGTTCAAGAGCGGTGGCGTTGCTTCGTCCAGCGCAGCGGCCACCGGACCCAGGGAGACGATGGGCGCCTTCAGCCCGGAGTGCTGCCTCGATTGGGTGGACCTCTTGGGATGCAGCACCACGTGCAGAACGACGCCGTTGTAGTTGGCGTCCTCGTGGTGGCCGTGCCCATACCAGTCGGGCGCGTTGAGGTGAAGCTCGACGTCCCCGCGCAGGACCTCATCGGCCTCGTTCGCGATGATCGCGTCATGAAAGTCTGGGCCCGCGCGGTGATTGGGCCTGCCGGGGTAGATTACCCGAAGGCGCTGCCCATCCTGAGTTACCAGCCCGTGGCGTAGCGCGGGGGCTTTTTGCCAAAGCACCGCTAGGGCACTCTCAGAGCCCACACTGATGGACCGGGGACTATGCTTTGGGCCCGCGCCTACTGTGTCCATTGAGTCGAGGTCCCGAACAGATGTTGGAGGCCATGTTACCCCACTTTCGACGCGAAGCGAAAGGCGACGCGAGGCGAAAAGCCTCCGCCGCAGGCTTTGCGCCGGGAGCGTCGAGCCCGCAGGGAGTGAGCTAGGGCGGCTCGCCTGCTGCTCCAGACTCCGGGACAGTACTGCCGCCTCGCCGCTTCGCAGGCGAGGCCGCAGCGTATGCGAGGCTCCGCGATGGCCAGGCTAGAAGGGCCAGGCTAGTGCTTGGTTGCATGTGTTTTGATACATCCTACCCGCCCGCCTGTCGAAAATGCTCCCCGGGGTTCCAAGTCCCGACTTGTCGGGACTGGCGGGGGTCTGGGGGGTGTCCCCCAGACCTTAATCCTCACGCGCGGGTGGGTGGTAAAAACTTACGCATCGCTGTCATGCTGACTTAAGTAACTATCTCAAAATCCACCTTGGTGTCCAGGACGGCTGATCCCGCTGGCAAAGGGTCTGGGGACGTGCCCCCCAGGAGCCAACGAGCCTCGGGCGGGTAGGTGGGAACGAGGCTTTTGCCTTTCTGAGATAGTTTCTAACTACCAGTGCCTAGTACGCGAAATCAGCGTAACGTTCGGTCGGGAGTCCGATACAGGGGGATGGTTCGGTGTGTGGCAGATCACGAGCGCGTCCCCAACGCAGGGCAGACATGATGACGCGGTTTTCCGCTGTCAGGCACTAGAAGGGGATGAGACTGGTGCCCATGGTGATGTCGTACATGAGGACGCCGCCGAACGCCAGGCTGCCGGCGCCCGCCACCGAGGCCACCGCGCCACTGAGGCGGTTGCGGTTGCCGGTCAGCGCGAATGGGATGCCCAGCAACAGCGTGATGGCCGCCATCGACAGCATCGTCCCAACGCCGAAGAGCAGCAGGTAGCCTATGCCAACCCAGAAGGACGATAGGGTCGGCAACAGCACCAGCATCACGGCGGCGGAGCCGGCCAGCCCGTGCACCACACCGATCGTGTACGACTTCATCCGGAAGAAGGGCTTGCCAGGATGGAAGAAGCCGTGCGGCGCCTCCCCACCAGCGTCCGTGTCCGGCCCGTGGCTGCCGTGGATGTGAACGTGCGGTCCGGCATCGTGGGCATGCTCGTGGACGTGGAGCCGCCGGCGCCTCAGGTTCCAAAAGACCTGCGCGCCCAGCAGAACCAGCATGATTCCAACGCCGAACTCGAACGCGGGGGCCACCGTTTCGTACTGGTCGAGCACGACCTCTTTGAACGCCAAGATGACGATGCCGAGGATCAGCAGAGGAGTAGTATGGCCCAGGCCCCAGGACCCACCGACCCATAAGCCGCGCCACGCGTTCCGATCCTCGCCGACGATCGTGGAGACCGCGACGACGTGGTCCGCGTCGGTAGCGTGTTTCAGCCCAAGGAGAAAGCCAAGCGTCAGGGCCACGAGCGCGCCGGAGTTCAGGTCCATCGTCAGGCTCCTTCCTTTCCCTTGGCCTT
>JADFIF010000175.1 GCA_022566795.1 Chloroflexota bacterium
TCTGGTCTTTCACACGTCGTCTGAGCAAGCGCTTTCAAAGCCCTGTGCACCCGACTTCTGTGGACGCCAAGTTCAGCGGCGATGACGCGGATGCTTTTGCCTTCGCCCCCCAGTCTCCTGACCTGATCTAGGAACTCCCGCCCGCGCATTTCTCCCTGCCTCACCGATCTGGGGTGTCTCATTATACTGAAACCACGTCGAGACGGAGCGAGACAGGCTGAGACAGACGATTGGGTCTGTACTTGCCAAAAGGCCAGGTTCGGAAAGTCCAGCGCACTACCCTGTCCCTGTTGAGGTCGCCACAGATTAGCCGCTCGATCTGACCTCGAATCTCGCCGCCCGAGTGTGCCGACGTATGGACGTTAACGTAGAGGTTCCCGGCCAGCAACGCGTCCACTAGGCTTGAGGTCATAGCCTCAGGGTCGGTCGCTAGCCATGTCCCTTCGGCGGTTCCGCCGGTAAACGCACTTGCACAATCCACCTGGTTTGCACAGATCGTCCTGACGATTCCCGCGTTGGCGCCGATTGGAGCGGGGCCGTGGAAGTGGGCAGCCGTCACGGGGCCGCTGAGAGCGCCCAACTCCACCGCCAAGATGAAGGCCAACTCTGTATGCGCCGTATTGAATGCGAAGCGACCCAGTCCCGTCGAGGGCGTGTCGACAGGTGGAGCCTCCTGGGCACCGTTTAGCCAAGCCAGGAACTGCGGCATGACGACGTTCACGCTAGCCGAGAACTCCGAGGTGTTGCCGTCGGCATCGGTGGCCGTCGCCACCAGCCGGTCGCCGGCCGCCACGCCCAAGGCCGCCGCGCTCCCGAGATTGACGGATGAAAGGAGCTGGGCGCTTGATGTCACGTACAGGGAGCTGCCCAGCAGCATCTCTGGCCCTCCTCGCCGTCTGCGTCCGCCTCGAAGAATTCGACCCGTAGCGGGTAGGTCGAGAACGCGGGCGAGGAGTCGACGACGTACTCGACCACGAGGTCTCCGCTGGCGTCGACCTCCAACGACGCGATAACGGGGAAGTTCTGGAGATTGTTGGCGCCCGTGTCGGAGTCGCCAGGGTCGTTGGCGTTTAGACCGACTGGGGCCAGATCAATCCCGAAGTCAGAATTGGCACCGCCAGAGTTAGAGAAAATCGAATTGGACACGATGGAATTCCTTGTGCCAGAGAAGACGAATACGCCCAATCCGTTGAACGCGATCGTATTACCCGCGTCATTGGTCCTTCCCCCGATCGTGTTGCCACTTGCATTGAGGGCAATAAACACTCCGAAATTAATGTTACCGAGCGCAGAGGTGCCGATCGCGTCAGTGCCGATGAAGTTACCTTGCACCAGGTTGTCCGTCGAGTTGACGCCAAATAGAAAGACCGGTGGCCGAGTTCTTATACTCGCTGCCATCCGGCCAGCTAGCTCGAGTGTGTCGAGCTGTCTTTGAGAGTATTACGATTCGGGCTTCTGGCCACGGCCGGCAGCGCCAGGCTGAAATAGTGGCCTATCAGCTGACTCCCGCCCTCAAGGTGGCGCTAACGGAATGCGTCCACATTGAATCTAACAGGCCGCTGTCAGAGGCAGTCTGCTGACGATACGTGGGCGTCGTGGCGACGAAGCCCATCGAGGGGACCAGCGGCAAGCGGACGCCGCTCGGCATCATGACCTGCCCATCCTCGAAGGTCATGACGGTCGGGTAGCCTTCTGGAAACTCGGCCTCCAGGAAGCCGCGGTCGGGCATCACCATGTGGGCGGCCCCGTCCTTGGCTGTGATGCTCATGAAGTCCACCCGGAGGGCATCGCCGGGCTCAGCGCCATCGACATAAATTGGTCCCGTGGCCGGGCCCTTTAGCGAACGCGCCTCCAGCACGGCAGGGTCCCGGACCCCCTCGAATGCGTCCCACGTTTCCACCATGAGTTCCTCTCCAGACACAATGGTGATGGCGGGCGCACCTGCGGGGTCAAGGACATATATGTGGCGGTCTCGGCTCAGATGTTTCATGGGTTCGCCTCGGGGTTCCAATTCCGCGTCCACGTTGGACTTCACACCGGACATCGACTCTACTAAGTACCTAATAGAGTCGGTATCCCGTGCGAAGAATGCCGGTGTAGACTGGAAATGTACACTTCGTCTCCTCCGGCTCTAAAGACCTGTTGGAACGCGGTGCCTTGACCGGCCTCACTGGGCCGTGACGCCACCGTCAATCACCACCTCGCTGCCAGTCACGTACGCCGACTCGTCCGACGCCAGGTACAGTGCGCCGTACGCCACCTCGTCTGGCTCCCCGAAACGGCCCATCGGTATGCGCCCGACGCTTAACTGGTACCGCTCGGGGTCCGCCCGCGTGAACTCGGTCATAGGCGTTAGCATCGGACCAGGGTGAATCGAGTTACACCTGATGCCGTCCTTCGCGTACTGGATGGCGGTGGCCTTGGTCAAGAGCCTCACTGCCCCCTTCGATGCATGGTATACGGGCTGGACGAAGGCGCTACCAACAATACCGGCTATCGACGAGATGTTGATGATGGAGCCCCCACCTGCCTTCTTCATCTCCGGTATGGCCGTCTTGGTGCCGAGGAAGACACCCTTGGAGTTGATTTCCATGACTCGGTCCCATATCTCCACAGTGGTGTCGTCCCCGGTGCCGTATGGCGTGATCCCTGCATTGTTGACGAGCACGTCGAGCTTACCGAATTGAGCCACGGTGGCGCTGATCGCCCGCTGCCACTCGGCCTCGCTCGTCACGTCCAGGCGCAGGAACAGCGCCTCACCGCCGATCTCGTTGATCTCTGCCTCCAACTTGTGGCCGTCGTCATCCAGGATATCACCCATGACGACTTTGGCGCCTTCCCGGGCGAACATCCGGGCTTCAGCGGCACCCATCCCTCTGGCCCCACCGCTGATGAACGCTACCTTTCCCTTTAGTCTCGCGTTGCTCAGCTTCATCATGATCTCCTCCTGCCGTCTGGGCGCACGATGCAGCGAACGGTCCCACGTCTACACCAGCCACGGACCGCGGGTTCCTACCGGGGGGCTTTATCTATGGCCCGACGAAATCGACGATGGGCTGCCATCAGCAGCGGCGGCGTGAATGACGGTCGGTAGCTGGGTGATTAACGACCAGCCCGTTTGTACGGCGCGTGCCCTGTACACCTCTCCGCCCTCGGTTGCTATCCACGCGCTGCCTTCGGCGAACAGAACAACCGGCACTCGGGCATAGCGTTCGGGCAGCGGCGCATCAAGAACCTGCTCCCACCTGCGGCCACCGTCCAGGGTATGCCACACGCGAGCATTCAAGCCAGGAGGCCGCTCTCCCGTCGCGATTAGAGCTTCTCCCGCCTTCTCGGGGTTGAAATGCACGCCCACTGCGTACCCTTGATCGAGACCTCCAGAGATGTGGTCCCAGCCCTCGCCGTTGTCGTCGCTTACGTAGACACCGCCCCCAGTAACTGCTATCAGCCCTCCAGGGCGCGAAGGATCGGGGCGTACGGTGTGGACGTCCACGTGGACGCCGTTGTTCATTTCTCTCCAGTTGTCACCGTAGTCATCCGACAGGAGCACGCCACCCACCTCGACGCCCACGAGTACGCTTGTCTCGGAGCCGGGGAGGAAATCAATGGAGCGTACATGAGGCTCATGCGGCGGGGGCGGGAAATACCAGCTCTCACGGGTGGGCAGCTCATCTATCTTATCGAGCCGCTTCCAGGTCTCGCCCGCATCGTCACTGCGGAACACCATCGCGGGCTCTGCTCCGACGTAGAGCTTGCCGTCAGGCCCTATGGCGCAAGAGCGGGCGTCGCCCTCCCAGATGCGACGCTCACCTGTTATTGATAGTTCGTAAAGCCCGTCGTAGGGCACTGCCGCAAGAGTTACGCCTTTGCGGCTCCCTACGTGGCTGACTTCCTTGCCCGCAA
>JADFIF010000176.1 GCA_022566795.1 Chloroflexota bacterium
ATATCGACTTCATCGGCATGGCGCTCTTGGTGCTGGCGGTGGTCCCGCTGCTGGTAGGCCTGTCCTGGGGCGGCGTGCAGTACGGGTGGGCCTCGCCGCAGGTAATCTTGGCCCTGTCGGTCTCGGCGGCCGCTGCCGTCGCGCTCATCTTCGTCGAGCTGAGGGTCGCCGATCCCATTATGCCCCTGTCGATCTACCGCGACCGGGTCGTGAGCGTATCGCTGCTGGTTATTTTTCTTACCGGGTTCGGAATGTTCGGCGGGATCGTGTTCATCCCGCTCTTCTTTCAGGGCGTGCTCGGAGCTTCCGCTACCAGCAGCGGTAGCTTCCTCACCCCGATGATGCTCGGAATCGTCGTTGGGGCGGCCTCCTCGGGACAGGCGCTCTCGCGCTTCGGAGGCCACTACCGCCTCCAGGGCCTCATCGCGCTGAGCATCATGGGCGCCGGCATGCTCTTGATATCGCTGATGAGCCACGAGACCAGCTACGCCCGGGCCACGCTGAACATAGTGGTCATGGGCCTTGGCCTGGGCATGACGTTCCCGGTCTACACCATCGCGGTGCAGAATGCTGTCTCCCACAACGTCGTGGGCGCGGCGACCTCGGCGACACAGTTCTATCGGTCCATCGGGGGCACGCTGGGGCTTGCGGTGCTGGGTTCGGTGATGACAAACCGCTTCGTGGCCGCAGTCGATGGGGCCATCCCAGAGTCCGTCACCTCGGTCGTTCCGCCGGAGATTATCGCTCGACTCAAGGACAACCCACAGGCCCTGATCGACCCGAGCGCGACGGCGGCGCTGGAGGCGAGCCTGGGCCGCCTGGGACCCGACGGCGCGGCGACAGCCCAGCGACTGCTGCAGGCGCTGCGGGAGAGTTTAGCCTCCGCCATCGGCGACGTCTTCGTGGTCGCGCTGGCCGTTCTGGTCCTCGCCTTCGCCGCCACGCTCCTGCTGCGGGAGCTTCCTCTCCGCGGGAGGGCCACGTCGCCCAGGCAGGCGACCCCACCCGCACGCGAGGCGGGCGACGGCGACTGACCCTTTCGGCCCCGTGCGGCGCCGAGCGCCAGCGGGCCCGGGCCGCCGAACGCCGATGTCTCTGGCTCGCCGCAAGACATTGGCAGGCTGATGACAAATGGGGAGTGCAGTCCCGATCCGTCGGGATCGCCGGGAGTCTGAGGGCCTGCCCTGAGCCTCGTCGAAGGGGTGTCCCTCAGATTTAGATTTCTTCCCTTCCCTCACTCGAAAGGGCATCAGCTATGGTCGAAAGAGTTTTCCGCGCTCTGTTAGTAGTGGCGGAGCTCGATGGTGTTGCCCTCGGAGTCCTTGATGTAGATGGAGGTGGCCGTGCCGCGCGCGCCCGAGCGCTGGCCAGCCTCGTCGCTGACGACCGTGACCCCGCGGGCCCGGAGGCCGTCGGCCAGCGCGTCCATGTCGGTCGGCTCGACCACCAGGCAGTAGTGGTCCAGATTCCGCGGGCCGTCGCCGACCGGCTCCTGGTCCGGCGTCGGCTTCAGGTCGATAATGGTGCCGTCGTTGACCCTCGCACATGGGAAGGGCACCTTGCCGGCCCGGTACTCTTCGACCCGGTGAGGAGCCAGGCCCAGGATCCCGATGTAGAAGTCGATAGCTCGCTCAACGTCCTTGACACGGAGCACGATGTGATCGAGCTCGACGACGTTGAGCCCGGCGAGCGCTTTTGTCGATTGCGCCGACATGATCTGCTCCTCCTTGTACGGCCACTTCTCAAGCGTTGGGCTTCGATGGGTGGGCTAAATCTTGGGAGGCCAGACGGTGCCGCCGACGGCCGGGCGAGCTTCTGGGGAGGCGGCGAGCCCCTGGGCGATGGTCTCCATGAAGGCCCTGAGGATCACGTCGCCCCACTCATTGGCATGCAAAACGCGAAAGGCCGTTCGCTTGCCTCTGACAGCCGCCCTGGCGTCCTCGGCCTCGGCCGCCGCAGCCTCACGCTGAATGGCTTCGTCCATGGCGTCGATCGCGGGGACCAGCTCGGCGGCTGTCTCGATGAAACGCGCTATCTCGCTCATGGACTGGTCGGTAACCACGAAAACGGGTACCGTGCCCGCCCGATTCTCCGGCAGGAAGCTGTTTGTCAGCTCGAGCTCCTGGTCGCGGTTGAAGACCCGGACGGACAGGTTGTCCGACACTTCGGCCAGCCTCAGGACCGCCGGGGTGGTGCTCATGGCGTCTCCGCACCAGTCCGCGGTGAAGGCGCTGATCCTCAACGGCCGGTCCAGCCCGTTGGCGAAAGCGGCAACCTCGTCGGGCACCGTGACGGCATCGTAGATGTCCTGGAAGGGCTGCTTGTTGACCTTGATCTGGTCTATGTACTGCGGCGCAGTCATTCCGTCATCGAATTTCTCGACCGTCAGCGCCGTCATGGCATGGACCTTTCTGGCTGAACCTGTGGTTCGCGGCCCCACGGACCGTCAGCCAATGGCTCAACCCAACTCTCCTTCGAACCCTTCCTCCACGCGCCCGTCCGGGTAGACGATGATCGGGACCGTATCGCCATGCTCGAGGGCCTCGTCCAGGGCCTCCTGGCTCTGATCTACGCGTACCTCTTCGTAGGCTATTCCCTGCGTGCCCCAGGATTCGCGGAGCCTGTCACAGGCCGGACAGACCGTCAGCGTGTACACCTTGATCTTGTTCACCGATTTTTCCTCACGCCTCTGAGTCTTTTGCGTTGCATACCAAGCGTGAGCCGCTGGTCGAGGCGACATTAGCAGCCGCGATGGGGGCCGTCAACCGGCCGGAAGCGAGGGCGTGTTCGGCGTGGCGCCCCCGCGCCAAGAAGGTTAGAATGAAGGGCGGCCGCCCAAAGGTCCATGAGGCGGTCAACTCAGGTGGGCGACGAGTGGTCTCGCGCGATGGACTAGCTCAGCGTCGCGCAGAGGCCGAAAGGAGCGGGCGTTGGGGTATCAGCCGATCGCGAATTATGGGATCATCGGAAACATGCGCACGGCGGCTCTGGTCGGGATGAACGGCTCTATAGACTGGTTCTGCCCTCCGCACTTCGACTCGCCCAGCGTCTTTGCCGCCATACTCGACGACGAAAAGGGCGGACGCTTCAAGATAGCGCCTCCTATAGACGGCGTCACTCAGCAACAGATGTACTGGCCCGGCACAAACGTGCTGATATCGCGGTTCCTGTCTTCCGAGGGGGTCGCCGAGGTCACAGACTTCATGCCCGTGGGAGTGCCCGAAGGCGGATCAAAGTATCAGATCGTCCGGCGGGTCAACGCGGTGCGCGGAACGATGCCATTCCGAATGGAGTGCTGCCCCCGCTTCAACTACGCCCGAGACGACTCCGAGACCAAGATTTCTGAATCCGGGGCCACGTTCAGCTCGCCAGGACTCAGCCTCCACCTGTCGGCGACTATACCCGTTACGGGTGTCGACGGCGGCGTGGTGGCCGATTTCACGCTGAGCGAGGGCGAATCGGTGGTCTTTGCACTGGGAGACGCCGATGGCGGCTCCGCCCACGGGCCGCTGCTGACCGAACAGGGGGCCAATGAGCTCTTTGAGGGGACGGTCGAGTACTGGCGTCGCTGGCTGTCGCAGTGCACGTACAAGGGGCGATGGCGTGAGATGGTTGAGCGGTCGGCGTTGGCCCTGAAGCTGCTGACCTTCGAGCCCACCGGAGCGATCGTCGCGTCCCCAACATGCGGCCTGCCCGAAGAGCTGGGAGGCGAGCGCAACTGGGACTACCGCTACACCTGGATTCGCGACTCCGCGTTCACTCTGTACGGGCTCATGCGGGTCGGGTTCACCGACGAGGCCGTCCAGTTCATGAGTTGGCTCGAGGACCGCTGCCACGACCTCAACCCCGACGGGTCCCTGCAGATAATGTATGGAATCGACGGGCGAAAGGAGCT
>JADFIF010000072.1 GCA_022566795.1 Chloroflexota bacterium
TCCGCTACATCGTGGAGAACAGGGCAATGGACATCCTGCAGCCCGACATCTACTGGGCCGGAGGCATCAGCGAGGTGGTCAAGATATGCGCGCTGGCCTCCACCTACGACCTGCCGGTGATCCCCCACGGCCACTCGGCGCACGCGACGGCCCACGTGCTCGCGTCGCAGCCTCCCAACGTCTGCCCCATTCAGGAGTACCTGGTCAAGTGGAACGCGGTGCACCAGTTCTTCCTGAGGGATCAGCTCATGCCCCAGAACGGCGTGATCACTGTGCCGGACACTCCGGGCCTGGGCCTGGTGCTCGACGAGGAGAAGATCGCCTCTGAACGGGAGCTGAGCTGGCGGGATGAGTGACCGGGCTGGCCCGCGGGGGTGACTGCGTCAGCCTAGGCGTGGTCGATCTTAGTGAGGCTTTGTCGTTCTACAGGGACAAGCGGCGGCATGATCTCATCCGCATAGCCGGCGCACCTTACGGTATTACAGCTAGGAGGTTATTGCATTGAAGGTTGTTGATCTCAAGACAATGGTCGTTGAGAACGAGGAGCCGTACAGAGGTGGCAGATACCTGCTGTTCCTGGAACTCGTAACCGACGAAGGGATTTCTGGGTTTGGAGAGCGCATAACCGGAAATACCTACTCACGTAACCTGGGCGCCCTGAAATCGCAGATCAGCCTGATAGAGGAGCTGGGGCACCAGTTCGTCATCGGAGAGAACCCTTTCAACATCGAGAAGATCTGGGACCGGATGTACGGTTCTCGACATGACTTCCGCCACCCGAGTCTCCACGCGACGCCGGTCCTGAGTGCGATCGAAATAGCGTTATGGGACATCGTCGGTAAAGCGACAAACCAGCCGATCTACAATCTTCTGGGCGGCAAGTACCACGACAAACTCCGGGCCTACGCGTACATGCCGGGAGGCGCATTCAAAGACAATCCCGAGGAGGCTGGCGAGGTCGCAGCGCGTCTGCTCGAAGAGGGCAACTCAGCCTGTAAGTTCGATCCGTTCACGCCGACATATCCTATACCGAGGGATATCCCACTGTGGGAGATCGAACACGCGGCGAAGATATTCGAGAGCATTAGGAACGCCGTCGGCAACAAATTGGAGGTGGGGATCGGGACTCACGGTCAACTGACAACTTATAGTGCGATCCGCGTCGCCAATTATCTCGAACCGTACCACCCGTTCTGGTTCGAGGAGCCGGTTCCACCCGAGAACATCGACGAGATGGCTAGGGTTGCTGCCCACACCAGCATTCCCATAGCCAGCGGCGAACGACTGGTTACGAAGTACGAGTTCTCTCAGCTGATTGAGAAGAAAGCCGCCCAGATCATCCAGTTAGACGTGGGACAGTGCGGTGGCATCCTGGAGGCGAAGAAGATCGCGAGCATTGCTGAGGCCCACTACGCGGTGATCGCGCCACACATGGCCTGCGGGCCAATAGCCGCTGCCGCCGCGATTCAGCTCGACACCTGCTCGCCGAACTTCCTCATCCAGGAGGCAAATCAGGGACCGCTCCACAAAACGATCTTCAAGGAACCTCTTGTGTTCGAAAATGGCTACATCATTCCGCCAACTGGACCGGGGCTCGGCGTCGAGTTCGATGAGGAGGTACTGAAGCAGCATTTGATCGAGTAGGCTTCAGATAGGAAATGGGTGTAAGAGGGGGACCCGCTATCGGAGCAGGTCAATTTAGCCCGGGCAGGTCCCTTGAAGAAGTGTTCGATGCGCTTCGATCCCAGTCAAAAACAAGGGAGAGAACAATTTGGTAGATAAACTGCGTGTCGGAGTCATCGGCTGCGGAGAAATGACCGGCAACCACACTTTCGGGTACCTGACCTCTTCAAGGTACGAAGTCGTCGCCCTCGCCGATCTGAGCGAGCAGGCAATGAAAGACTTCGACGAACACTTCTCCAAATACAACGACTACAAGCCGGAGCACTTCACGGACGCCCGTGAGATGCTGGAAAAGTCGAAGCCCGACGTCGTCTCGGTAGGGGTCTGGGACAAAGGCCACGCGCCGATGACGATGGCCGCGGCCGCGTCCGGAGCCAAGGCGGTCCTCTGCGAAAAGCCGATGGCCGATACCGTTGGCGCGGCCGCCGACATGCTGATGGTCTGCCGGCGCCACGGGGTGAAGCTGGCCGTCGGTCACCAGCGCCGGTTTTTGCCCGCATACACGCTGGCAAAGCAGATGATCGCCGACGGTGAGATCGGCGATGTAAGGCTGATCACCACCTTTGCGCGCGACGGACTTCCGAACTACTCCTCCCACCAGACGGATATGTTCCGATATCTGCTCAGCGATGCGGAGTGCACCTGGGTCATGGGCAGCGTGGAGCGCGAAACGGACAGGTGGGCACGTGCGATCCCGATCGAGGACAAGGCGTTAGCCGTGTTCGGTTTCGAGAGCGGCGCGCAGGCGATGATCCTCTCTGGTCTGACGCCTGAGCACGGGTTTGGAGCCCGTATCTACGGCAGTGATGGCATGATCGAGATCACGGTCACCGACCTGAAGATCATGAACGGCAAGACGGGCGGCTGGCAGCGCCACATGCCGGATGGTGATTACGTCAAGTACGGGGAAGACAGGTTCGAAGTAGTTGAGGCAGGGATTGCGCAGGCCCACGAGTTTGCCGACTGGATTGGGGGCAAAATCCAGGACTACAGAGGAAATGGCACGAACGGCTACAAGGCGCTCGAGATGGTGCTTGCCGTCTATGAGTCAGCGCGGACCCACACGCAGGTCCAAATGCCGCTCAAGACGATGGTCAGCCCCCTGGAGCTGATGATCGATTCCGGCCATCTGCCGGTCCGCTATCCGGGGAAATTCGACATCCGGAACCGGACGCTGCGTGGCGAGAACGTCACCGCCGACACTGAGAACGTGTAGCTACGCACCTCTGGCGCCTGAGGTGAGCAGACCCGGAGACGATGATGCTGATCGCGGGCTTCTCAACGCCCCCCGGCCGGAGGAATTAGGCCCATTCCCTAACGTAAAGAAGTGGACCGGTTATCGGGGGCAGGCTATTTCCAGGGTCCTTTGGAGAAAATCGTATGCCTGAAAAAATCAAACTGCTTGTAACGGGACTGAGTGGAGTCGTCGGTAGAGCTCTGCGACCTGCCCTGGAAAGGCGGTACGAGTTGAGCGCATTGTCCCGTAGCGGCGTAGATGGCCTGCCGGAGGAGCGTGTGTTCAGGGCAGACATAGCTGATATCGATTCTTTAAAACCAGCTTTCGAGGAAGTCGATGTCGTGTTGAACCTTGCTGCGGATGGCGGACAAAGCAGCGCCGAGGGGATGAATGCTGGCTGGGACTCAGTGCTCCGAAACAACATCATTGGCGCCTACAACGTGCTTGAAGTCGCTCGGCAGGCGGGAGTCTCCAGGGTGATTCTCGCCAGCTCTGGCGCAACGGTGAACGGGTACGAGCTAGAAGAGCCGTACAGCCGGCTTGTTTCGAAAGACGAGGTCGAATTGCCAGGGTCGTGGGAGATGGTTGACGAGTTCGCTGAGCCGAAGCCGATCAGCCTGTACGGCGTGACCAAGTTGTTCGGAGAGGACCTCGGTAGGTATTTCGCACTAACTACACCAATGTCGGTCATCAATCTCAGGATCAGCAGTTGCGGGCCTGAAGACAAAGCCGGTCCTGGGAGAGCGCAGGCCAACTGGGCCAGCTATCGCGACTTGCAGCAGCTGACTATCAAATGCATCGAGGCGCCTTCCGACATCAAGTTCGACATTTTCTGGGCCACTTCAGATAACGGGAGACTTTTCCGAGACAACAGACACGCCAAGGAAGTGCTCGGATATGCGCCGCAGGACGGTGTGGAGATTCGCCGGGAGATCCGGGGCGGTTGAACTGCGGAGGCAGCTAGCGACACATACACTTACGAAACAGTCCGGCGAATCCGAGACTGATTGACGAAACGATGCGCGAGGGCGTCGGCTTTCGGTGATCGTCTGTCGGGCCGCAACGTGAGGTGAAAACCAGGCAAACAGAGATAGGGGCGCAGGACTTTCTTCCTACTCCGGCTGTGACCGCTGGCTGGTGCCACTAGCCCCCGGGTTCCATAAAATGGAGTGGTGGGCGAGAGCAACCGACAGGAAGCGGTGGCGCGATGATGAAGTGGGGGCCGCTCTGGAAGCTCGTGCTGATCGTGGTGCTGGCGGGGGCAGCCCTTATTGCCCTCGACCTCTACACGAGCTTCGACCTTCTCGGCGCGTCTGAGCCGCCGCCTGCGTTGACACCCGATTGGGAGGCGCTGGCCGCGGCCACAGTTTGGGAGCGCACCGCGCCAAGCAGGACTGAGGCGACCCCGACGCCTTCGCCCACGCACACACCGACTCCGGTGCCGCATCCACCCGTGGCCAGCTATCGCCTGGAGGTCGCCGCGAGTCCAGATGCGCTGGGGAGCGTCCAGGCTTCCCCCTCAGGCGACAACGGTCTATATACCGCCGGCGCAACCGTGGTGATTACAGCGTCGTGCACTATCGAGCTCGTCGGATGGACCGGAGACGTGCCCGACGGCCAATCCGCCTCGGCCAACGTCTTGACCGTCACGATGGATCGAGATCGCACGCTGATCGCCGGCTGCGCCGAACCCACTCCCACGCCTTCGCCCACCGCCACACCAATACCCTCTGCGACGGCCACCCCCGCGCCCGAGCCAACGCCAACGGCGACCCCAACTCATGCACCCACCCCTGTACCGGTCTGGGTCGCGCTGGCCGACACTCCACAGCGCGTTGGAGATGGAGCGGCTCTCGCCTCGGACGGGACGGACATCTTCGCCCTCCAGGGTGGGGGTGAGAAGGGCTTCTGGGTGTTCGACATAGACGAGGGAAGCTGGGACATTCTTGCCAGGCCTCCTCGAGGTGTGGACCACGGAGGATCACTGGTTTTCGCCGGAGGGTACATCTACGCGCTCCGAGGGGGAACCTCGGACGACTTCTGGCGTTACGACGTCGCGGATGGGGCGTGGGGGACTCGCGCCCCCACGCCGGCGAGCGTCGGCTGGGGCGGCTCGCTGGCTTGGGACGGCTCCGACACGATATATGCGCTTCGTGGCGCGCGTAGGGACGATTTCTGGATGTACAGCCTGTCTGGCGGTACGTGGACGTCACTGGCCCCCACCCCACAGCGCGTCTATGTTGGAGGGGCGCTCGTGTTTGTCGCCGGAGATGTCTACGCGCTCCGAGGCGACGATACGGTCGACTTCTGGAGGTACGACGTAGGCACTGATACCTGGAGCACCGTGGCGGATGCCCCGGCCCCGGTCGTCAGGGGCGGCGCACTCTCCTCGTCCGCTGATGGCTTCATCTACGCGTTGCGAGGAGGCGTCACCGCGGAGTTCTGGCGCTACAGCGTCGCCGGCGATTCCTGGCAACGCCTGGCAGACACGCCGGACGCCATCGCCCGCGGCAGCGCTCTGCTGAGTCTGAGTAATACAATCTACGCCGTTCGGGGTAAGCCGGGGAAGGACCTCTGGAGATACACTGTGACCGGAATCGAACCCTGAGGTCCTCTGCCTGGGGTCTGCGGCTGCCGGGTGACTCGCCAAAGTGGAAGAAGTAGGCGGTACCCCGGTATGGCGTGGCGTTTGGAGCTTTGTAGAGTAGGTAGGTACCCTTGACGACTTGGCCCGGGCCCGCTTAGCGCCCTTTAGGAACGCGGGGACACACAGCGAAGAGGCCACGGCTTGCCCTCCGCAGCCGGGAGTTAGGGCTGGTGCGGCCCGATGCCCGCGACATTCACCCGAATGCTGTACAGGCCGGTGCGTGCGGTCACGAACAGCGTTTTGTAGTCGCCGCCGCCGAAGGCGAGATTGGCCGGCTGCTCCGGAAACCCGATTGTGCCGAGGTGCTCGGCAGATGGCGTCACTACCCAGACGCCTCCAGCTCCCGTTACGTAGAGATTGCCCTGCGTGTCCACCTTCATGCCGTCCGGTGACCCCGTCGCCTCGACGTCCATGCCGATGAATAACCGATCGTTGGTCAGCCCGAAGTCCGGGCCAAGGTCGAAGGCCCGCACGTTGCGGCGCTCGGTGTCATCTATGTACAGCACCGACTCGTCGGGCGAGAACGCAAGCCCGTTCGGGCGGCCGAAGTCTGACTCGAGCAGCGTCACGGCGCCGTCCGCGTCGATGCGGTAGACCCCGTTGAAGCCGATCTCCGACTCCTCGGGCGAGATGCCGTAAGGCGGGTCGGTGAAGAAGATGCGGCCGCTGGAGTGCACCACCACGTCGTTGGGACTGTTAAGCCTTTTGCCGTCCCACGAGCCGGCCACCGTCGCCATCGACCCATCCGGCGCCTGCCTCGACACGCGGCGCCCGGTGTGCTCGCACGCCACCAGCCGGCCCTCGCGATCGAACGTCAGCCCGTTGGAGTTGCCGGTCGGCTCGATGTGAGGCTGCGCCTTCCCGCCGGGGGTGTACTTGTTGATCCGCGACGCGGGGATGTCGCTGAACAGCAGGTAGCCGTCCGGATGCCACACGGGCCCTTCAGTGAACCCAAAATCGCCCGCCAGCTTCTCGGGCGTCTGGGTTGGAACGAGGTCTGTCAGCGTATTCGCCATCGCTTTCGTCCTTTCAATGGGGTTGAGGCCGCAGGCGCCCGGCGCGTCGCCGTCGACTTCGCATAGGCCAGACATCCGGCGCCCATCGTACACCAGGCGTCGCGGCGGTCAAGCGGCGGGTCGGCACAGGGCCGCCTTATTGTCACTCTTGAGCGAAGCGAAGAGTCTCAGCGTCAGCCTGGAAGAGATGCTTCGCTTCGCTCGAGCATGACATGACTGTCCCTCGCGACGCGCTTTGAAAAGGCCGTGGTCGTCGGTGCGCCGCAAGGTAGCGGATGCTGTGCTAACATGGCTGCCGTCCTTGGAAAGACGGTTCAGCGGGAGGGCATCATAGTTACAGTGCGGGAGTCCTGGTTGGCACAGACTGTCGAGGAGCCCATCGATCCCGATCTGCCCATCTGCGATCCCCACCACCACTTCTGGGATACGGCCGACGTCCACTATCTGCTGGACGATCTGCTGCAAGATACCGGCCAGGGGCACAACATCGTCAGCACCGTGTTCATGGAGTGCGAGTCGATGTACCGGAAGGCCGGCCCCGAAGAGATGCGCCCGGTGGGTGAGACCGAGTTCGTTCAGGGCATTGCCGCCCAGAGTGCCAGCGGCGGGTACGGGCCAACGGTCGTTGCGGGAGGAATCGTGGGCTTCGCGGACCTGACCCTGGGCTCAGCGGTGAGCAAAGTGCTCGAAGCCCAGGCCGCCGCAAGCCCCAACAGGTTTCGCGGCATCCGGCACCGCGCCGCGTGGGACGCGAGCATCGCGGTCAGCACTTCCCAGGTATCTGGCCCAGGCCTCTATCTGGACAAGAAGTTCCGCGAGGGACTCGCATGCCTTCAGTCCTTCGGGATGACTTTCGACGCATGGGTCTACCATCCGCAGCTTGCCGACCTGGTCGACCTGGCGCGGGCCTTCCCGGACGTGACCATGATAATGAACCACGTCGGAGGGCTACTGGGTGTTGGCCCGTATGCGGGCCAGCGCGAGAAGGTGTTCCAGGAGTGGAAAAGCTCGATAGCCGACGTGGCGGCCCAGCCCAACGTCGTCGTCAAGCTGGGCGGGCTTGGGATGCCGCGAGGCGGCTTCGGCTGGCACGCGCGGGAGGCGCCGCCGACCTCCGCGGAGCTGGCGGAGGCGACCGGCCCCTACTATCTCCACTGCATCGAGCAGTTCGGCGTCGGCCGGTGCATGTTCGAGAGCAACTTCCCCGTCGACAAGGCGTCCTACCCGTACGGAGTCATGTGGAACTCGTTCAAGCGCATCGCCCAGGGCTTCTCCGCCGCCGAGCGCGCCGCGCTTTTCCACGACACCGCCGCCAGGGTCTACCGCATAGATGAGGGCTGACCCGGTCTCGGCTTCGGTTGTCAGTTCCCAGGGGAAAGGCTCAGGGGCCTGATTACCGAAAACTGAGCCCTGAGAATCTAGATCGTCACCACTGACCGCGGCGCCTCGCCGCGCTCCATTTTACGAACGGCACCGTCGGCGAACTCCAGGATGGCGTGGGGACAGCGATGTGAAGACAACCGAGACCGTCACCTACGTCGCAATGACATCTCCGGAACAGCTGGTGGCCGGAAAGTCACCTTCGCGGGCAGCGGAGCTAAGAATTCAACAGCCGCCGTCGCCGGAGCTGAACGAATGGTTGTACAAAGCGGTCGGCGGAGACTGGACATGGGTCGACCGCCTCTGCTGGGGCACGAAAGAGTGGAGCGACTACGTCTTGCGGCCCGATGTCGAGACGTGGACGCTCTGGGTTGAGGAGACGATAGTCGGTTACGTAGAGTTCAGCGTTCATGACGACAGCGGCGTGGAGATAGCCCAGTTCGGCCTATTGCCGGCCTTCATCGGCCAGGGCCTCGGAGGCTACATGCTTACGTTGGCCGTGGAAGAGGCCTGGAAGAAGGAGCCGAGCCGGGTGTGGCTTCATACATCATCTTTCGATCACCCCAATGCGCTGGAAAACTATCAGGCGCGGGGATTTCGCATTTTCAAGAAGGAGACGTACACCCACTATTCAATCGAACATCCGACCTCGGAGGCGTAGCCATGGGGACGTTCAACGATCGAGTTGTCATCGTGACCGGCGGTGCTCTTGGGATGGGGGGCGATACAGCATTAGAGTTCGCCCGCGAGGGCGCGAGCGTCGTCGTTGCCGACGTGAATCGCGAGGCCGGCGAGGGTCTCGTGGCGAGGATGGCGGCCGAAGGGCTGCGCGGGACGTTCGTCGAAGCCGACGTGGCCGAGGGTACGAGCTGCCGGCGCGTCGTCTCCGATGCCGTGGCGACCTTCGGCGCGGTCGACGTGCTGTTCAACAACGTCGGCATACAGCCACCCACCTCCTATCTCAACGTCGAAGACACCCCTGAGGAGATGTGGGACCGCATCGTGGGCGTCAATCTGAAGAGCCACTTCCTCATGGCCAAGTACGCGATCCCTGAGATGCGAAAACGCGGTGGCGGCGTCATCATCAACAACGCCAGCGTGCAGGGCCTCCAATCGCAGAAACTGGTGCCGGCATATGCGGCCAGCAAGGGAGGCATCCTCTCTCTCACGCGACAGATGGCGCTCGACTACGCTTCCGAGGGTATCCGCGTTCTGGCGATCTGTCCCGGCACCATAGACACCGAGATGGTACGCACTATCGCCGCCAGCGAACCGGGGAGCGTCGAGGACAACCTCCGAAGGTTCGGCGCTACCCACCCCTTGGGACGCATCGGCACCGGTCAGGACATAGCCAACGTCGTGCTCTTCCTGGCCAGCGACAAAGCGTCCTTCATGACCGGCGAATACGTCTGTGTCGATGGCGGCTACATGGCGCTGGGAGCCTGGGCCGGCGGCGCGGGAGCGGCCGCGGGGGAGTCCTAAGACCCTGGGCCTTAGCAACTATCTCCGAAGCCCGTCCAGGGAGTCCAGAGAGGCTGACCCCTCTGGCAAGGGGTCTGGGAGCCTGCCCTGAGCCTGTCGAAGGGATGTGCCCCCAGAAGTCAAAGACCCTGTGGGCGGGTGGGTGGGAATAAGGCCTTTGCCTTTGTGAGATAGTTTTCTAAGGGGAAAGTGCGTGCGTGAAGTGGCACGGAACGCTCACGGATTTCGATGTGTATAATCCGTGACGTATTGGCTCTCGAGGCGTGCGCCGTGAGGGCTGCGGAGCGGCCGCAGTCGGAGGCGGCCGGAGGGGGAAATCATGGAACTCGAAGCGACAGCCCTGATCCGCAAGCCCATCGCCGACGTCTTCGCCCGGTGGTCTGAGGTAGAACGGTACCCCGAGTGGTTCGGATCGACGATCGAGCGCAGGAAGGTGACTGAAGGACCGATTGGCGTGGGTACGATATACCATGCGGTGGAGAAGCTTCCGCCGGGCCGACGCGTCGAGACGACTCTGGAGATCACGAGCTACGAGCCGAACGAGCTGGTCGCGGCGAGATTGTCCGACCCCATAAGCGCGACCTGGGAGGCGAGGTTTGAGGAGACCGACGACGGTACGCGCATGACCTTCCACATGGTGGCCAGACCGTCCGGGTGGCAGGGCCTCCTAGCGCCGCTGCTTGCCGGGTGGGCGAGGCGACAGCTACAGACGGGCCTCGACCGCTTCAAAGCTAGCCTCGAGGGCTGAGCGGCGCGAGCGCGGTAATCCAGAGAGCAATCTAGATCTGCATGAGCAGGCAGCCGAGGTTTCCGAGCCGAATACGGACGTTTTCTGCGACGCGGTCACAGAGCAGCCCATACTCCCTCCAGCCTCTCCATGGCCTCTGCAGGTAAGGGGCCTCTGTTCGCGTAGGCTACTGCCTCCTCTAACTGCTCGAAGCTTGACAGCCCGACAAGGGCGGTCGAAAGGTTCTCGTTGCCAATGGCGAATCGAATCGCGGCCTCAACGAGATTGTCAGCGAAGCCATCGTCTACCAGGAAGCTGAACGCTCCCGTCCTGGCTACATCCTCGTCCAGCGTTTTGCCTGTCGCGATAGGCGCCACGTCTTGCGCCGCGATGGGGTGACGGGCTGACGTGCCCGAAAGAGCGCCCCCCGCAAGCACTCGGATTGCTACGGTACCGACACCCCTTTCCGCAGCCTTATTCATGAGCTGGAGATAATCCTGGAAAGGGAAACCGCTTGGTGTCGAACAACCAGATGTGGGGTTCAGCATGTTATAGCAGGTATGTATTCCCGCGGGCTCAAACCGCTCGACGGCTGAATGGATCGCTTCAGTATCCCCAAGTCCGTTGAAGCCCCAGAAACGAAGCTTGCCCGACTCAACGGCGCGGCGAAACACACCCACGATGCGCTCCAGGTCATCGAGATTGAGACGTCCCTCGCCCGGACCGCGCTCCATACCAATGGAGTTGTGAGTGTAGACGATGTCCACGCTATCGCGTCCGAGCCGTCTTAAGCTATTGTCGATCTGGCTTTCGATAGCCTTTTCGATATTGTCGAAGTCGGCCGCGGACAGCCGGACTTTTGTGCCAACCAGGGCGTCCTTGGCGCCAAGCTCCCTCAATACGGCGCCGGTGTGTATCTCTGACAAGCCATCTCCATACATGCGTGCGGTGTCGAAGTAGTTGATACCTGACTGGAGGGCGTATTCAACTGACCGAAACATGTCTCTGTGCTCGCCGCGCACCATAAGACCGCCCACCGCTCCGCAGCCGAAACCGAGGACCGATACTTGAAGGCCGGTGTTGCCGAAAGCTCTACGTTGCATATTCTTAGGTTGCACCTACATGGATTTTAAGGCTAAGAGGATGAGGTTTGGGATAGCCATTCGATTATAGCGCAGGCTGAAGTATCGACTCGTCTTAGTGACTATCTCAAAAAGGCAAAGGCCTTATTCCCACCCACCCGCCCACAGAGTCTTGGCTTCTGGGGACACATCCCCCAGACCCCTTGCCAGAGAGGTCAGCCCCTCTGGACTCCCCAGACGGGATCTTGAGATAGTTTCTTAGTAGTAGACCGAGGTGCCTGCGCCGCCGGTGGCCACGACGAGCTCACCGGTGACCGCCCACGCCTTATCCGATGCCAGGAATGTCGCAAGGTATGCGATCTCAGAAGCGTCTACCATTCGACCGATGGCGTTGCCCGCGGGAGAGCCTGGGGCGAAGTCCTGTTGCTCCAACTCCTCGGGAGAGATGCCTAGCTCGGCTGCGCGGGCGGCCAGCAGTCCCGCCGTGCGCTCGGTGCGGGTGGTGCCAGGGTGGATGCAGTTGACAGTGATTCCGAAGCCGCCCAGCTGCACCGCCAGAGTCTTCGTCAGATGCACCAGAGAGGTGTTGCGCGCACCGCCACTAAGGTTTCCCGCCCTGCGGGCGTTGGTGCCGCTGATATTGATGATGCGACCCCAGCCTTGCTCTTTCAGGTAGGGGATGGCTGCGCGGGCGCAGCGTAGCGCTCCAACATACTTCACGTCGAAATCGTTCAGCAAGTCCTCGTCATCGATGGAGTCTATCGGCCCGGTAGCCGAGGGAGACCCTCCAGGCAGCGAGGCGCTGTTGACCAAGATGTGGAGCCCACCTAGCTGTGCCGCCGCCTCACTCACGACGCGATCGACCTGCTCCCGGCTCGTCACATCGACCACGAGGGGAATGACACGCCTGCCCGTCGCGCCCTCGATTTCCTTCGCGGCTTCCTGCAGCTGCGCACGCGTGCGCGAAGCGATGGCGACGTCGACTCCCTCTCGGGCCAGGTCCAGCGCGATCGCCTTGCCGATGCCGCGCCCTCCTCCGGCCACCAATGCGTACTTACCCTCAAGTCCGAGATCCATAGCTCCCTCCGATTCTTCTCGTGATGCTTCTCCTTCGAATTGACCGTCCGACCGGTGACGGAACTCCGCGATCCCTCGTTGGGGTCCGTCAGCGGCGACGACAACGGTGTCCGCTACCGCGAGCGCGGATGAGACGCGGTCATCTCAGATCGTGCCCGCAGGACGGGCCGGAGATACCGCGCTCACTGCGCGGTGACGCCGCCATCGACGACCACCTCGGAGCCGGTGACGAAGGAGGACTCGTCGGACGCCAGATAGAGTATGGCGTTGGCGATCTCGTCCGCGACGGCCGCTCGACCCATTGGGACTCTGGCGATCCGAACGCCGAGCTGCTCCGGGTCCGAGAACATGTTTCGAGTGAGTGGCGTCATGGCGTAGCCTGGATGGACCGAGTTGACCCGGATCCTGTCTCCGGCGTACTGGACGGCGGCCGCCTTGGTGAACAGCCGAACGGCCCCCTTGGCGGCGTGATATGCGGCCGACGTCGGGCTGCCGATGAGGCCGTTGATGGACGAGATGTTGATTATCGACCCTCCTCCGGCCCTTCTCATATGGGGTATCGCATGCTTCGTGCCGAGAAACGTCCCCTTGGCGTGTACGGCCATCTGATCGTCCCACACCTCCTCGGACGTGTCCTCGACGTTGAAGGTGGCGCCGGTGCCGGCGTTGTTTACCAGGATGTCCAGCTTTCCGAAGGCCGAGACCGTGGCGTCGACGGCTTCCCTCCACTGCTCCTCGCTCGTCACGTCGAGGTGCAGATAGATTGCCTCGGCGCCGGACTCGACAAGCTGAGAGACCGTCTTACGGCCCGCGTCGTCGCTGATGTCGCTCAGGACGACCTTGGCCCCCTCCCGGACGAACATCCACGCCGCGGCGCCGCCGAAGCCCATGAGCTCGCCCTTCAGGCCCGATGCCGAACCGGTAATCAGGGCTACCTTTCCCTCAAGGCGCACAGTTCACCCCCACTCCAATCAGGCGTTCTCATGTAGGCGGATGCATAATACCAATTCCCCTAATCAGCGCCGTATATTTGTAGGGGCAACCCCCTGTGGTTGCCCAAGGTCAGGACAGGCACAGGGGCCTGCCCCTACAAGACACGACCCCGTCAAGGGCGTGAGAACCGCTCGCAATTTACGACGTTTTCAAACAGAATCGGTATGAGATGCCGCTCGGTGGCCCTTCGTAGGCGTGGCCGACCCGGCACGGCAACTCCGTGTCCGGATGGGATGGGGCGAGCGCCGGGCTGTCGCTTCGATTCGGCGGCCGCATCTTGGCGAAATCAGGTTGCGCGCCAGCGGACGTCGACGCTTTCGTGAGAACCGGAGAGCCCCTTCAGCGGCCGTGTTGGGCCAAATGTATCAGAGACCAAGTTCGGATAACCCTGGGTGTTCGTCCGGCCGGCGACCCAAAGGCCAGTGGTACTTGCGGTCCGATTCCCCAATAGGCAGGTCATTGATGCTCGCGATGCGGCGACGCATGAGGCCGCTCTCGTCGAACTCCCAGTTCTCGTTGCCATAAGCGCGGAACCAGTTGCCGGAATCGTCACGCCACTCATAGGCAAAGCGTACCGCGATGCGTGCGTCATCAAAGGCCCATAGTTCTTTGATCAGGCGGTAGTCGAATTCCTTGGCCCATTTGCGGTGGAGGAACTGCACGATCGCCTCGCGCCCCGAGAGAAACTCCGCACGGTTTCTCCAGGTGCTGTCGACGGTGTAAGCGAGCGCAACTCGTTCAGGGTCACGCGTGTTCCATCCGTCTTCGGCCATTCGTACCTTCTGGGACGCTGTT
>JADFIF010000073.1 GCA_022566795.1 Chloroflexota bacterium
AAGGGCGTTCGCATCCAGATGTCGGTCGGCACGTGGCCGGCGTTGTCCAGCGGCAGCAGATCGGCCAGGTACTGCGAATTGGGCTCGAGGCCGACGAAGATGAAGACTCCGGACAGGTCGATTCGAGAGGTCTCGCCCGAGGTCAGGTCGGTGACGCTCACGCCCTCCACCTGGCCTTCGCCCAGTATGGCATCGACCGACGTGTTCCATCGGACCTCTACTTTGGGGTGAGACAGCACGCGGTCTTGCAGCACCTTCTGACCCGTGAAGCTGTTCCCGCGCTGCAGTATAACGACCTTCGACGCGAACTCGGTCAGCGTCATCGCCTCGTCCAGCGCCGAGTCGCCGCCTCCGATCAGCCCGACGGTCTGGTCGATGAAAAAGGCACCATCGCAGGTGGCGCAGTATGACACGCCCGCGCCATGCAGCTCCTCCTCGCCGGGAACGCCGAGCTTTCGCAGCATCGAGCCGCTGGCCACGACAACGCTCCTGGCGGACACCGTGCCGTCGTACGTGTCCACGGCCCACGCCGGATTCCCTTGCCGCAGTCCCTTAACCTCCGAGAGCCTTATCTCGAGGCCGTACTTCGTGGCTTGGTCGAGCATGCGAGCCCCGAGGTCTGCGCCCGAGATCCCATCGGGAAAGCCCGGAAAGTTCTCGATCCTCTCCGCATTGATGATCTGGCCGCCGGTCATCATGCGCTCGAGTAGCACCGTCTTCAGCCCCGCGCGGGAGGCGTAGAGACCTGCGGTGAGGCCCGCCGCGCCGCCGCCGATTATCAGCACGTCGTATTCCGGTTCCGGCATGAAGCACTTTCGCCTTGAGGGGCGTCACCCCCTCTCGAGCTCTCCTCGGTCAGGGGGAAACATTAATCCCTTCCCTTCTTGGGGGAGGTTGGCCTGTCCCTTCGGCTTCGCTCAGAGCCTGCCCTGAGTTCACCGAAGGGACTAGAACCCCTACAGTAGCCCAATCTCGCGGACCTCGGTCAGGCTCTTCTCGAAGGCGTCGACAGTGTCGTCGATGTCCTTCTCGGAGTGCGCCGCCGTTAGAATGAACCGCACTCCCGCCTGAACCCCGTGGTTCAGCAGTGAAAGGTTCAGCTGCTGGTTGCGGGCCGCGTCCGTGGTCGTGCGCATGTCGTCAGGAGACAGCACGCAGACGTCCTTGTCGCACTCGTGGTCGACGCCCAGCCGCAAGAACAGCAGGGACGCGACACCGCTGCAACAGCCGGGAATCTCCAACCGGGTGAGCAGATCGTTCAGGCCCCTCTTAAGCTGGTCCGAACGGGCGTTGGCCGTCTCGTTGACCGGTGTCGTCGCGACGAGCTCGAGGGCCTTGATGCCCGCCGCGGCCGACAGCGGGTTAGCGTTGAACGTGCCGTTGTGGGCGATGCGCCGGCTACGGTTGAACTCGGCATCGCCCTCGCGGCCCTCGATCATGTTGATGATGTCCGCCTTGCCGGCGACCGCGCCGCCCGGCAGGCCGCCGCCTAAGATCTTGGCCATCGTCGTCATGTCGGGCATGATTCCGTAGTAGTCTTGCGCGCCGCCCTTGGACGTCCTGAATCCCGTGACGACCTCGTCGAAGATAAGCACGACGCCATAGCGCTCGGTCACATCGCGAAGCTCGGTTAGAAAGCTGGGCAGTATCGGCTGCAGACCCATATGGGCGCCCGTCGGCTCCAGAATGACGCCCGCTATGTCGCTGTCCTCTTGCAGAGTCTTCTCGAAAAGGGCAATGTCGTTTGGCGGCAGCACGATCATCGTGCTGAGTGTCTCCTCGGGAATCCCGCCCAGGCCGTCGTCCCCTGCGACCAGGTAGTCGCTCCAGCCGTGGAAGTGGTGCTCGAACTTGATGATCTTGTTCTTTCCCGTGTAGGCCCGCGCCATGCGAATGGCCATCATGTCGGCTTCGGTCCCCGAGCTGTGGAACCGCACCTTCTCCGCGCTTGGAATGAGCTGCTGGACCCACTGGCCCCATCTGATCTCAAGGTCGGTAGAGCCGCTGAAGTGCGTGCCCTTGGCCATCTGGTCGGTTACGGCGGCGACGATCTCCGGATGGGAATGGCCTAGAATCAGCGCGCCGTGGCCCGGGAAGTAGTCCAGTATCCTGTTGCCGTCGACGTCGTACTTCGCGGCGCCCGAGGCGTGCGTGTAGTAGAGCTGGAATGGATTCTGCTTGCGGGCGTCGTGGGTGACGCCGTTGGGAAATATGTCCCTGGCGCTATCGTGACGCTCTCGGGACCCTGGGTGCTGATCGATGAACCGCTGCTCGATGGGGCTGACCATGGCGTACTCTCCAGCGCTCGAATGCTCGAATTTCTGGGCGGCCAGAGGATTATTATATCTGGCGCCGAGCATTATGCAACGATTCGCGCCACGGCGACGTGCCCGCACCGGTTGCGGCCAGCGCTGAGACGATCCGGTGAAGGCGGACGCCTGGCTCAAACGCGCCCACGCGACGGAGACCGGCGCCTTTCGCCGAGTCATAGTGTCCAACGCCGCCGACCTCAACGATGCAGACAGTCTGATAGACTTAGAAACCAACCTACGAGCCCCGCGCACCACCATCGTGACCGAACCCGCAGCAAGAGGCCAAAGCATGAAGAGCTACCTGACCCACCTCGAGTGCACCTACTGCCACGGCACGTTCTCCGCCGACGAGCCGCAGCGCACCTGCCCAGACTGCAGCAAGGTGCTGTACCCCCGGTACGACATGGCGGCGGCCAAGGCGGGCTTCGACCGCGACGCGCTTCCGTCGCGCCCCGCCAACATGTGGCGGTACTTCGAGATGATGCCCGTGCGAGACGAAGCCAACGTCATCACCCTCGGCGAGGGGTACACGCCGATCTTCAAAGCCGAGCGACTGGGGCCGGAGATGGGCTGCTCCGCGCTGTACATCAAAGACGAAGGCCTGAACCCGACGGGGTCCTTCAAGGCCCGAGGGCTCTCTGCCGCGGTGTCGAAGGCAAAGGAGCTGGGGATCACCAAGCTGACGATGCCGTCGGCTGGAAACGCCGCCGGCGCCATGACGGCCTACGCGGCCAAGGGCGACATGGAGGCCTACGTCTTCATGCCCAGGGACGCGCCCGACTCCAACCTGAAGGAGGTTGCCATCACGGGAGGAAAGCTGACGCTCGTCGACGGCCTCATCACAGACGCCGGCCGGCTGTCGCGCCAGAAGGCCGAGGAGGCGGGCCTCTTCGACATATCTACGCTGCAGGAGCCCTACCGCGTCGAGGGCAAGAAGACGATGGGCTACGAGATCGCCGAGCAGATGAGCTGGACTCTGCCGGACGCCATCATCTACCCGACCGGAGGCGGCACCGGCATCGTCGGCATGTGGAAGGCCTTCGAGGAGATGGAGGAGTTGGGCTGGATCGACGGCAAGCGCCCCAAGATGTTCTGCGTCCAGTCGGAGGGCTGCGCCCCCATGGTCAGGGCGTTTCGGGAGGGAACCGAGTTCGCGGAGCCCTGGCAAGACGCGCAGACCGTGGCGGCCGGCATCAGGGTTCCATCGGGCATAGGCGACTACCTGATCTTGAGGGCGTTAAGGGAGAGCAGTGGCGGAGCGGTGACGGTGACCGACGACGAGATTCTGTGGTACATGAAGCAGGTCGCCTCCCTGGAGGGCATGTTCATCTGCCCGGAGGGCGCGGCTACCGCGGCGGCCCTGAGCAAGCTGTTGGCCAACCAGGAGCTCTCGCCCGACGACAATATCTTGCTGCTGAACACGGGCGCGGGACTCAAGTACCTGGAGCTGTTGGAGTCCGTGGGGGCCTAGCGGCTTTCTAGCTCCGCTCGATCTCCTCGACTAACAGGCTGATCGAAATCGGGAGTGCAGAGGGGCTGACCTCTCTGGCAAGGGGTCTGGGGCGCCTGCCCTGAGCAAGGTCTGTGGTGAGCCTGTCGAAACATCGAAGGGCATGGTCGAAAGAGTTTTTCAGCGGCCCGCTAAGAAATCGCCACCTCGCCCAGCCAGCGAACCGCGGGAAATCGCCGCTGCGCTGCCCGTACCAGACGGCGGTCGGCGGTCCACATGTCGCACTCGCGGTGCTCGGCAAGCGCTATGTAGTGCGCGTCGTAGGTAGCGCCCTGGCTCAACTCGGCTGCGATCTCGAAGGCGCGGCCGTATAGTCCCGAAGGCTCGTCGATCGCGGTCGACGCCAGAAGGAACCCCAGGCCGCTCGAGGCGGCCGCACTATCCATGTGTCCTCGTCGAACGGCCCTGTGCAACGCGTTGGTAATTTCGGAACGAAAAATCGGAGGAGCGATTGTCAGCTCCTCCGATTCGATCCATCGCGTTCTGAGCGCCAGTGCCTCCCCGGTGAGCTCTTCTTCGAGAACCCACTTCAGGGCGACACTGGCGTCGACTACGACGGTCACGCCCTATGATGCCGACTCATCAAAATCCTTGCCAAAGATGACACGGTCCAGATGCCGGCTGCGCTTTTCCCGCTCCTCGCGGATGACATCCACGCTGTCGACGGGCGAGCGCTTGCCGCCGCTGATGCGCTTGCGCAACTCGTCCATCTGGTCGGCCAACTCTTGAGTCAACCGGCCGGTGCCCTCTATTCTTGAGCCTACCCAACTGTCGTACTTCATTTCTCGCGCCGGTTCTTCGGAAAACTCAAACAGGTGGTCGAGGTCTTCGATGTACAGCAGTGTCGCCCGTTCGTCTCGCGGGTCTGACGCGGTCCGGACACGGCCCTGCTTCACCAGGCGATGAAGTTTGCCGCGGCTCACATTGTAGAGCGCGGCCGCTTCCTTGATCATTAGGTACCCTGTTCGTTCCACGCTTGCTTCTTTTTTCAACTATACCACGTTGCGCACGATGCATCAACCCCGTTCTATTATACACGATGTGTTGCAATATGTGCCGTCTCAGCCGGCACGCTCGAAGATCGTCGCCACTCCCTGGCCTCCTCCGACGCACATGGTCACGAGGCCCAGCGACTGGTCGCGTAGCTCCAACTCCTCCATCAGCTTGACGGTCATGATGGCCCCGGTGGCTCCCACGGGATGCCCCAGGCTGATGCCGCTGCCGTTGACGTTGGTCTTTTCGAGGTCCATCTTTAGCTCTCGCATGCAGTAGAGCGCCTGCGAAGCAAAGGCCTCGTTCAGCTCGATGAGGTCGATGTCGTCCAGCGTCATGCCCGACTTCTTGAGAGCCTTGCGAACAGCCGGGACGGGCCCGGTGCCCATTATGGCAGGCTCCACGCCGGCGACGCCGCGGGTATGCCAGCGCATCCTTGGGGTCAGCCCCAGCGCTGCCGCCTTCTCGGCCGACGTGATCACCACCGCGGCGGCGCCGTCGTTGATAGTGGAGGCGTTCCCCGCCGTCACGGTGCCGTCCTTCTTGAAGACAGGCTGTAACGCTGCCAGGCGCTCGAGGGTGGTATCTTCCCGCGGCCCTTCGTCTATCGTCACGACCATCGGATCGGCCCTGCGCTGCGGGACGCTGACCTCCGCGATCTGCCGGGCGAACCGTCCGCTCTTGATGGCGCTGGTCGCTCGCTGGTGACTGATGACGGCCAGCTCGTCCTGGTCTTCGCGGCTGACGCCAAAGCGCTCGGCGACGTTCTCGGCCGTGACGCCCATGTGGTAGCGATTGACCGGACAGCCAAGGCCTTCCGTGAGGCAGTCGACCAGCGTGGCGTCGCCCAGGCGAAGGCCGTCGAAGCGGGCTTGATAGCCTAGCAGGTATGGGGTTTGGCTCATGTTCTCGGTACCGCCGGCCACGGCGATCTCGACCTCTCCCGTCCGCACAAGCTGCGCCGCCATGTTGATCGCCTCGAGCCCCGACGAGCACTGCCGGTTGATGGCGATGGTCGGTACCTCCTCGGGGATGCCCGCGCGAAGCGACGCCAGACGCGCGGCGTACCCCGCCTCTGTCGCCTGAAGGGCATTGCCCATGAAGACCTCGTCGACCGCATCCGGGGCCACGCCGGCGCGCTCGAGTGCTGCCCTGATGACCACCGCTCCGAGCTCCGGCGCGCTAACGTCCTTGAATGCGCCCCCAAATTTTCCGACCGCGGTCCGCGCGCCGCTGATGATTAAGGCTTCGTGCATGGCGTCCTCCTCCTACTCCCTGATGCCGGCTCCTGTTGCCAGCATACCACTCCGCCTTTACTCCGCCTGTTCAGGGTAGGTAGCCGCGCCAGAGCCCATGTGAAATTGCCCGCCCAAAACCCCTGTGCTATCCTAACGGCGAGCCCCTCCCGCCCCTGAACCTTCCAATTAGCAACGCCCAAAGCTTCAGCCCTTCGGCCAAGATTCAGCGAGAGCTACGCTTGTACGTCATAGGCACCGCCGGACACGTCGACCACGGCAAATCCACGCTGGTCGAGGCGCTTACGGGCATCGACCCGGACCGCCTCGCCGAGGAAAAAGAGCGCGGGATGACCATCGACCTCGGCTTCGCGTGGATGCAGCTTCCCAACGGCAACGAGGTCAGCATCATCGACGTCCCCGGCCATGAGCGGTTCGTCAACAACATGCTCGCCGGCGTCGGAGGGGTCGATCTGGCCATGCTGGTCGTGGCCGCCGACGAATCGGTGATGCCGCAAACGAGGGAGCACCTGGCCATCCTCGACCTGCTTCAGATCAGGCGCGGGCTCGTCGCGATTACGAAGAAGGATGTAGTGGACGAGGACTGGCTCGAGCTGGTCGCAGCCGATGTCGAGGATGTCCTGAAAGGTACGTCGCTCGAGGGCTCACCCATCGTGTCGGTCTCAGCGCTGACGGGCGACGGGCTGCCCGAGCTGGTGACCGTAATCGAAAGGATCCTCGATTCCACGGCGCAAAAAAGAGACCTCGGCCGGCCGCGGCTGCCCATCGACCGCTCTTTCACCATTTCCGGGTTCGGCACCGTCGTCACCGGCACGCTGATCGACGGCAACCTCGAGGTGGGCGAGGAGATGGAGCTCGTCGTGTCCGGACACACGGCGCGGATACGAGGACTCCAGACCCACCGGCAGAAGGTGGAGGTGGCCGTGCCGGGAACTCGCGTGGCCGCGAACCTCAGCGGGGTGTCGCACGACCAGGTGGACAGAGGGGAGGTGCTGGCGGCGCCGGGATGGCTACGCGCCTCAACGGCCATAGACGTGCACCTCCGCATCATCCCGGACGCTCCCCACGCCGTCCGCCACAACATGTTCGTGACCGTGCACACGGGCAGCGCCGAGGGCATCGCCCGGCTCAGGCTGCTGGACAAGGCGCGCGCCGAGCCCGGAGAGACCACCTGGGCGCAGCTCAAGTTCGACAAGCCCATGGCCGCGGTCAAGGGCGACTACTTCGTCATTCGCTCCAATCAGGCGACCCTCGGCGGCGGCGACATCGTCGCGCCACATGCCCGCAGGCATCGACGGATGCACGAGCCCACCCTCGAGCGACTCTCCGTCATGGAGAAGGGCTCCGACCGCGACATCCTGCTCAAGACTCTGGAGCTGTCCGAGCCCAGCGAGTTCCAGGCGCTGATAAACCGGGCGAATCTCCAGCCGGCGACTGCCAAGACGGAGCTAGAGGCGATGGCCGCGGAGGGTCTCGTCGTCGTGTTGGGGCGCAGGGCCGTCGGGCGAGGCGTGTCCATATTCAGTGGCTCGGGATGGGCTTCGGTCACGGCCAAGGCCAAGAGTTTCCTCGCCTCTTACCACGGGCAGCACCCCCTTCGCAAAGGAGCGTCCAGGGAAGAGCTGCGCAGCAGACTCGGGATGAGCGCCCAGATATTCACTGACGTCCTGGCCCGCATGGAGGAGACGGGCGAGATCGCAGAGGAGGGCGCCCTGGTGCGGCTGCCGAGCCACACCCCGCAGCCGACGAAGGCGCAGGTTGGCGAAACCGAGGCGTACCTTCGACGGCTCGACTCCGAGCCCTTCTCGCCTCCCACCGACTCCCCCATCGATGGCGAGCTCTTGAGCCTGTTGGTCGACCAGGGTAAGGTCGTCAGGGTCAGCGACAGCGTCGTCTTCTCGGCCTCGGCACACACGCAGATGGTCGAGAAGATCTCGGCGTACATCCGAGAGCAGGGCGAGATCACCGTCGCGGACGTTCGCGACCTGCTGGGCACCAGCCGCAAATATGCGCTGGCTCTAATGGACGACCTAGACCACCGGCGAATCACTCGCCGGGTGGGAGATGCTCGAATCCTCAGATAGCCGCCTGACGGAGGCCGCATGGCAGCCGAGAGACAGGAGACATCGGACTTCCAAGGTCTGGAGATCACGGTCGATTCCTGCAACCTGCCGGTCTCCGGCCTATCGTCGCTGCTTCGGGTCGTCCAGGCGGCGCTGAGGGAAGTCGCCCGCGTCGATGAGGCGACACGTGAGCAGCTGTCGAAACGCCCTCAGCCGACCCTTCACCTCTCCGCCACGACCGACGAGGCTAATCTGACGTTCCGCCTCACCTTCGCCGACCCTACCGACCGCACCCCCTTGCTCGACCTCTCGACTACGACCTTCCGAGCGTTCTTGAGCCAGCTCCGCCGGTTTGTCGAGAAGATCCCCCAGCGCGACCTGTGGGGTGAGGCCGTCGGTGGCCCCAGTCGCGGCGAGTCCCGCTCCGAGGCCGAAAAGCGGATCGATCAGGTGCGCCAGGAGCTCAGGCGCCTGCCGAAAGCCAAGCTCGCCTTCGAGGGCCAGTCGGTAACCTTCGAGAGCGGCCGAATGGAGATCGGGTAGTGAACGTCGGTCACAGGCGGCGAGCTCAATGCCCCAGTCGGCGGCGGACCGTTCGTGAGGAGGCTCGATGTCCCTGGATCTGACGCAGACGGCCATCCAGATCGACCGCATGGCGCAGGAGCTCAGGTCGCGAGACGCCGGCCGGCGCTCGAGGATAGAGCGGGCCGTCGAGACTCTGCTTCGATTCGACGCCGAAGAGTATGCGGAGAAGCTTCAGAGCAGCCGGCAGACGTTGGCGTGGAGGCTGCCGGGCGTGCCGGAGGACCCCGCGGCGCGCCACGCGGCCCCGGCGGCGCCCGACGACTTTTGCGTCGTGGCCACCGACGGCTCGCACATCGACGTGGACCGTCACCTGCCGGCGCGCTGCTTCCTCATAAACATCGGCGTGTCGGTGCTCACCTACGGGTCGAGCTCCGACGCCCGGCTGTTCAACGAGCCACGGCTCTACGCCGCCGAGGACGACCTGGTGATCCGCGACCGCCTGTCTCCTCAACGGGAGCAGGTCATCGAGGGCGCCGTGCTGGGAGCCAGACGCACCGTCGAGGAGATCGCCGCCCTGGTGAGAGCAGCCCGCGACCTGCCCGAAGACATCCCTGCACTGGCGCTGATGGACGGCTCGCTCATCATGTACGACCTGCTCGGATTCGGCAATCGGCAGTTCGTGCTCAGGGAGCTCATCGAGGAGGGATTCGTGGCCGCCCTGGACGAGCTCAGGCGTCTGGCGGGCCAGCGCCGATTTGCGGTGGCGAGCTACATAAGCCTCCCTCGCGGCGCCGAGGTAGTCAACGCGCTGCGCCTCCGCACCTGTCCCTTCGACGTCGCCGAGTGCGAGCGGCACTGCGGGCAGCTACGGCCGGGCCGGCGACCATGCGACGAGGGCGCCTGGGGCATCTACGACCGCGAGCTGTTTGCGGAGACCCTGGCCCCGGGGGAGCGCTCCGCCGTCTTCGTCAGCTCCTCTAGTCTCGTTGCTGACTACTACCAGGGCCATGATGTACACTTCTTCTACCTCCACGCCGGCGAGGAGATCGGTCGCGTCGAAATCCCATCGTGGGTCGCGGAGGACGAGGCGTTATTGGGCCTCACGCACGCGCTCATCCTCGACCAGTGCCGCCGGGGGCCAGGGTACCCGATCGCCCTAATGGAGGCCCACGAGCAGGCCGTAGTGACCGGCCCCGACCGTCGCTTCTTCGTCGAGCAGGTGGAGAACACGCTCTCCGGCCAGCGGCTGCCGGTCTACTCGTCGGAGAAGAGCCGGTCAAAGCGGCTCCGATGGCTGTAACTCGATGATATCCAACCCCACCGACCGCCTGGGCGAGGTCATCGAGGCCTCGACGACGGAGTTCACGACGCAGTGCTACGAGCTGTACGAGGCGCCGCCGCTGGGCGCTCTCGTGCGCTGCGGCGACGGCCCGTCGGCACTGGGCGTCGTGGCGAACATCGAGACCAGGAGCATGGACCCCTCGCGACACCCCATCGCAAGGGGCCGAGACGAGACGACCGAGGAGGGTGTTTACCGTAGCAATCCCCAGCTAAACAGGCTGCTGCTCACCGAGTTCCGGTCCTTAACGGTCGGACACGGCGACGGCGGCGTGCTGCGGCCTTATCTGCCGCCACAGCCGCCGCGGATCCATGCCTTCGTGTACCGCTGCGGCGATGAGGAGCTGCGAGCCTTCAGCGGCTCGCTGGAGTTCGTCCCATACCTGCTTTCGTCTCAGGGCGGTGCCTCGGACGACATCGTGGCCGCTTTCCTGCGGCATGCCAGCGAGTCCCACGCCGACCCGCGGAAGTTTCTGGTCGACGCGGGGCGAGAGCTGGCCGTCATCCTCGGCGCCGAGGTCCAGCGGCTGAATGGAGTTCTGAGGAGGCTTGCAAAGTGAACGGAAGCGCTCCCGAAGGAGTCCGCCTGGGCATGGTGGTCGCCGGCTCGCTGAGCGACGGCATGGAGGTGAGGCTCGATCCGGGCACCTCCGTCGAGGACATCAGGGTCGGCCGGTACGTCACCGTGTCGGGCCAGAGGATGCGCTTCTTCGGCGTCGTGACCGACGTCGCCCTCAGCTCGACGGACCCCGCGATGCGGACGAACCCCCCCGATGTGTCGGACCCTTTCATCGCGCAGGTCGTGAGCGGCACGGCGGCCTACGGCACCATCACCGTGGAGCCCATGCTGACGCTGAGCAACGACCCTCTCGACGCGATGGACGGCCCGCAGCCCGCGAAGACCGTGCCCTCTCACTTCGCCCAGGTGGCGCTGGCCTCGGAGCAGGATGTCGAGAGGGTCTTCGGCGGCGAGAGCACCCAAAACTTCTGGATCGGCAGTCCGCTGGACATGGAGACGAAGCTGTGCCTGAACATGGCCAGCCTGGTGACGCGCAGCAACGGCGTCTTCGGCAAGAGCGGCACGGGCAAGACCTTTCTCACGCGGCTGCTGCTCATCGGCATCCTCCAGAGCGGCGAGGCGACCAACCTGGTCTTCGACATGGAGAACGAGTACGGCTGGCGGGGGTACAGCGAGGGCAAGACCGAGGTCAAGGGCCTGAAGCAGCTCTTCTCGTCCCGCGTCGCCGTCTTCTCGCTGGACGAGGAGAGCTCCCGCAACCGCGGGCTGGCCCCCGACTACGTCGTCCGCATCGGCTACGAGGAGGTCGAGCCGGAGGACATCATGCTGCTGCGGGAGACGCTGAACCTCTCCGAGGTGGCGGCCGACGCGGCCTACTTGCTGCAGCGCCATTTCAGCCAGCGACGCTGGCTCCGGGACTTTCTGGCCCTCTCGCGCCAAGAGGTCCTGGAGCTCGCGAGCGAGCTCAACGTCAACCCTGGGGCCCTCGGCACGCTGCACAACCGCCTCTCCAGGTTCGAGCGCTTCGGGTTCATGGACGCCGAGTCTGCCCACGACTCGGTGCGGGAGATACTTAACTACCTGGGCCGGGGCATGCACGTCGTGCTGGAGTTCGGACGCTACGGCCGCCACATGGAGGCCTACATCCTCGTGGCCAACCTGCTGACCCGCCGCATCTACGAGCGCTACGCTCGGATGACCGAGCAGGCCATGGGCGACGACACGCAGAAGCCGAAGCCGCTCGTCATCACCATCGAGGAGGCCCACAAGTTCCTCACCCGAGAGGTCGCCGGCCAGACGATCTTCGGGACCATCGCGCGGGAGATGCGCAAGTACAACGTGACGCTGCTGGTGGTGGACCAGCGGCCCAGCGGCATCGACAGCGAGGTGATGAGCCAGCTGGGCACGAAGATCACCTGCCTGCTGGACAACGAGAACGACGTCAACGCGGTCCTCGAAGGCGTCTCGGGCAGCAGAAAGCTGCGCTCGGTGCTGGCGCGGTTGGAGTCGAAGCAGCAGGCGCTGGTCTTCGGGCACGCGGTGCCGATGCCGGTCGTCATCCAGACGCGGGAGTACGGCACGCCGGAGTCGTACAAGTCGCTTGGCTTCGTCGAGGCCGCGGAGATGAAGGCACAGGTCGAGCGCGACATCGAAGACCTTTTCGGCCCGAGTGAGACGTAGGCGAAGGGTTTTGAGCCAGCGGTGAGACGGAATGATAACCTTATGAGACCAGATGAGGCCAGCTACGAAGGCGAGAGGGGATCGAGGACGAAGGGATGCAGCCGACTGTGTACTGCCAGCGAGGGCATGGCCAGGTGCCGGTGGGCGGCGGAGGTAGTTTTTTCTGCACCATTTTGTCTCGTTCTGTATCAGTCGCTGAAGGCAAAGAACTGACCACTCGGTCAGTCCTCGTCAGTGCTATAATAGCACGTATGTTCGACGGCAGTCAAGAACGCTTTGGGCCGCGACTACGTGGGCTTACGTGGTGCTCTCAAAGGCAATACGCAGCGCTGACATAAACGCATCAGCTGTCTCTGTGATTAGTCCTATCGTTGATCGTTGGAAAATCCCCCGTCTTCCAGTAAGGTCTATGCAAGATCCCGAATTGCTCCACACTTTCATCAAGGTAGGGTGTAACCCATCGCTCGTCGACTCCGCGTGCAAATTCTTCCCTAGCCAATATTGGCCGGATATCCACATCCCGCAAGCTGTACCCAAGGTACACCCATGAAAGAGGATTCTTGCCGTCTTTTAGCATTTGTAATGCGTCGAGCTTGGGCGGGCCTATGCCCATCTCGGTCTGCTCCACGCTAATAACGCACGACTCTAGATCGGAGATTGACCCATGAAGCTTTAACACTGGAATTGCCGTCTCTTCGCCACCAAAGTACCGAATAAGATATCCTGGCGCTTCCTTGAATTCCTCTTCTGTAACAAAGACCCGTAGTGGAATTTCCATGTGCTTCTCAACGAGTAGGTCAAAGTTGACTTCGACTATGACTATTCGCCCAATCGTGTGTTTTAGGATTTCGGCAAGGTCAAGAACCGCCGAGCCGGGAGATCCGATTATCTTGTTGTGGCGCTCGCGAAACTCCACTAGAGTTGGAAGACCCAGGTCCATCCTATCCTCTGCTCGGACTACCTGTTCAAGTGTCAGTTCACCAATGAACTGATCCACCGACATCTGCTTCTCTCTAGGGGACATCCAATCCCTTTCAGCTAGCCAGACATGAAAACGCCTGGCCAGCTGATTGGAGTTTGTCAGCTCTGTTTCAGGAATACTGAGAAGACGCCGAATCGCACCGTCACGGATCTTATTTCCAAGAGGCATTTGTGATGACGCAGAAAAACCAGCTCCAAGAAAAAGCACTAAAGGGTGAGTGTTGACTGCTATTCTTGCTGCCTCGGCTTGAAGTGCGTCTTTATTATTACGACGTAAAAGGCGGTCAGGCTCCGATCGAGAGGATCATCACCGCCGAGGTTCCGGTCGTGCACGAAATGGGAGGCACGATCCAGTCGGAACGCTTCTCATCGACGATCCGCAGGCGAGGACTCACCGACCTCACGCAGAGCACTCAGATCGACGAAGTCGTCGATGACCTCCCGGCTGGCGTCACACGCGTTCTGGGAGTCACGCTTCTCGGATCAGCCTCCGCGAGAACCGACTCACTCGCCGTCATGGTCCGGGACGTCGTGGCCGGGCGCGAGGTGCCAATCTTCGTGTGGAATAGCGCGGACGATCGGCAACAGCTGATCCACATCGAGGACAACGGCGATATCGCCGGCAAGGACGAAGACGGGCTTTTCTTCGATTGGCGCTTCGAAGAAGACGGATCGCTGAATCGGGATTTCGAACTGAACAAGCCGCGATATCGTGGCGCGTCGATCTTGCTGGCGCGAGCGAACTTCGGCTGCGGCTCGTCGCGCGAGCACGCGCCTTGGGCGTTGGATAATTACGGATTTCGGTGCATCATCGCGCCTTCTTTTGCGGACATTTTCTACAACAACTGC
>JADFIF010000074.1 GCA_022566795.1 Chloroflexota bacterium
TGGCGACCCCAATCGGATTCGAAATACGCGCATGCCCTTCGAGCTCTCCAGCTACTTGTCAGAAGTTGCTCATGGCACATTCGTGCCACCACTGGCGGATGAAAATTCAGTGGCGACCTGCTATCGTGGGCCTGGACGGCCGAAATGAAGAGGTCGAGCTGGGCTTGGTGCTAAGAGCCCGCCAGAAATTTGACCCCTGGTGTCCTCAGGTACCACCGATTGTTGCCTTCGGTTTCCGGAGAGCACGTAGAGTAGATTCTGCTCACACAGGACACCCACCGGCCGGCCGTCGTTTTCAGAGTAGGCCAGACCTGGAAAGTCCTCCAGCAAACCCAGGGAGGCTAACCTTGCCGGTCTCACCTCGGCAGCACTCGGTAACTTCTCACGCCAGAGGAGCTCACAGATGGGCAGTCTGAAAAGTTGAGACCGTACGTAGCACGTCCCCGGCGTAGCCCCCTGTACCCCTTTACCTGAGTCGTAACACAGTGCTGTGGATAGATAGAGACTCCCAGACCACGTGCTAAGTTGACCAGAGAGCCTACTAGGCCATTGCTCAGATCATCCGGAGGCCTCCCAGACCGCGTTCTCAGCGAACCCAGAGAAGCTACTAGGCCATTACTCAGATGATGATCCGGAGACCCTTCCAGACCACGTGCTAAGTTGACCGGAGAGACTACTAGGCCATTGCTCAGATCATCTAGAGACCTCCCAGACCACGTTCTCAGTGAGCCCAGAGAAACTACTAGGCCATTACTCAGATAATCTGGAGAACCTCCCAGACCACGTGCTGCTGATTGAGATCGAGAGTGCGCATACCGCCTTCCTCCTTCTAAGCAGGGAAGAGCTGCCAATTGGGATCCCGACAGAGTTTTACACCTCAACGTAAACATCAGCCCTCCAGGAGCGGGTTCGCTAGCCCCTCCCGGCGGCACCAACGGGTTCGGCGCCAGTGTAACTCACCGCGATCCCTACTCCGGGCTATTCCTTCGATCATTGGAGTGGCTCCGCACCGGGAACCGACGACCCCACCACCGTCACTATCTGTAGACCTTCAGCGATAGTGGGACACATCTGAGGAGAACAGAACCCGAGAGTGTGGAGGTGGTGTGAGCTCCTGAAGTGAGGGTAGAGGCTGCCTCACGAAAGGAGCGGTACGTGTCCCAACCAGATACAGACAAAGCACTGGCCGCAGCCGTCCAATCGGTGTTGACTTGGCGGATTACGACTTCTATACTGAAAACTCAGTTTCATGGGAGGAATATTTAAATGAAAGGCCCAAGGCAACCTGTAAGCCGAGTTCTGTACCAGGCCGCACACTGGTTTACATCCGCCGAGGCGGGCTTCCTCCCACGTGGCGGGCTGGCGGCGACCATCTATCTAGCCCTTCCGTTGCCGGAAGGGTCGAGCGGCCAACCCGGGGATGGGCTCCGACGTGTCGGAGTCCGGGCGTCTCCGGTGACGGAGACAGCCGGACCGGGCACCCTGGTCCCCCTATTAGGCCTTGCTCCGGATGGGGTTTGCCTGGCCTCCGATGTTACCACCGGAGCGGTGAGCTCTTACCTCGCCGTTTCACCCTTGCCCCTCCCCGAAGGGAGGGGCGGTATGTTTCTGTGGCACTTTCCGTCGGGTCACCCCGCCCCGCCGTTAGCGGGCATCCTGCCCGGTGGAGCTCGGACTTTCCTCCCTCCTTCCGCGGGACGGGCCCGTGGGAAGGACGGCGGTCGCCCGGTTACCTTGAGCCGCCCTCATTTTAGCATGGGGCTGTTGCCCTGTGAGCAGCATCGGAAGACGGCCGGTCGCCATCGAGGATATGAACGAGGACGTTGAGGACGGCCGAAGCTGCCGTCAAAGGGCAGGGTACCTCGCTAGCGCCGAACAACTACCTCTACGGAGTCATCCTTGACGACGATTCGTTCGATCCGATCCTTCAAGAATCTCTGGCGGTCGGCGATCGTGAGCGACTCCCATCCGGCGAGCACGGTGTCGACGTCGGCGGGCGGGCTGGCGTCCTGGGCCACCTCGCGAGCGCGGTCGAGCTGAGTGAGATGCCACCCGAGCTTCTGGATGCTTCCCTGTCCGCTGGCGGTCCGCCGCATGGCCTTAACAAATCGACGCTCCGCATTCTGGACTCTGGTGTGCCGCTCCTCTCGAAGGCTAGCGCTGTTCGAGGCTAGCGCCGTGGCGCTGGCGGTCAGTAACGGCGGAAGCTGGGAGAGCACTGCTCCTTCAAGCTTTGCCGCGCGCCAGGTATGGTAGTCGCAGACGCTGAGGTTGTTTCGCGACTGGCACTGGTAGTACCGGTACACCCCTTGGGACCTTCGCCCGTCCTTGCGCTTCCACGTCTGCCTTCGAGTGACTCCCATCATCGTGTTGCCGCAGGATGCGCAGTAAGCGAGGCCGGAAAGCACGAAGGGCTCGGAGTTCACCACCCTGCCAACGGGCCGCCGCGATTCGGTTTCATCCTGGGCCGTCCTGAAGACCTTGCCATCGATGATGGCCTCGTGACTCCTTGGAACCCTGAAGCCGAAACGCGTATAGGTGCCTGTATAGACTGGATTCTTGAGGATGTCTCGGATTGTGACGACGTTCCATTGGCCCCCGCGACGGGTCTTTATGCCGCGCCCGTTGAGGTCTTGAGCGATCAGCCGCAGTCCGATCTTTTCGCCGGTGTAGAGGCGGAACATCAGCTCGACTACCGGCGCTTCGTCCTTGACAACCTCAAGCCCGCCCCTCGCGCCGTTCCTGTAGCCGTAGGGGGGTCTGCCGAGGCCCTTTCCCTTCAAGGCCCGCTCCCGCATGGCCTCTTTGATTCGGTCGGAGCGGGTCCGCGACACCCCTTTCACCCCAAGAGTTTGGAACGCGTTTTGGAGCGGGTCGGGGAAATCGTCGTCGTCGCACGTTACCTTCGAGCCAGTCGCCTCAAGCTCTACGACGGCCCTGGCGACGGACTCTAGATCGAGCCCCAGGTGGCGGGCATCGGGGACGACGATCAGGAATTCGCTACCGGACTCGCGGATGTACGCCGACATCCGGTCGTATGCAGGGCGCTCGCTGGAGTCCCCATCTGGGACGTCGCCGAAAGTCTTGACGGGCTGGTGAAAGTTGAGGTCGCAGTACTCTCGAAAGGCCTCCTCAAGTGTTTCGAGGGAGGCGCCCCCGTCTTCCGAACGATAGTACCCGAGCGCGCGCATCTGTGGATCACACCGTGTAGAGGATTCGCTGGCAGCTACTGCACTGGACGATGCTCTGGCCGCTTCTGGCCTGCCGCCGCTCGGTCTCGGGCAGAACGATGCGGCAACCCTGGCACATGCCCCTCTCCACCTTGGCCACCGCTTGCCCGTGTCGCGTCGCGCGGATCGTCTCGTAGAGTGCCAGAGCCGACGGGGGGAGTTCGGGAAGCATCGACTCCCTTGCCTGCCGGAGCCTGTCGACTTCCATTACGAGTCGCTTCTCCTCTTTCCGCAACCGCGGATGGTCTTCAACCCGCTGGGTCTCAAGCTGGGCCAGCTCCCCTTTGGCTCCGTCTCTCATGGCCTCTAGCTCATCGATGCCGACCATGAGCCCCAGCAGCTTGTCTTCTACTTCGGCCCGCTCGGCGACGATGGCGGCGCGCTCCTCCTCGGACGCCGATAGCTCTCGCGCTTTGGTGACGCCGCCGCCATACAGACGGCGTTCAGCGGCCTGCAGCCTCTCGTTGAGGCGTTGGACGGCCGATTCGATTTGACGTCTTGCCGCGGTTTCGTCCGACAGCTGTGACTCCGCCTTTTCCTTTAGCGCCTGGGCGGCTGCCACCGCCGAATCGTCAGAGAGTGTCGCGCGTACCTCGGTCAGGGACTTCTGGTAGGACACAGCCTGAAGGTCGAGCTCTTGGAGGTCAAACAGCCGTTTGATGGAGAGGGTCGGCATTTAAGTCCTCGCGACGGCGCCGCCGAGATGTGGAACGGCGCGCCAGCCATTGTAAAGGAATCGGCCCTCGAGGGGTAGCAGCTCTTCTTCGTGCCGGCTGAAATACCGGCTGCCCAGTGGCAAAGACTAGTGCTTCGTTGCATAAGTCTTGATACAGCCCACCGCCCACCCTCGAAAAGGCTCCCAGGGGCTTGGCGGGACTCGCAGGGGTTGGGGGTGTCCCCCAACCCCTAATCCTCACGGGCGTGTGGGCGGGCGGGAAAAGTACGTATCGCGCTCTTGCTGACCTAGAAAATACCTCAAAAAAGGCAAACGCCATGTTCCCACCAGCCCTCGGGGTCTTGGCTCCTGGGGGCACATCCCTTCGACAGTATCTGGGCAGGCTCCCCAGACCCCTTGCCAGAGGGGTCAGCCCCTCTGGACTCCCCGGACGGTATTTTGCGATAGCCTCTGAGTACTAGCTTAGCTGCACCTAGTTGTGCCCCTGGCGTTGGTATAATATGGAGCCAAAGGGGGACCTGTGGTAGTGGACCGCGGTGGCGGCCGCATTGGGCGGCCCAAGACCAAGATAGTCTGCACGCTGGGGCCGTCGACGGAATCTCAGGCACAGATTCAGGCGCTGGTCGAGAGCGGGATGAGCGTGGCGCGGCTCAACCTTTCTCACGGCACCCTGGAAAGTCATGCAACCGCCATCGAGCTGGTACGCAGGGCGTCTGAGGCGACGCAGAAGCCCGTCGGCATCATGGTCGATGTGCCTGGCTCCAAGTACCGGACCGGCCCTCTGGCGCCCGGCGCCATCGAGCTGAGGCCGAATAGCCGGCTGACCCTTACCAGCGACGACGTCATCGGCACCGAGGAGCTGGTAAGTGTGGCGCCGCCGGGCATCCATCGCGACGCGATCGTGGGCCACCCCGTGCTGCTCGACGATGGCCTGATACAGCTTGAGTGCGTTGCTGTGCGTGGCGTCGAGGTGGAGTGCGTGGTAATTTCCGGTGGAAGGCTGACGGAGCGGCGCGGCGTCGCCGTACCCGGACACTCCCCATCGCAGCCGTTCCCCGATGAGCGGACCAAGGGCGCATTGGCGTTCGCCGCCAAACACGCCGCCGATTTCGTGGCGCTGTCGATGGTCACATCGGACCGCGACATCGCCTCCGCGCGCAAGATTTTGGCCGAGCACGGCTCGGTGCCCAGCATCATCTCGAAGATCGAGCTTGCGGAGGCGCTCGAGCGCTTCGATAGCATCCTGGATGCAACGGATGCCATCATGGTGGCGCGCGGCGACATGGGAGTCGAGGTGCCTCTGGCCCGGGTGCCGGTTATCCAGAAGGACCTCATCGCCAGGTGCAACGCCGCTGGGAAGCCTGTGATCACGGCCACTCAGATGCTGGAGTCGATGGTGAGATCGAAGATCCCGACCAGGGCCGAGGTCACCGATGTGGCCAACGCCGTCTTCGATGGGACAGACGCTGTGATGCTCTCGGGAGAAACCTCGGTCGGAGAGAACCCGGTGGAGGCCGTGCTGGTGATGTCGCGGGTAGCCTTCGAAGCGGAGCGGGCGCTGCCGTACGAGAATATTCTTCGAGAGAAGGCGCGCCAACTCCGGAGCCAGACAGACGACGCCATAAGCTACGACGCCTGCCGCACGGCCCACCAGCTCGGAGCCAGCGTCATCGTGGCCTTTACTGAGTCGGGCAGCACCGCTGACAGGGTCTCCAAATACCGTCCGATGTCCCCGATCCTGGCGCTGACCCCGAGCGAGGTCGTGCAGCGCCGGCTCACCTTGAGGTGGGGTGTAACGCCGGTCGTGATCGAGGGCCTCGAGACGGTGGAGGACTTCTTTACACGCGGTGAAGAGGAGGTCGTCAAGGCCGCCGGCGTTGGCCCCGGCAGCATCGTGGTGCTGGTAGCCGGCCTTCCTATCGGTGTTCCCGGAGGCACAAACCTGCTCAGAGTGATGACGGTCTCTTAGCTTTCAAGGCGGTGCGGCGCCTAGAGCGCCGCTGCGTTGCAGTTGGCAGCGCGCGGTCCTATATCCTCGCTCTGTCCGGCCCGAGTCATTCGCGGCTCCCGCTCGGCAGGCGCGGACCTCCTTCCCTACAGAAGGCCATCCAACGTTAGACATTCCAAGGCGCCAGGGTTAGAATTGCTCTGTGCGAAGGTAGTCGCAAGTCAGGTGCAGTCTTGCTGAAGCTCTACAACACGTTGACCAAACGGCTCGACGAGGTGCGTTCGGTGGAGCCGGGTACCGTGTCGATGTACACGTGTGGCCCGACAGTCTATCGCGATGCCCATATCGGCAACCTCAGGTCGTACCTGATGGCCGACTGGATTCGCCGCGTCCTCGAGGTGCAAGGCTTGACGGTCAACCACGTGAAGAATATCACCGACGTCGGGCACATGCGGCAGGAGGTGTTGGAGCGAGGCGAGGACAAGGTCATCGCAGCGGCCATCGCCGAAGGGAAGACGCCCGCACAGATCGCCGAGTTCTACACCGACCGTTTCCTACGCGATGAGAGCCGGCTCAGCATCACTCGGCCAAAGGTCTTACCCAAGGCTACGGACCATATCCAGGAGATGGTCGATATCGTCGAACGCCTCGTCGAAGTGGGGTACGCGTACGAGGTGGAGGGCAACGTCTACTACGAGGTTGCCAAGTTCCCCGGCTACGGCAAGCTGTCCGGAAACATCCACGAGGCCGAGCTTCTCGAGGCGGTGAGGGTCGAGCCCGACCCGCTAAAGCGCGACCCGCGGGACTTCACCCTGTGGAAGAAGGCGGAGCCCGGCAGAGAGCTCAAGTGGCCCAGCCCATGGGGAGATGGCTTTCCGGGCTGGCATATCGAGTGCTCGGCGATGTCGATAAAGTACCTTGGCCGTCGGTTCGACATCCACACGGGCGGCGTCGACAACATCTTCCCTCATCATGAGGGCGAGATTGCCCAGAGCGAAGGCTTCACCGGGGAGCCGGTCGTCAGCCTCTGGGTTCACGGGCAGCACCTGCTGGCCGACGGCGTCAAGATGGCTAAGTCGGCGGGCAATTCCTTCATCCTGGAAGACTTTGAGGCCCAGGGCATAGACCCTCTCGCGTTCCGTTACCTCTGCATGACAGCCCAATACCGGACGAGGCTGAACTTCACCTTCGGCGCTTTGAAGGCCGCCCAACGGGGACTGCTGCGACTTCGCAACAGGGTGTGGGAGTGGAGCCAGCTTCACGAGCTCCCGGAGTCGGATACGCAGAGCATCACTCAGTGGCGTGACCGCTTCCTGGGGCTCGCTAACGACAACCTGAATATGCCTGGGGCTCTGGCCTTAACCTGGGAGCTCGTGGGCTCCGACCTACCCGGACACACTAAGGTCCAGATCCTGCGTGAGTTCGACGGCGTTTTGGGACTCGACCTCGAAGGCGTCGTCGAGGCCTATCGAGTACCGGCCGAGATCCAGCGGCTCGTTGAAAGGCGAGCCGGCCTGCGCGGCGCAGGCCGTTACAAGGAAGCAGACGACCTTCGCGCCGACCTCGACCAACAGGGGTACGTCGTGGAGGACACGTCCTCGGGCAGCCGAGTCCGCCCCAAGACCCGTTGGGAGAAGCGACGCGAGGGCTGGAGCACCGTCTCATCGTCGGCCGAGGTCCCCTCGCTTGTGGATAGTCCGGATGAGACTGACTTCTCCGTGGGTCTGGTCGCGTGTAACTACGCCGGCGACGTCGTGCGGTGTGTCGAGTCCGCTCTCCGATGGCTTGACGGCCACCGGGGAGAGGTCGTCGTCGTGGACAACGGGTCTGCCGACGGGACCGGCGATTGGCTCGAACAGATGGCTAAGGCGGACCCGAGGGTTCGCGTCCTCCACGCCGACCATGTGCTGGGTGAGGGCGCGGCCAAGAATATCGTGCTCAAGCAGTGCCGGGGCAAGACCATCGTGATGATGGATACCAGCGCGGAGATCGTCGGCGACCTCTTCGGCCCCGTCGACAAGGTCCTGGCCGATGACGCGGTTGGCGTCGTTGGGCCCTTTGGACTGCGCACGGACGACCTGCATCACTTCCACGACGGGGAGGGCGAATCGGGCGATATGGACGCCATGCAGGCCTACTCCTTTTGCTTCAGGCGCACCCGGCTGAAAGACGTCGGATTGATGCGCGAGAGCTTCAGGTTCTATCGCAACCTCGACTTGGACTACAGCTTCCACTTCAAAGACAAAGGCTATCGCGTCGTGGCCGATCCCGCCTTGCCGGTCCGGCAGCACGAGCACAGGGTCTGGAGTGCGCTACCCGAGGGCGAGCGCGACGAGTTGAGCCGCAAGAACTTCCGGCGCTTCCTGGACAAGTGGGGAGGCCGCGCCGACCTGCTGGCCAGCAACCAGAAATGAGCTCAGCGGTGGAAACTCGGGGACGGTCGGTTTTCAAACCCGCCCCGCCGGGCCACTGAAACAACGTATCGGCGCGACGGTCATGCGGAGGCTTGTCGCTAAGCGACTATCTCAAAATCCCGTCCGGGGAGTCCAGATCCCGACGAGTCGGGACTGGTAAGGGGTCTGGGGAGCCTGCCCTGAGCCTGTCGAAGGGATGTGCCCCCCAGGAGCCAAAGACCCTTTGGGCGGGTGGGTAGGAATAAGGCCTTTGCCTTTTTGAGATAATTTCTAAGCCCGACTTTGTACATCGAACGAGCGCAGCGCAGGATATCCTCAACTACGGTTGAACGGTGACGGAGATACGTTTGGCATGTCGAGTTTCCCATACGACATCCAATAAGTGTTCGGCGCATAACACAGGTGCTCACGAATCAAAGCCAATACATCCGAATTAGGTAGACCTGCCTTTGTACAAGGTCCAGCTAAGTACTGAAAATCTACGACTGAGGAGTGGCAAAAAGGTGTTTTTTGAGCTGAGAGAGTACCGGACCATGCCTGGCCAGAGGGAGAACTGGGTCAGATTCATGGAGGAGCAGATCATCCCGTTTCAGTCGGGGAAGGGAATGGTCATCGTGGGAAGCTTCGTCGGTCAGGAAGAGGACGACCTCTACATCTGGATTCGACGGTTCGAGAGCGAGTCTGAGCGGGAACGCCTGTATAAAGCAGTCTACGAGAGCGATACCTGGAAGAACGAGATCGCCCCCAAGATCCCGGAGATGATGGACCGCGAAAAGATCGTCGTCAGGCGTATCGAGGCCACCCCGAAGTCCGTGGCCCGGTAGCGGCGGTCCTTCCAGACTACTGCGTTGGCCAGACTACCGCGCTGGCCAGACTACGGCACTGGCGGCTTGGCGCTCGCATGTCCTCTCAGAATGCCTCTGCCGACACGGTTCTCCACAACGCCAACGTCCTGACCCTCGACGGCCGTCGCCGCGTGGCGTCGTCTGTCGCCGTCCGCGATGGCCGGATCTCGCGAGTCTCCAGCGACGACCCCCTTGCTACCTCCGTTGGGCGGGGCGTCGCGCTTATCGATTGCCACGGCGCCACCTTGGTACCGGGGTTCATCGACGCTCACTGCCACGTGCTCGCCTACGCGTCGAGCCTGCTGGCGGTAGATTGCGGCCCTCTAGCCGTTTCCGCGATCTCCGACATCAAGAACGCGGTGCGCCATCGCGCCTCGATCACCCCACACGGTCAGTGGGTCCGCGCAACGGGCTACGACGAGCTGGAGCTGCGGGAGCGGCGCCATCCGACACGCTGGGACCTGGACGAGGCCGCGCCTTTCCATCCCGTTCGACTGAGCCACGGCTCCGGTCATGCGGTTGTACTCAACAGCCTGGCCCTCGAACGCGTGGGCATCTCCGCGTCGACGGCGGAGCCACCGGGCGGAGTCATCGAGCGAGACGTCGGTACGGGGCAGCCCTCGGGCGTGTTGCTGGAGATGGACGGCTACCTCGACGGGAGAATACCCCCGATGAGCAAAGGTGACCTCTTTCGAGGCGTTGGGCTCGCGAACAGCCACCTGCTCTCTCGAGGTGTAACGTCGGTCCAGGATGCCACAGCCTCCAACTCCATCGATCGCTGGGAGCTTTTTGCAAGCATCAAGAGCGCCGGCCTGTTCGATGCCCGCCTGACGATGATGGCGGGAGCGACCCATCTGAGTGAGTTTGCGGACAGGGGCATGGGTTTTGGGCACGGCGATCTCGAGTTGAATCTCGGGCCCGCGAAGATCATGCTCACCGCGACGGCAGGTGCGCTCCATCCCGATGTCACGGAGCTCAGGGCGCTGGTGGGTGAGGCTCAGGAGGCTGGTTTTCCGGTTGCCATTCACGCCGTTGAGGCGGAGTCGGTGAAGGCCGCCGCAGAGGCCATTGCCTACGCCAGAGCCCGCGGCGGAAGAGGCGTCGAGCTGCGGCATCGGGTCGAGCACTGCTCGGAGTGTCCTCCGGACGCCGTCGACGCATTGGTCGCAGCCAAGGCGCTGGTCGTTACGCAGCCTGGATTCGTGTACCATCGGGGTCGCCGCTACCTTACCGGCGTAACCCCCGAGAGGCAACCGTGGCTCTATCCGCTGAAATCCCTGCACGAGGCTGGCCTGTGCGTGGCATCGGGTTCGGACGCGCCGGCCACCGAGCCGAACCCGATGCTGGACGTATGGGCGTCGGCGGCGCGGCGGACTCGAGGCGGGGCGTTACTCAATGCTTCGCAGAACACATCCGTCGAGCAGGCGCTGGGTGCCCACACGATCGCGGGCGCCTTCGCGGCGTCGCAGGAGGCGGACAAGGGCTCGATAGAGGTGGGCAAGCTGGCGGATTTCGTGTTGCTGGACCGTGATCCCTTGCGCGTCACACTCGACGAGGTCCGAGACATTCGCGTGCTGAAGACTCTGGTTGGCGGCCGCGTGGTGTGGGAGGTTTGAGGCGCTACCTGCGCCGCGCGATGACGTACTCCACGAGTGCTTCGAGGGACTCTCGCGAGACGTTGCGGGGGAGGGCGTCGAGTGCGTCAACCGCCTTCGCACAGAAGTCGCGGGCCTCGCCGTAAGAGTCGGACATAGCCGCTGAGTTCTGGATCATCTCGACGGCGCGTTGGAGATGAACGGGATCGTCTGGGTCACGGAATAGGGCATCGATGGTCTTGTCATCGGGATAGAGCTCGACAGCTCGAATCGCCGGCAGCGTCATGATCCCGTGAGCCAGATCGCTCCCGACCGGCTTGCCGATCTCCTCCTGGGTCCCTTCGAAGTCGAGAATGTCATCGACCATCTGGAAGGCGATCCCCAGGTTGTAGCCGTACGCCTTTAGCCCCTGGGCCACGTCTTCTGGGGCGCCGCTAAGAATGGCGCCGGATTCGCCGGCGGTCGTGAAGAGCGAGGCCGTCTTGTTGTAGATGCGCCTCAGGTACTGCTCTCTGGTCTGATCACGGCCGTAGGACTCGACCATCTCCGATAATTCGCCACGGGACAGCTCCATGATCGTCTCGGAAAAGCGGCGGATGACGCGAACGTTCCCGGTGTCGCAGACGTGAGTCGCCGATGCGGCGAAAATGTAGTCGCCCACGAGGACCGCCACGTTGCGTCCCCACAGGCTGCCAACGGTCGCTTGTCCACGCCGCACGCTCGACTCGTCGACCGTGTCGTCGTGGATGAGCGATGCAATGTGCAGCAGCTCGACCGCCGTCGCCATGATCTCGACGATGCGACTCTCGTGGGGATGGAAGTTGGCCGAAAGCAATGTGATCGCGGGCCGCATCGCTTTCCCGGTGGTATCGAATACGTGGCCGAGCACCTCGGACAGAAAGGGGAACTGGAGGTCGCTGCCAAGCGTCTTGAGGCTTGCCTCGACCCGCGTCAAACTCTGCTGAATGGGCTCGTATATGGATGTTGCTTGCATCAATAGCCCGAGATCACGGCTCTCCTTCTCGGATCCGATCGTCGGCGGATGCCGGGACCTAGGCGCTCGCCTCCTGCCCAATCCGCTGCAGCTCGGCCTCGATGAGAGCCTCGTCTAGCTTCGTGAACAGCGGCTTGGGCTCGCCTAGGAGCTGGCCAGATTTCAGCGCATCCTCCGCCCAGTCCCAGCCCGCGTCTTTGACGGACCCCTCGAAGCCTAGCATCCGGTGCAGCTCCTCGGAGCTGAATGGGAGAAACGGATAGAGCTGAGTCTTGAGGCAGTTGATCACAGATAGGCTGACCCAAAGAGTTGTCGCGGCGGCGCTCTTGTCCGAACGGATCTGCCTCCACGGCGCCTTCTGGTCGAGGTAGCGGTTCGTAGCCTGGGCCAACGACATGGCGGCCTGCAGCGCCATCCGAAAGCGGCAGACCTCGATGCTCTGCGCCGTCTCCTGGAACCGCTGGCGGGCCTGTGCCAGAAGGTCGCGGCTCGAGTCGTCGAGCTCGCCGGCATCGGGGACCATGCCGTTGAAGTTGCGCGCAGACATCGTCAGCACGCGATGGACCAGGTTGCCGTAGGTCGCCACGAGCTCGTCGTTGTTGCTACGCACGTACTCGCGCCACGAGAACTCCGAGTCGCTGGTCTCCGGCATGTTGGAGGTCAGCGCGTACCTGAGCGGGTCAGGGTCGTACCTGTCTAGGTAGTCGGGCAGCCAGATGGCCCAGTTGCGACTCGTCGAGAACTTGAGTCCCTCCAGGTTCAGGTACTCGTTTGCCGGCACGTCGTAGGGGAGATTGAGCCCGCCGTAGCCCATCAGCATGGCGGGCCAGATGACCGTGTGGAAGGTTATGTTGTCCTTTCCCATGAAGTAGTAGGCGCGGCACTCTTTGCGCCAGAAATCCTCCCACCGCTCCGGCGTGCCCTTGGCCTGCGCCCACTCCTTGGACGCCGAGAGGTACCCGATGACAGCCTCGAACCAGACGTAGATTCGCTTGTCTTCGTACCCTTCAACGGGCACGGGTACGCCCCACTCGATATCTCGAGTTATGGCCCGGTCATGCAATCCTCCCTCCAGGTAGGCGAGGGTGAAGTTCCGCACGTTGGGCTTCCAGTGCGTCTGTGCCCGGACCCACTTGAGCAGTGGCTCCTCGAAGGCGGAGAGCTTCAGGAAGAAGTGCTCGGTTTCCCGCACCACCGGCGTGGTCCCGCAGATCTTGCAGACCATGTCGATGAGGTCCTGCGGGTCGAGAGTGCGGCCGCAGTTGTCGCACTGGTCGCCCCGTGCCCTGTTGTAACTGCAGTGGGGGCAGGTCCCCTCCACGTAGCGGTCGGCGAGGAAGCGACCGTCATTCTCGCAGAAGGGCTGTTCCGTGGTGTCGGTGTAGATGTACCCCTGCTCGCGCAGCCTCAGGAAGATATCCTGGGACACCTCCGTGTGGTTCTGCGTGTGCGTCGTTGTGAACAGGTCGTAGCTGATGCCGAGCCGCCGCCACCCGTCGAGCATCTCGGCCTGGTACTCGGAGTAGAAAGCCTCTGGGGAGACGCCGCGTTCCTCGGCGGCCAGCGTTACGGGGGTGCCATGGGCGTCACTGCCCGACACCATGAGTACGTCGTTGCCCTTCATCCGATGGTAGCGGGCGAAGATGTCCGGTGGGAGGTAGGCGCCTGCCACGGCGCCGATGTGGACCGAGCCGTTGGCGTAGGGCCACGCCACGGCCACGAGGATTCGCTCGCTCATCTCTAGTTGCGCACCAGCTGGAAATCGGGCCTATATCGTACCACAAGTGCTTGCGACTCGACCTCGGCGCCGCTGACACCCGGTGGAGCTTATGCCCTTAGACACGGCCTCGAAGAGGCGGACGCGGCTGACCCACCCACCCGCCCTCGAATGTCTTGCCTCTGAGGGCACATCCCTTCGACAGGCTCGGGGCAGGCTCCCCAGACCTCTTGCCAGAGGGGTCAGCCCGTCTGGATTCCCCGGGTAGGATTCTGAGATCAGTTACTGAGGATGCCTCATGAGTGCGCTCCCGAGTCGAGCCAGATGCGATAGGCCTTCCGTCTGGAGAGCCCCGTCGCCGCGGCAACTACCGCGACGGCCTCCTGCGCGCGAACGCCCTCGGCCCGCAGACGCGAGGCCAATGCGAGCGCCTCTTCGTCGGAGTCCGGCGCTTGGCCGCCCTCGCTTCCGGCGATGACGAGGGTGAACTCGCCCTTCGGATTGGTGAAGTGGGCGATGGCCCCAGATATCGAGCCCCGAAACACCTCCTCGTGGATTT
>JADFIF010000177.1 GCA_022566795.1 Chloroflexota bacterium
CGACGTACGTCCTGACTATGATGGCGCGGCAGGTCAGACTGCTGCTGCTGGCAAAAGACCTTAAGGCCCAGGGCGTGTCGGCCGGCCAGATTGGGGGCCGGCTCTCGCTGTCGGGGTATCCGCTGCGAAAGACTCTCGAGCAGGAGGGCCGGCTCTCCCACGCGAGCCTCGCGAAGATCCACCGCAAGCTCTTGGAGGCGGACGTGAGCATCAAGACGGGCGAACTGGACGATCAGCTGGCGTTGGACCTCTTGGTGGCCGAAGTGGCGTCCGCATCGACGCGACGCTGAGGTGGCGGGATGGGATGTGGAGGACGCCGGGTATCCCGTCCGCTATCGCGCAATCGTTGGCGGCGGCTCTGCGCATTCCCACGTGGATATGACTCAGTCGGCCCTGTCGCGGTCGGTCGACGGGCCGGTCCCGGCTTGAGTGATGGGAATTCGCTCGATTGCTTCGCTCGTCCGCCGCGGCGAGAAGGCGTGATGAGTCGGGCAGGCGGCTGCGATTGGAGTGGCTGGAGATCATACCGCCGAGCTCGCTCAGAAGAGGAGAACGTGGCGCTGAAATCTCGCCGCTAGCGAGCTTCGGACGCCTCGGCGTAGGAGATCTGGTTGTAGCATGCCACCTGATGCCCGGCGCCGACCTGTTGCAGCTTGGGCCGTGGCTCGGTGCGGCACTGGTTCGTTGCCTTCGGGCACCTGTGGAGAAATGGACACTGGTCGGGCGGGTCGACCATCTTCGGGGGTGCTCCGCGCATGGGCGTGAGCGCACGGGCCGTGGAATCGAGCCTGGGCAGTGCCTGAAATAGCCCCCAGGTGTAGGGGTGGGCGGGCCGGGCGAAGAGGGCCCGCGTCTCGGCGTACTCTACGATCATCCCGCCGTACATGACGGCAACGTTGTCCGCCATCTGAGCGATGACGCCCAGGTCGTGGGTTATGAGCATTATCGAGGAGTGGTTCTCGTGCCTCATCTGCCTGAGTCGCTGCAGGATCTCGGCCTGCAATGTGACATCGAGGTTCGAGGTGGGCTCGTCCGCAATGAGAACGCGCGGCTTCATCGCCACTCCGATTGCCAGCATCACCCGCTGGGCCATTCCCCCGCTAAGCTGGAAGGGGTAACGGTCCATCATGCGACTCGCGTCTGGAATACCCATCTGGGTCAACAGGTCTACCGACATCGCCCGCACTTGCCGATGCCCCATTCTGGTGTGCTCCCGTATGATCTCTTCGACCTGCTTGCCGATGGGGATCACAGGATTCAGCGCCGCTGCGGCGTCCTGAAAAATCAGTGAGATCTCCTTGCCTCGGAGCGGTCGCATCTGCTCGGCGCTCAAGCCCAACAGCTCCTTGCCGTTGTAGCGGATGCTGCCGCTGACGATCTGACCGGGGAACGGCACAAGCTGAAGGATAGAGAGGGCTGTGACGGTCTTTCCGGCGCCGCTTTCGCCGACCACACCCAGGATAGTGTCCTCTTCAAGCGTTAGAGACACGCCGTTCACCGCCTTCACGACGCCTTCACGCGTCCTGAAAAAGGTGTGGAGGTCTTTGACTTCTAGGATTGGGGAGGCCATTTGCAACAACTCGACCCAGCGGTGAGGGTGTACCTAGCGGTGTGTATGCGCGCGGGCCCGGGACCCCATTACGACCGGGGAAAACCTGCCAGCTCTGAGCTCGGCTACCAAGTCCTCCAGGCACGTGATAGCGCTCTCGAACTCCGTTGCGTAGGTGCCGATGTCGTCGAGCTTGTGGGCGTCGCTGGCACCGGTGCCTTTCATGCGGAGCCGCGTGGCCATGTCCCCGGCGAAGGCGTTCTCCTGTTGGGAGCCGCGGCCGTTCAGGACCTCGACCGCGTCCGACATGGGAAATACGGAGTTGCCACAGGCTCGGTCCAACATCTCGGCGTAGGCGTCGTGGTCGGTCGATGACTGCTCGCGAAACACACGCCGGTACGGGTGGGCCACGACGATGGCGCCTCCGGCCTCGTCGACCAGGTCACGAACGAAGGCGGCCCTGTGCATACCGAAAATGTACCGCTCAAGCCCGTAAACCAGGAGATGGCCCTCCTCCGTCGTCACCTCGCAACCGGGGAGCACGAGGTAGTCGTGAGTCCTCGAAAGCTCGAGCACGTCGCTGGGGCTCCAGAATCCATCGTGGTCGGTGATGCATATCCCGTCAAGACCTGCGCGCTTCGCCTCGCTTATCAGCGCTTCGGGGCTGAGAGTGCTGTCGTCGGACGTGGGGAACGTATGCGTATGGATGTCTATGATCAAACGGCCTCTCCGATTCGCATAAGTCTCCCACCGCATCGGACGCGAGTCAAGCCGGGTCGTCAATCATCACCGCATACGCCGACGCCATGCTCTTGCCAGGGGAGCGTATTTGTCGCAAGATTTGAATCGGAAGCGCAGGTGTCGTGCATCAAACCTGCGAGCGGCGCTGTGTGCGTAGCCACGGAGTGGTTGACGCTACCAAGGCCGCCGAAGACCGCTGGGGAGGATAGTCGCTGGCAAGGGCATTGCCCTGATCCCTCCATTCGGCTGCGCTGAGGACCGGCCCGACCCTCCCCTCTACGGGGGCCGAGTCCGACGTGAGTAGTTGAGTGTCTTCGTATCAAGTTATTTGATATAATAATGTTATGGGTTCAGCAGGAGCTCTGCCGAACACAAACCAGACAGGCAGGAAACATCATGGTGCTAAAACCAGATCAGTTCACCGAACAGGCCCAGGCGGTCCTTCAGGCGTCACAAGAGGTCGTGCGCCGCTACCGCCACACCCAGTGGGACTCCGAGCACATCCTGATGGCTCTGCTGGAGCAAGAGAGCGGCGTCCCGGCGGACATATTCCGGGAAGTGGGAGTACCGGTGCAGGGCATGCGCGACAGGCTTCACCAGCTCCTCGATCAGGGTTCCAAGATATTCAATGAGACCGCGCAGATGTTCGATACGCCGAGAACCAGGGCTCTGCTTCAACGGGCGAAACGAGAAGCGGAGCGCATGAGCGACGAGTTTATCGGGAGCGAACATCTGCTGGTTGCCGCTATCCAGGAAGACCAGGGCGACGCGGCCAGGGTGGTGGCGGAGTTCGGGATCAACTTGGAGAGCGTCTATCAGGCGCTGAAAAAGATAAGGGCAGGTCACCGGGTCACAGACCCGAGGGCCGAGAGCCGGTATCAGTCCCTTGAGCGATTCAGCATCGACCTGACACGTCTTGCCGAGGAGGGCCGGTTGGACCCCGTAATCGGCCGCGAGACGGAGATCGCCCGCGTCATGCAAACCCTCATCAGGCGCACCAAAAACAACCCCGTTCTCATCGGCGGCGCCGGCGTCGGAAAGACGGCCATCGCCGAGGGGCTGGCTCAGTGCATCGTTGCGGGCAACGTCCCTGAGGAGCTGAAAAACCGCCGTGTGCTGGCCTTGGACATCGGCGCGATGGTTGCGGGCTCGAAGTTCAGGGGAGAGTTCGAGGAGCGCCTCAAGGCGGTGATGGATGAGATCAAGCAGGCCGAGGGCGAGATCATCCTATTCATCGACGAGATACACACGGTGGTGGGGGCCGGGGCCGCCGAAGGGTCCATCGACGCCAGCAACATGATGAAGCCGGCGCTGGCCCGGGGCGAGCTCCAGTGCGTCGGCGCGACAACGGAGCAGGAGTACACGCGCTACATCGAGAAGGACGCGGCGCTGGAGCGCAGGTTCCAGCCCATCCTCGTCGAGGAGCCGGACGCCGAGAC
>JADFIF010000075.1:0-5648 GCA_022566795.1 Chloroflexota bacterium
CGATTCCCACCGGAGAGCTTCGATGCGGTCGCGGCCTTCTACGCCATCATCCACCTGCCCCGCGACGAGCAGCCCGCGTTGCTGAGTGCCATCGTGTCTTGGCTCCGCCCCGGAGGGCTGTTCGTGGGGACCCTGGGAGCCAGATCGGTCGAGGCCGACTACCAGGAGCAGTGGCTCGGCGCGCCCATGTACTGGAGCAGCCACGATAGCGAGACCAATCGGCGCATGGTGCGCGAGGCGGGCCTTCAAATCGTCTCGGCAAACGAGGAAACGACAAGAGCCGAGGGGGAGTCCGAGACATTTCTGTGGGTGGTTGCGCGCAAGCCGTTCGATGGGCCTGCCGGGCGTTGAGCTTCCCGCGCCATTCCGGCTACCTCCCGTGATAGTCGACTTTCATACGCACATCTTCCCGCCGTGGACCACGGCTGAGCGCGAGCGCTACGTCGCCAGAGACTCCACGCTCGGAGAGCTTTACGTCGACCCGAAATCGAAGATGGCTTCTGCGGAGGAGCTCATAGCCGCCATGGACGGGGACGGGGTTGGCCTGTCCGTCGCGATGGGCATCGGCTGGACCGACATCGGACTGGCCCGCGAGGCGAACGACTACATAGTCGACGCGGTCCGCCGCTACCCGACGCGTCTCGCAGGCTTCGCCGGCATCAATCCGGCGTGGGGCTCCAAGGCGGCCGAGGAGGCGTCCCGATGCGCCGAGGCGGGCCTGAAGGGCATCGGCGAGCTTCATCCCGACACGCAGGCCTACGACCTGGCCGACCAGCGGGTGCTGGCGCCGATGATGGGCGCGGCACGCCAGCACAACCTTATCGTGATGACCCACTCCTCCGAGCCCGTTGGCCACTCCTACGCAGGCAAGGGCAGGACCGGCCCGGAGGTGCTGTGGGAGTTCGTCCGGCACAACCCCGACGTGACGATCGTGTGCGCCCACTGGGGAGGCGGTCTGCCCTTCTATGCCCTCATGCCGGAGGTCGAGAGCGCACTGGCGAACGTCTACTTCGACACGGCCGCTTCACCTCTCTTATATGATCGACGAGTGTTCGAGGTGGGTGCGACGCTGGTGGGAGCCGCCCAGGTGCTGTTCGGCAGCGACTTCCCGCTGTTGAGCGCGCGCCGCCTGCTGAAGCAGGTAGAGGACGCCGCCCTATCGGACGCGGATAAGGCCGCCATTACGGGCGGGAACGCACAGAAGCTGCTGGCTGGCCTGAGAGTGCGGTAGCCAGCACCCTCTCGGCGCACGCCGCTGTGTCGCGCGGGACCGCCCGAAGAAATGGGCTCGTGGTGAGCCTAGCGGACCCCACGTAATTCGAAAAGACCAGCGCTATTCATGGGTCTACGGCGGTGCCAGCATGCCTGTCCCGCGCTCGTGGACGTGATCGAGATCCTGCGAGATAATCCGCGGCCAGCCTACGACGTGCCCCGTTTCGGCCTAAATATTCCGAAGGAGCTCGTGTAGCCGTGGAGGTAGGTCGAGCCCCGCACTTGGCCAATCTCGCCGTTGCAGAAGAACCCCGTCAGGGGCACGTTACCGACCTTTTCCCGAAACATGTCTGTGTCGTGGTCCGGTCGCCCATAGAGGTCGGAACCCCTTCCCAGGCACGAGAACAGCAGTGCTCCGGACTTCTGGTGGCCTGCCGACTCTCCGGCATATCGCGACAGCATGCTTTCAAGGTCCTGGGCCGATGTTTCGGCGTCTCGCAGGTGGAACTGCACCGTCTGACCTTCCTTCAGCATCTCGCCAATGGTGAAAACTCCGCGTTTCGCGTCGACGCCTACGATGTTGCGAATCAGGTAGTCGCCGAGCTGCGGGTCCTCCTTAAGCTCGTCCATGACGACTCCCAGAAAGAGCGAGTGCTGGGCCAACGTGCGATCACGCTCGGGGAGCTCCTCGAAGGTCTCGCGGAGAACCTCGAAGGGTGTTCTTCCATCGACCTCCATCAGCACATTCTGCTGACATGCCGTAACCTGCAGTGGCTTCCCTATAGGCCGGCAACCTTGCGCGACGATGGCATCGATGGCCAGATTGCCGTGAAGGGCAAGGCCGACCGCACCGGAGCCGAAGACCTCGCTGCCGAGAAAGAGGGCGTTGCCTCCGGGCTGCTGGGCGCCGCTGGCAAGGCCTCCGATCTTCACGGCGGCGGGAAACGCGTAGTCGAGTCCCATCAGCAGATGCTCGCCGCGCAGGCTGAAGGGATCGGCCAGGATCAGAAACTGTGGCTCCTCACTCGCCCGCGCACCGACGAGGGTTTCCCAGCTGTCCGGTCCCGCGTCCCCGTCGGGCAGGTCGTTGTCCTCAAGATGAAAGGGCCTAAGGTCGACCCCGGGCAGCGTGGCGGCCGTCAGCGCAAATCCTGGACGGTGCTCGACCTCCCGGCCGGCGCCGATAACCCCACCGCCCGAGCATCCGATAAGCACTCCTCCGTCCAGCGCGGACTCTACCAGGCGCGGCAGGTCGGCATACCCCTCGACATGATGGGCCGATACGAAGGCGACGACCATGTCCGGTGTCCTTCCTCCCATGTCGTCTCGGATATTCGAGGCGCACTCCGCCACGGCCGCCGGCAGCTTCACGTTCTCGGATACGGCTGAGGTCCAGTGCATTCGTCATCCTCGGGGTTGGGATTCAGACTACCCGCATTCTAGCAGAGACGAAGGCCACTGCAGGGCACGCGGGAGTCGTGCGGATTCACCAGCCATGGTTTCCCAAAGGCCGCGTACACCTTAGAATGGGGGGCGGGGCGCGGTACGTTTCGGCAGTCACCAAGAAACGATAGCGATGGGCAACTACCGCTGGAGCGTCAACGCCAGAATGCGCACTCTACCAGACTACCTCGCGGACGGCCTGGACATCATTTTCGTCGGTCTAAACCCTGGGCTCTATTCGGTCCAGGTTGGGCACTACTTCGCCACGCCCCGCAACCGGTTCTGGACCGCGATCAACCGCTCAGGTCTGCTGGCAGAGCCTGCGTGCGCCGACCAGGACCACCGTCTCCTACAGCAAGGTATCGGACTCACCGACGTGGTCAAGCGGCCGGCCAGGGGCGCATCAGAGCTCCGTGCGGCCGACTTTCGACGGTGGGCGCCCATCCTCAAAGAGAAGCTCGAGCGCCACCGACCCCGCATCGTGTGCTTTCACGGGACGACCGCGTATCGTGGCTACATGAAGCATGCGGAAGACAGAGCCGGCCGGCCGGGGCTCGGTGTTCAGCCGGTCGCAATCGGGAGCTCTCTGGTGTTCGTCACGCCGAACCCGAGCCCGGCCAACGCCGCGTGGTCGCTGGCAGACCTGGTCGAGTGGTATCGGCGACTCGCAGCCCTGCGCGACGGGACTAACGGACCATGAGCGAGCGAATACGCGCATTTCTGGCGGTCTCACCCGATGCCCCGGTCAAGTCTGCGCTCGCCGATATCGTCTCCCAGGTGCGCGGGGTGGGAGCGGCTGGCGTCGCGCTCGCACGGCCCGACTCTATTCATCTGACGTTGAAATTCCTAGGCGATATCTCCAAGCCTCAAGTCGACTCTGTGGAACGCGCGGTCACGGTGGCCGTGAGCGGCATCCCCGAGCTCAACCTTACGCTCGGTCGCGCTGGGGTGTTCCCTTCAAGCCGGTCTCCGCGGGTTCTCTGGGTAGGCCTCGAAGGCGACCTCGACGGCCTCGCAGACCTTCAGCGTAGTGTCGAGGAGGCCACGGCGGATCTCGGATTCGCCCGCGAGCGCCGCCGTTTCAGCCCTCACTTGACGATCGGGCGCGTGCGCAACGGCGCCAGGCCCGAGGAGACACGAAGGGCAATCGAAGCGTTAATAGCGGCTGAGGTTCCAGCTGCCGTTCGGCTCGACGTACGGTCGGTCGACCTTGTGCGCAGCATCCTCCTGCCCAGTGGCGCGATCTACGAAACGCTGGCCAAATTCCCCTTGGCTGGGCAAGCTGACGCCTAGCCAATGGCCGGGGGTTGTTTAAGTCTCGAACGTGGGATATACTTGCCCCGCTTTTTTATCTGGAGGGAGGTGGACCAAGTGGAGGATTCGATAGGAAACGGTTGGCCGTCATGCCGAAAGTGCGTCGCTGGTAGCCTGCTGCCATTGTCCGACTTTGGAAGTCAGGGAGCGCCGATTCACTACAAGGCTTGGGTGTGCAGCAATCCCGATTGCGGATTCAACATCAAGATCCGTAATGGGGACGTGTACCTCAATGAGCCGATCGCGAGCGGAGCCATGCACGCTCCTCGTATGCGATAGCCGGATCTCATTCGGGCAGCGGACCAGGCGCGGGTCCATCCGGCAGTCGCGGACGTAGTGTTACAATAGACGTGTAACTCGTCTATCTGCCGCTACGGGACATATGACGCCATGAAAACGGCGCGGGCGGTAGGGTGCGTGTGGAAGAGGTCATGCAAGCGTCCCCCGTTCGACCCCAGAAACCTCCTCGCCGGCTTCGCTTCCGCCTGCTCGCAGGTGTTGGTCTTGCGACAACGGGCATCGTGCTTCTTGCTGTCGTCGGCGCCTACTACGGATACAGCGTCTACGCTGGCTCACAGCTCGACGAGCTGAACGCCAGCGTAGCCAAGCCAGTCTCCCTGCCCATCGACGCCATAAAAGCTGGCTTCATCCCGGTCGTCGCGGCGGAAACCAAGCCCGGCGCTGCCAGTTACGGTTTCGTGTCCTCGGCGCGGAGCGGCGCTTCGCGTCTGGATCCTCCCATTGAAACCGCCTCCGCGCAGCCGGCACCGGCTACCGAGCGCCGGGCAGGCCTGGTCGCCATCTACGCCGCAATCTATCCCGGCTACCAGATCCACCCCAAGTACTGGAGCGAGCCTCTTTGGGCCGGCGTGGACCCATACGTCCATGAGGACCCTGGGCTACCAGCTGGATTCACCGCCCTCCGAAGCTACGACCCGGTGCGACCCGCCACAGAGTTTGGGGTGGCTCGGCGCATAAGCATCCCCAGCATCGGCGTCGTCTCTGGAGTCGAGGAGCTCCGGATACTCGATCTGGGCGACAGCCGGAGCTACGAAACGCCGAAAAATACCGTGGGCCATATCCCAGAGACCTCCAACCCCGGCCAGCTGGGCAACGGATGGTTTTTCGGGCACCTCGAGAGTCCCGTGCGAGGCGAGGGCAATGTTTTCCAGCACCTGCCCGACATCCCAAGGCTGCTACAGAACGGGGACCCCGTGTACATCACCATCGAAACCGACGAGGGCGCGTTCCTGTACCAGGCGACAAAAACGGTTCAGGTCCATGAAGACGACCTGAGGCTGCACGACACAGACAACGCCTCGATAACGCTGGTGGCATGCGTGCCCCGACTCGTCTACGATCATCGCCTGCTGGTGACCGCGGAGCTGGTCGGCGTCAAGAACTAGTACCTGACTGCGGAAAACCGCGTATGATGCCTGCTCTGCATTGGGGACGCCCTCGTGGTCTGCCACACACCGAACCATCCCCCTGTATCCCCGCCAATCCCGACTGGTCGGGATCTGGACTCCCGACAACGCTCGAACGAACGTTACGCTGATTTCGGCTACAGGCATTAGACGCCATTGGGCCCGCGCCCGGGAGCGGCGGGTGCAAGCGTGTCCTTCATCACGTCTATGAAGTTCTGCGCCGGTGTCGACACGGTCCTGCCGCGAAGCGTT
>JADFIF010000075.1:5747-13771 GCA_022566795.1 Chloroflexota bacterium
ACGCTGATTTCGGCTACAGGCATTAGACGCCATTGGGCCCGCGCCCGGGAGCGGCGGGTGCAAGCGTGTCCTTCATCACGTCTATGAAGTTCTGCGCCGGTGTCGACACGGTCCTGCCGCGAAGCGTCACCATGCCCGCTTGCTCGACCGGCAGCAGATTCGCCAGACTCACCACACCCAGCTCGTGGTGGTCCTCGGGGTCGATGGCGAGCCGTGGCCCCACCGACACGCCCATCCCCAGCGCCACGTACCGCTTGATCATATCCATGCTGTCCAGCTCGACCACTATCTCGTAGCTCAGTCCGCGCCTTCGGAAAGCCTCCTCCAGCATCCCCCGAGTGTACGTTCGCCTGCCCATGAGGATCAGAGGCCACTCGGCTATCTGGTCCAGGGATTGGAGGGGCTCGGCCAGCAGAGGATGATTAGGCGGGGTGATCAATACCCTCTCATAACCGAACAGACCCTGGAAATCGAACTCCACGTCTCTCTCGATGCCCGGCACGATGCCAATGTCGACCTCGCCCTCGGCCACCATGTGCAACACCTCGGACCTGAGCCCCGATCGAATCCTCAGGTGAACGTGGGGATACCTGGCGAGAAAGGCGCGAACGACCCGCAGCAACGTATGCGGAATGATGTCGTGCGTCGAGGCCACGGCCACGGGGCCCTCCTCCTCGGCAAGCGAGGTCATGGCGCCCAGGGCTTCGATGCCATCGACCAGCGGCGCCGCCAGCTCGGCCAGCCGGGCTCCGGCCAGGGTGAGCTGTATGGGCCGTTTGATGCGATCGAACAGGACGGTGCCGAGCTCATCCTCAAGTTTCTTGACGTGCGTCGTCACGGTCGGCTGGCCGACGCCAAGCTGCTCCGCAGCTTTCGAAATACTCCTGAGCTTCGCCGCCGTGCAGAAGCTCCTGAGCTCGCGTAGCTCCATGTGATGCTCCTTTTATGTTAGCGGGGCGCCATGGTACTTTGAGCCAATCGCTCTGCATTTGCGAGCGTCCTCCCTCCTCGCCAGGAAAGATGGCAGGGGTCTCCCCATCGACGGTTCGACAATCCTGCGCTGCGCTCGAGGGAGGGCTCACGACAGGCTTTGCTCAGCGCCGGCTCCCAGACTCACGGCAATCCCCACGCGTGGGGATTGCTCTCCCTGTGTTTCATCAGCCTGCCTATATCACGGCAGTCGATATAGCTTATCACACAATATATCTTCACACGATGGTATGTTCGGCGTCATAATAGTGTAAGTAGAACACGTAAGCCCGCACCGCTGGAAACCACAGAGGCGCGGAAGGGTAAGGAAGGTCAAATGTTACACAGGTTTTTCGACACGATTCGCGGCATCCACACCACTTCAACCTTCGACACGTACATGAACAATCTGCAGCGCAGCGGGCGCACAGGCATGCCGAGGGTAGACGAGGCCCGGAAGGACTTCCGGTCGTTCGTCAAGCGCGACGGCTGGCCCCTCGTCTAGTCGAGGATTCGCATCTCTCTGAAGCGCCCCGCGCGTGCGCGGGGCGCTTTTTTTAATGCCCACCGTCGGGAGGAGACAGGGTTGGCAGGCGCTTGACGAGCCCCCTGAACGATGACCGGGGCGACACTCCCGGGCCAGCCCCACGGGTTCTGTGTCCCGGAAGAGCCGTCCATTTTCAATCGGACCTGCCCGTGCCTTCAGCTTGAGACCCCAATCGGGTCATGCTAATCTCTGATAGGCGCCGACGCGCTCTCACCCAGGCTAAAGGCACTATACGATGTTCCGCTTCCTGCGGCGCCAGGACAGAGCCAAGACCGAAAAGGCCGTCGATAAGACCCGCCGGACGTGGTTCCGGCAGATGGCCGGCCTCTTTCATCGCTCGAGCCTCGACGACGACCTGTGGGAGGAGCTGGAGGAGCTGCTCATATCCGCCGACATCGGCGTCGCGACGACCGAGCATCTTCTCGAGCGATTGCGCGCCGACGTACGGTCGGAGGGCGTCTCCCGTCCCGATGAAGCCCTCGAGCTGCTGAAACGCGAGATGGTGAACATCCTCTCGTTCGAAGGCTCCAACGGACGGCTGGAAGCCGAGGAGCGGCCTCTCGTACTGCTGGTCGCGGGCGTCAACGGCGCCGGTAAGACCACCTCCATCGCCAAGCTCGCACGACTCTACACCGAGGAGGGCAAGCGGGTCGTGCTCGGGGCGGCCGACACTTTCAGGGCCGCGGCCATCGAGCAGCTGCAGGCCTGGGGCGAAAGGTTGGAGGTCGACGTAATAGCCCACAGACAGGGCGCAGACTCTGCCGCCGTGGCCTTCGACACGTTAAGCGCCGCCAGGTCTCGCGACGCAGATGTCGTCATCATCGACACGGCGGGGCGTCTCCACACCAAGGTCAACCTGATGGAGGAGCTCAAGAAGATCCATCGCGTTCTCGAACGAGGGGGCTCTTCCCAGTCTCAGCGGGTGCTGCTAACCCTCGATGCGACCACCGGCCAGAACGGCCTGTTTCAGGCGCGTTCATTCATCGAGGCGGTGAGCTGCGACGGCGTTTTTCTGGCCAAGCTGGATGGCACCGCCAAGGGCGGCATCGTCCTCGCCATCGCCCGAGAGCTGGGATTACCGGTGCTCTTCATCGGGACCGGTGAGCAGCCCGACGACATCGCCGTGTTCGACCCTCAAGACTTCGTGGACGGGCTGTTCGCTGAGGAGCCCTCGGACTAGCCACGCGTTCGCAGCCCGACCAGTGCTTCGTTGCATAAGTCTTGATACCGCCCACCGCCACCCTCGAAAAGGCTCCGACGGGCCAGGCTCCTCGGACTCCCCGGGGGTTCCAAGTCCCGACTTGTTGGGACTGGCGGGGGTCTGGAGGTGTCCCCCAATCCCAATCCTCACGAGCGCGTGGGTGGGGAAAATACGTATCGCTTTCTTGCTGACTACGTAGTAGACGGAAAACGTCGCACGCCCGACCCTATGCCGTTGAGCGGCTCGTCATATAAGATTGTCTGATGCTCAACGTGTTGTGGTGGGTCGTAACCATCGAGGCCATGGGGCTGGTGGCCTTCCCCATCGCCTACTCGCTGCTCCCCTCCCTCAAAGACAGGGGCTACAGTATAAGCAAGCCGCTGGGCTTGCTGTTCATCGGATACCTCTCCTGGATCCTGAGCGTCCTCCACATAGTCCCCAGCATCCGCATATCCATCGTGTCGATTCTGCTTTTGGTGGGAGTGCTTTCAGCGTGGCACGCGCGCCGCCGGTGGCGGGACATCAGGCGCTTCGTCCTCGAGGAGCGCAGGGTCATTCTGGCGGCCGAGGCCATCTTCATCCTCGTGTTCCTCGGCTGGGCCCTCTTCCGCGCCTACGACCCGTCCATCGACCACACAGAGCAGCCGATGGACTTCAACTTCCTCAACGCCTCCATCCAGAGCCGGGTCGGGTCGCCGGAAGACCCTTGGCTGCGCGGCGAGCCCGTGAGCTACTACTACTTCGGCTACTGGATGATGGGCACTGCCACGCAGCTCACGGGGATGCCATCCAACGTATCGTACAACCTGGCGCTGGCGCTGATACCGGCGATGGCCGCATCGGCGATATTCGGGCTTGTCTACACGGTGGTGAGCGCCGATGGCGCGCGCCGACGGTGGGCCTTCGCGGGAGGAATCGCCTCGGCAGTCCTCTTGGGCTTAGTGGCGAACCTCGAAGGTGTGCTGGAGTTCATGCGAGCCAACGGCATGGGTTGGCAAAGGCTCTGGGACTGGCTCCGCATCGACGGGCTCGATGGCCCCGCTCAAACGCTGACCCAGAGCTGGCACCCGACCGAGTTCTGGTGGTGGTTTCGCTCCACCCGCGTCATCAACACCTTCGACGGGACCGAGGGGCTGGACTACACCATCCAGGAGTTTCCCTTCTTCAGCTTCATGCTTGGCGACCTTCACCCCCACGTGATGTCGATCCCTTTTGTGATCCTGTTCATGGCCCTCTCGTGGAATTTCTTACGAAGCCCCGTCAGAAACTGGATGCGCCCGAGCGTGCGCTCGTACTCTTTAATCGCCGTTATGGGGCTGGCGCTGGGCGGCCTCGCGTTCACCAACCTGTGGGACTTTCCGACCTTCGCGGCGCTGTTTTTGGGGATAGCGGTGATGAAGGCCTACCCAGCGCACGGAGCCCGCGTCTGGAGCACGGTCAAGGCGGCGGTGCCGGTGTCGGCCGCCGTGATAGCTCTGGCCTTCCTGCTCTACCTGCCATACTACTTCACCTTCAGAGCGGGGGTCGGTGGCATCGACCCCGTGCCCCTGGTGACCACACGGCCGGTGCACCTCTTCATCGTATGGGGAGTTTATCTGGTGTCGGTAACCCCGTTCATCGTCGGCTCCTTCCTCCAGACCAGGGTGGGCGCCGATTGGCGCCGACTCAGCGTCGTTGGGCTGTTGGTGGGCTTCGTTCCGTACCTGATCTGGGCGTTCCTCCACCTCCAGGACGGCGGCACCGCCGGCGACCTTCCGGCGAGGCTCTTCCACGTGTTGCCCTTTGCCTTGTTGATAGCCCTGGCGGTGTACGGTGCGCTATGGCACGCAAAGCACCAAGGTCAGGGCGCAAAGCCGTTCGTCCTGGCGCTGTCCGCGATGGGTCTCCTCTTGATAATGGGCCCGGAGCTGCTGTTCGTGAATGACCGGTTTGGGAACCGTATGAACACCGTGTTCAAGCTTTACTACGAGGCCTGGGTGCTCCTTGCCGCAAGCTCGGGCTTCGCGATACATTACTGGGGATCGATCAGGACCGCTCTGGGGGGGCGGGTCCAGGCACTGGCCGTCCTCTGGGCTGGCGTGTTCATCGTACTGGTCGCGGGGTCCCTCTACTATGCGCCCGCCGCTGCAGTCTCCAAGGCGGGTTCGTTTGGTAAGGGAGCGACGCTGGACGGCCTGGCCTTCGTCAATCCCGCGGAGCGCGAGGCCATCGAGTATCTGAGAGCCAACGCCGCTCCCGGCGCCGGCATGGTGGAGGCCGTGGGAGAGTGGTTCGACGCTGGCCTCATCTCCCGGAGCACGGGGATTCCGACGGTGATCAACTGGCCGGGCCATGAGATACAGTGGCGCGGGTCCGCCGCCAAATTGGATGGCAGAGCCGAAGACGTTGCAAGAATCTACCAGAGTCTGAGCGCGGAGGAGGCCGCAATCCTGTTGCGGAAGTACGACGTAGACTTCGTATATGTAGGCCCTCGAGAGCGGGCTAAGTACGGCACCGAGGGCCTCGAAAAGCTCGATTCCTTCTTGGACAAGAAGGTCTTTAGCGAAGACGTTGCGGTCTACACCGTCAGATGATTACACGAGACGCTCATGGCGACTGAAGCCCCTCACGCAGACGTCCCTTCAACCGAGGGCGCCAGGCTGACGGCCTGGTGGCGAGCCGTCGGCCGGGCCCTTGAGGGCGGCGGTCTGTCGGCCCGATGGTGGGAGCTGACCGCCTACGGAAGCCTCATCCTCGTCGCGGGGGTCATGCGGCTATGGGACCTCGGCTCCCGAGCTATGCACCACGACGAGAGCCTGCACTCGTTCTACTCTTGGAAGCTCTACATCGGCGATGGCTTCACGCACACGCCGATGATGCACGGCCCGCTGCAGTTCGAGGCCAACGCCGGCGTCTTCTTCCTGCTGGGCGATAGCGACGTAAGCGCCAGGCTGCTGTACGCCGTCGTGGGGACCGCGCTGGTCGGCCTACCGTTCTTGTTTCGCCAGCGGCTCGGACGGCTGGGGGCCCTGTTCGTAGCCGGCATGCTCACTTTCTCTCCGGCGATGCTCTACTTCAGCCGCTTCGCCCGCAATGACATCATCATGGCCTTCTGGGCACTGAGTCTCGTCATCGCCATGTGGCGGTTCATCGACAGCGGCCGCCACCGATACCTCTACATCAGCTCCGGGCTGCTGGCCCTGGCGTTCGCCACCAAGGAGACCGTGTTCATCCTGGTCGCGATACTGGGCATGTTCTTGGCCATCGTCGTCGTGCCTCGCAACTGGTCGGCCGTCGCACGGCGCGTGGACGCCGTGGGGATGTCCCCGGCGCAAGCTCTGGGCCACCTGGCATCGGAGCTCTGGAGAGCCGGGCGCGCACTCGATCTCAGCCGCGTTTCCCGTCCCGCGGGATTGCTCATCCTCATGATCACCCTGACGCTGCCGCAGTGGTCGGCCGTGGTCAGCATCGCCCAGGACTCTGCGCTGCTGAGCTGGACCAACCTGGTGCTCGCCCAGGGCGAGGGAAGCCCGCACATCGGCGCTCCGGCAGGCGGGGGCCTCGTGCTTGCAACGCTTGTCGTTATGCTCGCGCTCTCCGCCGCGGTGTACGCGGGCGCGCGCTGGAATTGGGCCATCTGGTGGCGGAGCGCGCTGATCTTCTACGGAATCTGGGTGGTGCTCTACACCACCTTTTTCACCAACCTCTCAGGCGTTGGCTCAGGTCTCTGGCAGTCTCTTGGCTACTGGGTGGTGCAGCAGGGGGAGGCCAGAGGAGGCCAGCCCGCCTACTACTACTTCGTCATTGGCTCCATCTACGAGTTCTTGCCGCTGGTACTCGGAGTCGTCGCCGCTGTATATTACGTCAGACGCAGGGATGTCTTCGGCCGGTTCCTTGTTTTTTGGACCGTCGCGACGCTCGTCCTTTATACGGCAGCCAGCGAGAAGATGCCCTGGCTCCTTGTGAACATCACGTTGCCGATGATCGTGCTGTCGGGCAAATTCCTGGGAGACATCGTCCAGACGATTCGCTGGCGGCGCATGCTTCCCAGCGGCGCCGCTCTGGTAATACCGGGTGTGCCCGTTTTCGGCTACCTCTTGTGGCAGCTTGCCTTCTTCGAGGCGCGGGGCGGGGCGTACGACCTCTTGATGCCCATCGGGCTGGCGGCCGGCAGCCTCGGACTGGCCGCCGGCGCATTCTTATTGGGCAAGCGCGTGGGTGCGTCGACGGTTGCGGCCGTGGCGGTAGTACCCGTGGCGGTCGGACTCTTGATACTGACCGTTCGCACGGGAGCCGTGGCCGCCTACGTAAACAGTGACCTCCCCGTCGAGATGATCGTCTACACTCAGACGTCGCCCGACATCAAACGCCTTCGAGATACGCTTGTGCTGGCGGCCGACGCCACCGGCCAGCCCGATGGTATCCCAATCACTATCGACCAGACGAGTGGGTTCACGTGGCCGTGGGCATGGTATCTCCGCGATCAGCAGGGCGTCGACTATCCTTCGTACGCCACGGCCCCGCTGGAGCAGGCCCCCGACACGCCGGTTCTGGTGCTCCACTCGAACAATCAGGATGACACAGACGGCCTGCTCATCGCGCGGTACGCTAAGGGTGAGCGTATCCCGCACCGGCAGTGGTTCCCGGAGGAGACCTACCGGGGCCTCACCCTCGGTCGATTCCTCAAATCTTTCGGCGACCGCCAGGCGTGGCGGGGCGCGATGGACTACTTCTTGTACCGGAAGGGGGTCCGTGACCGCATCGGCAGCGAGGATGCCTACGTCTACTTCTCGCCAAGCCTGCCCCAGGACTTTCAGCCTGCGCGGTAGCAGGCCACCGGCACCACCACGACGCTCCGGTCGCCGGCGTCCATGAGTCAATCTTGTAAAGCCTGTCTGCTTAAGGGCGTTTTGAGAAATCTGTCTAGGGCTTTTTGGATCGGCGCTGGCCTCAGCCTCGCGCTGCTGGTCCTGTTCGTTGTGACGATCGATCTGGGCCGGATGGGCCGCGCTTTGGCCGAGGCCAACTACGTCTACCTTGTGCCTGGAGTCGCGTTGTACCTCATATCGGTGCTCTTCCGTACCATCCGCTGGCAGGTGCTGCTGCGCCACATGGGCTCGGTGCCCCTCCACCGGCTCTACCCCGTCGTCGTCGTCGGATACATGGCCAACAACCTGCTGCCGATGCGGATGGGCGAGCTCGTCCGGAGCTACTACCTCGGCCGCCGCGAGGGCCTCAGCAAGACCTCGACGCTGGCGACGATTCTTGTCGAGCGAGTGCTGGATGCCGTAACTCTCCTGCTTTTCATTGCCGTCATCGGACTGTTTT
>JADFIF010000076.1 GCA_022566795.1 Chloroflexota bacterium
AGCGGCCCTTTGGCAGGTGCTTAACGCCCGGTACTACTCCAACCAACGGATTTCGAGTCGAAGTAGGCCCAACTTGCGTGTAAAAAGCTAGCGGCTGAAAGGCTCGTCTGGCACAATATAGGTGGCCGAACAGGGGCAAAGGGGTCAACCGCCCCAACGTTAGGAGTTGCGAATGGCAGTAGAGCGACGCGACACAGAGAGCGAGATGTACACCGCCGACGACATTCAGGTCCTGGAGGGAATGGAGGCCGTACGGCGACGCCCAGGCATGTACATCGGCAGCACTGACCAGAGCGGTCTCCACCATCTGGTTTTCGAGATCGTCGACAACAGCGTTGACGAGTTCATGGGCGGGTTCTGCTCGAGGATCTCCATCGTAATCAACGCGGATGGGTCCGTGCGCGTTGAAGACGATGGACGGGGGATTCCGGTGGATATCCATCCGACCACCGGCATCTCTGCTGTCGAGACCGTCATGACGACCCTGCACGCCGGCGGTAAGTTCGGCGGCAAAGCCTACGCAGTGTCAGGAGGATTGCACGGCGTGGGCGCCTCGGTCGTGAACGCTCTCGCGTCGTCGCTTACGGTAGAGGTGTACCGCGACGGCAGGCGCTACTACCAGGAGTTCTCGCGAGGCGAGCGTCAGACCGAGCTTCAGTGGGAAAAGCTTACCGACGGCGAGCACGAGGGAACCGGCACGGTCGTGACCTTCACTGCGGACACCGAGATATTCACCGAGCTCGACTTCGACTTCAAGGTGCTGGCGCAGCGCTTCAAGGAGATGGCTTACCTGAACAAGGGCTTGCAGATCTCCTTCCGAAGCGACTGGGACCCCGACCTCTGGCCGGAAAACGAGGTCTCCTACTGCTTCGAGGGCGGCATCGCCAGCTTCGTGCGCAACCTGAATCAGACGCGCGAGGTGCTTCATCGAGACCCGATTTACGTCGAAAAGCAGGTCAACGGCACCATCGTCGAGGCGGCGATGCAGTACAACGACAGCTTCAACGAGTTCGTCTACTCCTTCGCCAACTGCATCAACACCGTAGACGGCGGGACGCATGTCACGGGCTTCAGGGCCGCGCTGACCCGGGTCCTCAACGACACCGGGCGAAAGCAGAAGCTAATCAAGGACAACGAACCGAATCTGTCGGGAGAGGACACTCGCGAGGGCATCACCGCGGTCATCAGCATCAAACACACCGATCCTCAGTTCGAGGGCCAGACGAAGCGCAAGCTGGGCAATCCCGAGGTCAGGAATCAGGTTGAGGTCGCGATCGCCGAGGCGCTCCCGATATATCTCGAGGACCACCCTCAGGACACCAAGCGCATTATCGAAAAGTGCATGACGTCTCAACGGGCCCGCGAAGCTGCGCGGAAAGCCCGCGACATGATCATTCGCAAAAACGCCATGGACGGCGGAGGCCTGCCGGGCAAGCTGGCGGACTGCTCGGAAAAGAACCCTGCGCTGTGCGAGCTCTACCTGGTGGAGGGCCCGTCCGCGGGAGGCACCGCCAAGATGGGGCGCGATCGGAAGTATCAGGCAGTGCTACCCCTGCGCGGTAAGATACTCAACGTCGAGAAGGCGCGGGCTGACAAGATGCTTGGCAACGACAGCATCATATCGATGATCACCGCCATCGGCGCCGGCCTGGACGATGACTTTGACCTCGAGAAGCTGCGCTACCACCGCATCATCATAATGACCGACGCCGACGTGGACGGCTCGCATATCCGTACGCTGCTCCTGACGTTCTTCTTCCGCCACATGAATAAGCTGATCGCCAACGGCCACCTGTACATCGCCCAGCCTCCGCTGTACAAGATCACCTCTGGCAAGCAAGAGCTCTACGCCTACAGTGAAGGCGAGCGTGAGGGTATCCTGGTCCAGCTCGACGGCAAAAAGAATATCAGCCTGCAGCGGTACAAGGGTCTGGGAGAGATGAACGCCGGGCAGCTCTGGGAAACGACGCTGGACCCGGATAAGCGCACGCTGCTCCAGGTCTCCCAGGACGATGCCGCGGCAGCGGACGAGACCTTCTCGATGCTCATGGGCGACGTGGTGGAGCCTCGGCGAAACTTCATCCAGGCACACGCCCTGGAGGTCAAGAACCTGGACGTGTAGCCTCGCTCCCGGAAGCCGCCCTTGCATCCCTCGCGCTACCCGGGGAGGCTATCCGGGAGGCGCCGGTGTCACGGGATCCCTCCGGGCTACGATCTTGCCGTCCGCCAGCACGATGCCGTCCTCGCAGCGGCACTCGACGCGCCCATCGTCGAACTGCTCCCTGTAGAGCGCCGCGTACTGGCCGTTCTTGGCGAGAAGCTCGGCGTGGGTGCCTCGCTCGACCACCTGCCCGTGATCCACGACGTAGATGACGTCGGCCGCGATGATCGTCGAGAGCCGGTGGGCAATCGCTATGGTCGTCCGGCCTTTCATGAGGGGCTCCAGCGCCTCTTGCACGTAGCGCTCGCTCGTCGTGTCGAGGGATGAAGTGGCCTCGTCCAGAATCAGTATTCTGGGCTGGTGAAGGATGGCGCGTGCGATGGACAGGCGCTGCCTCTCACCTCCCGACAGACGGTAGCCACGCTCACCCACTACGGTGTCATATCCATCCGGGAACTCGACAATGCGATCGTGAATGAACGCGGCCTTCGCGGCGTCCTCAATCTCCTTCTGGGTCGCTTTGGGATTGCCGTACAGCAGATTGCTCCGCAGGCTCCCATGGAACAGGTAGGTCTCCTGGGATACGTATCCAACCAGGCGTGCCAGCGACGCCAGGCGGATGTCTCGGACATCGATACCGTCGATCCTCACGGACCCCTCTGTGACGTCGTAAAGGCGCGGAATCAGGTAGGAGATCGTGGTCTTGCCCGCCCCGCTGGGGCCCACCAGCGCAACGAGCTGTCCGGGCTGCACGTCGATACTTACTCCGTCCAGCGCCAAGCGCCCATGCCCTTCGCCCTCGCCCCCGCGGTCCGAACTCCCATTGGAGGGTAGGGAATACTGGAGGCTCACGTTGTCCAGCGTGACCCTGCCCTTTACCTGGTGCGGCTCGAGTGTCACCGCGTTCGGAGAGTCAAATATCTCAGGCTTTATATCCAGATATCCGAAAATCCTCTCGAAGAGCGCAAGCGAGGCCTGAAGCTCGACCGACACCTGCAGGAGGCTGCCGATGGGGAAGTACAGCCGCGCCTGCAGCGTGGTGAAGGCGACGATGGTGCCCGCGGTCAGACCCGATGGGGCATCCCCGGCGAGTACGTAACCGGCCAGAACGTAAACGACCACAGGCGTCAGGGAGAAGAACACCTGCATCGACGTGAAGAACGCCTGGCCCGTCATGACCCGACGCATCGTCAGGTCAGTCAGTCGCTGGTTCTCCCTGTGAAAACGCTCGATCTCCTGATTCTGACGTCCGAACAGCTTGGACAGCATGACGCCTGAGATCGAAAGCGTCTCCTGCGTGATCGCCGTCACGTCGGCGGCGGTTTTCTGGGTCTCGGCGCTCACGGCGCGGCGCCGCGCGCCCACCGTCTTCGACAGCACCGCGAATATGGGCACCATGCCGATGGCTACCAAGGTAAGCTGCCACGAGAGGATCAGCATGGCGATCAGCGTGCTGATGAAGATGACGGTGTTCGAGAGCACGTTGGACACGGTGCTCGTGACGACGTGCTGGACGCCGCCGACGTCGTCGGCTACGCGGGACTGAATCTCGCCGGTGCGCGTGTCGGTGAACCACTTGATCGATAGGCTCTGGAGGTGCTCGTACAGCCTGTCGCGCAGGTCGCGCATGACCCGCTGACCCACGCGGTTGGTGAGGAAGGTCTGGACGATCCCCAGACTACCCGTGACCACCGTGACGCCGGCCATCACCCCGGCGAGAATCCAGAGCAGGTCGAGGTCGGGCGTGCCCGCCGATGGGAATAGCGCCGAGTCGAAGACCACGCGGATCAACACAGGGTTGACGACGCCCAGTCCCGCCGTCACAAGGATAAGCAGGCCTACGGCAACCACCGTAGGCCTGTATGGGTTGAAGGTCGCCGCGATGCGCCACACCAGGCCGGTGCGCGCCGCGATATTGGGTTCGTCTATCTTCTCGGCCATGCTGTTTGCTGTTGCCCTCCTGGCAGGCGGATCTCGCCGCGAACGTTCATTAGACGGTCCCGGGGGCTGCCGCTCAACGGGGGTTCAGTCTAGGCCTTTTTGAAGCGCTAGACAACTCAGGCGTTGTGTTGCGGTCGCTGCATCTAAGGGGTGTCTGCCAACACAGATCGGATGGCGCGCCGGGACTGCGGTCAGCCAGACCTATCCCACATGCCGGTGCTGAAGTACCGCTCGCCGAGGTCGTTGAAGATGGTGACCACGCAGCCCTCGTCGAGCTCCTTGGCGGTCTCGTAGGCTCCAAGAAGGTACGCACCCGACGACTGCCCGGCGAAGATGCCCCTGGAGGCCAGCAACCTGGACATATCGTACGCGCGGTCGATATCGATATGTATCGTCTTGTCTACGACACTCTCGTCGAAGGTCTTGGGCACGATGTGACCCTGGCCAAGGGGCTTCAGGCCCTCGACTCCGGGCCACTCGTCGAAGTTGATGAGCACGACCTGAATCGAGGGGTCGCTCTCCTTGAGCCGCCGGCCCACGCCGGATATGGTTCCGCCGGTTCCTACGCCGGCTACGAAGTGCGTTATGCCCGAGGCCTGCTCGAGTATCTCCACGGCCGTCGTCTCGTAGTGCGCGGTAGGATTGCTCTGGTTGCTGTACTGGTCGCAGAGGAAGTACTTGTCAGGGTCTGCCTCATGTACCCTGCGGACCTCGTGCAGGGTCTCATCGTATCCCAGCATCGGGTCCGTGAAGATGATCTCGGCGCCGTGGGCCAGGATGCGCTTTTTGCGCTCTTCGCTGGCGTTCTGGGGCATCACCAGCGCCACCTTGTACCCCAGAACCGCGCCTATCATGGCGTAGGCTATCCCCGCATTGCCGGAGGTCGCGTCGAGGATCGTGATGTCCTTGGTGAGCTCGCCCGACAGGATGGCGTCGACGACCATCCTGAGCACCGGCCGGTCCTTGATCGAGCCGCCCGGGTTCAGGTGCTCGTACTTGGCGTGAATCTCGACGTCCCCAAGGTCCAGCGGAAGGTCCAGCCTGACCAGCGGCGTGTTCCCGATAGCCTGGAGCGCGGGGTACCGCGAGATGAAGTCTTGAATCTGTTGATTGTCAGCCAATGCGCACCCTTATCATGGCAGGAGCTTCCTTTGCCCGAAGCCTATCGCCGCACCTCTCGTAACAGGCTGATGAAAAATGGGGAGTGCAGAGGGGCTAAGCCCCTTTGCCGGGAGTCTGAGGATGTCCCTCAGATACCATTTTCCCCTTTCCTCACTCGAAGGGTGCCAGAGAGCCTGCCCTGAGCATCGTCGAAGGGGATGGTCAAAAAGAGTTTTTCAGCACCCTGCTAAACAGCGTGCATAGAAGTATATCCAGATTGGATGGGCGTCGTCCAGCCGCGCGAGCCCGGGCCCTGGACTGCACCCGCCAAAGCCATGTAATCTAGATGCCGCCACACGGTCGAACGGGAGCCCCATGCTTCAAGAATGCCCGGATAAGCCAGCCTAACGCACGGCGTGATAATGAACGAAAAGCGACTGCCCGAGCTGCGCCGCGCCATCAACCGGCACAGCCACCTGTATCACGTGCTGGACCGGCAGGAGATTACCGACGCCCAGTACGACGAGCTGATGCGCGAGCTGCGCGCCATCGAGGGCGAGCATCCAGACCTGGTCACCCCCGACTCGCCGACGCAGCGGGTAGGGGAGGCCCCCGCGGCCGGCTTCGCGGAGGTCCAGCACTCCCGCCCGATGCTTAGCCTCGCCAATGCCTTCGACGATGACGAGTTTCTTGCGTGGCACCGCCGTGTCGCCGACCTTCTCGAGCGTGAGGAGTTCGAGATGGTCTGCGAGCTCAAGTACGACGGCCTGGCCGTGGCCCTGACGTACGAGGACGGCGTTTTCGTACGGGGCGCTACCAGGGGCAACGGGCGCGTGGGCGAGGACGTGACATCCAACCTGCGTACGATTCGCAGCATCCCGCTGCGGGTTCTGGGCGAGGCGCCCGCCCGGTTCGATGTGCGGGGCGAGGTCTACTTCCCGAAGTCGGAGTTTCGGAAGTTCAACGAGGACCGGGAGGCCCAGGGGCTCCAGACCTACGCCAATCCGCGCAACACCGCCGCCGGCTCGCTGCGCCAGCTCGACCCGCGCAATACCGCCCAGCGACCGTTGGACATCTTCGTGTATACCATCGGCTACTCTGAAGGGGCCGCTTACGACACGCAGTGGGATACGCTCGAGGCTCTCGCTGGCCTCGGCTTTCGCGTCAACGGCAACAACCGATTGGCCCGTTCCAAGGAAGAGGCTCTCGACTTCTATCACGAGTGGCTGGAGAAGTTCGAGGACCTCGATTACGGGTGCGACGGCGTGGTCGTGAAGGTCAACGAGCTCGACTACCAGCGGCACCTGGGCGACGTCGGCAGGGAGCCACGCTGGGCGATTGCGTACAAGTTCCCCGCGACCCAGGTGGTTACGCAGCTGCTGGACATTCGTGTCAACGTCGGGAGGACGGGGAGCATAAACCCGTATGCGGTGCTCGAGCCGGTGGTCATCGGGGGCGCCACCGTCAAGCAGGCGACGCTGCATAACGAGGACTACATCCGGTCCAAGGGCCTGCTCATCGGCGACTGGGTGGTCGTCGAGCGGGCGGGCGAGGTCATCCCGCAGATCGTGAGCGTCGTTACCGGTAGACGCACCGGCGACGAGCGGCCTTTCGAGATGCCGACGACGTGCCCCGTGTGCGGCAGACCGGTCGTGCGCACCGAAGGCGAAGCGATGTCTTACTGCACAAACCCCGCCTGCCCTGCTCAGGTCGCTCGCCTGCTGGAGCACTTCGTGAGCCGCGGCGCTATGGATATAGAGGGCATGGGGGGCAAGACGGGAGTCGCCCTCATCGAGCAAGGTCTGGTCCAGGACGTCGCGGACCTCTACTACCTCGAGAAGGAAAGCCTCCTGAAGCTCGAGCGCATGGCGGAAAAGAGCGCGTCCAATCTCCTGGCGGGGGTAGAGCGCAGCAAGAGCAGGCCTCTCTCCCGCGTTTTGGTCGCGCTCGGAATCGGGCACGTGGGCTCGGAGGTAGCTGACCTTCTGGCCCGTCACTTCGGGACTATGGAGGCCCTCATGGCCGCCACTGAGGGAGACCTGGCGGCGATTCCGACCGTCGGGCCCAAGATCGCCGCCAGCGTGGTCGCCTATTTTCGCAGCGAGGCCAATCGCAAGGTTATCGACAGGCTTCGCGACGCTGGGGTGCGCCTGGCGGACGAAGCGCGTGCGGAGCCGAGGGAGCAGGTCCTGGCAGGGCTTCGGTTCGTGGTCACGGGCCGCCTCCCGAGCTTCAGTCGCTCGGAGATCGAGGGCCGCATCAAGGACCTGGGAGGGTCCGTTGGGAGCAGCGTCAGCCGCAACACGAGCTACCTTGTCGCGGGCGAGGACGCCGGCTCCAAGCTGGCCGACGCCGAGCGACTGGGCGTCGAGGTCATCGACGAGGAGATGTTTCTGAAGTTGGCCTCGGGAGCGTAGCTGCCTGCTTCAAAATCGCGGAACAACCTCCGACAGGAACGTGTCTAGCTGACGCTCCTGCTCGAAGGATGCGAAGCGCACGATTATCGTCCCTGCTCCGGCGTCGGCGTATTGTTGTATCCGCTCGGCCGTGCGCTCGGGTGGACCGAACGGGCCCCAGCGGTCTCCCCAGATGTTGGTCCCGTAGTACAGGCGCAGAAACCGGTCGGCCTCGTCGGCCGCGCGCCGATCGTCCTCTTGAAGATTGACCGTCATGTAGAAGGCGGCCTCAAGCGAATCGAAGTCTCTCCCCGCCGCCTCCGCGTGATGCCTGACGCGCTCTGTAACCTTCGCGTACTCCTCGGGGTAGTCGGAGATGGAGATATATCCGTCCCCGAGCGTCGCCGATCGCTTGAACTGGCCGTCGCGGGCCGCTCTCCAGTGGCAGGCGACCAGCACGGGCACGCCGTCGGGGTGACGCGACGCCGGTTGGACCCGCACTGCGTCGAGGGCGAAGTGTCGGCCCTCGTGCGTCACCGTCTCCCCAGCGGTGAGCCGCTTTAGAAGCCCCACGACCTCCTCCATGCGGCCCGCGCGCTGGGATGGCTCGACGCCGACGCTGCGCCACTCCTGCTGCTGCGCCTCGTTGAAGGCGCCTCCGACGCCGACTCCCAGCACCAGCCTTCCCCCCGATATGAGGTCGACGGTGCCCGCCGCGTGAGCAAGCAGCACCGGATGCCTCAGCGCGGCGAGCATGACGGCGGTGCCCAGCCTGACGCGACGTGTGTGCACGGCGACCGCGGCCAGTGTCGTCAGGGGCTCCAGTCTCGGCTTCGCCGTAAGGCTGTCGCCTACCCAGACGGAGTCGAGGCCCGCCGACTCGACAGCTCCTGCCATCGTCAGGATCTGTGCTATGCCGTTCGAGCCGCCGCTGTCGTCCAAGAGCAGCCCCCGCGTCGGGAGGAGAACTCCGAGTTTGAGCGCTTGACTCATGGCTGCGCGGGCTCTTTGAGGTCGGCCGCGGTTCCGACGGTCGGGTTTTCGCCCGGCCTCGCGAGGAGCTCCCTGAGATGGCCGGGCCTGACTCGCTCCAGGGCCTCCAGGTCCGCCGGGACGTCGAGGTCCAGGCCAAGCCCGTCCGAGGTGAAGATAACGGGCTCAACGCCATCGCGACTCGCCAGGTCTCGGTGCCGCTCGAAGCTATCCTGACCGAGCGCGGGCCGGAAGCGCGACCCCAGGGGTACGATGATTCCGTTGGTCCCGCCATCGCGGGAGGCGGGCGCCAGAGTCAGGGCCTGGCCACCTCTCGATGCGTCGATCATGCCGCGCACGTCGTCTGCATCGACCAGGGGCAGGTCGGCGGGGAGGTACATGGCGCACAGCTTTTCGCGCGCCGCGCGCGCGAACGCGACCTCGAGCGCGGCGTTCAGCTCTGCGCCCTGGTCCGCCGTCCACGCCGCGCCGAGGCTCGTCGCCACCTCACGCACGAGGTCGTCGCCGCCGACGACCCAGACTCGCTCGGCCGGTGGACCGGCGGCAAGCAGAACGCGCCGCAACATGCTGAGGCTCAGGGTGCTGCGTTCATCCGCGCTCAGTGCAGGTGACAGCCGCGACTTCGCCGAGCTCAGCGGCTTCATCGGCACGACCACGGCTATTCCGGCGGCGGTCATTCCTCTCATTCCTTTAGGCCGAGGATATGGCGAGCGAGTCTCACCTTATCGGCCTGAGTCTCCATGACGGTATCGGCAACCTCAGCTCGCATCCCCAACGCCTCGATCTCCTCCCGGTGATGGGCGTCCACCTCGTCGATTACGAAGATGTCGCAGAAGCCGGCATACTCTCTGGCAACCCCCACGCAGGTAGCGTCGAGCCCCAGCTCCTCCATCATCTTGGCCGCCGGGCCTCGAAGCGCCTTGCCTCCCACGATGGGACTGACGGCGACGCGGAGTCCCGAGAGCTCCCGGACGAAATCGCGGACGCCCGTGACCGCCAAGATGGGGGCGACGCTGACGAAGGGGTTCGATGGGCAGATGACGAGGGCCCGGGCGGCTTCGATGGCAGCTCTGAAGCCCGGCGATGGCGCGGCTTCGGTGGCGCCATCGAAGCTGAGGGATCTCACGACCGGCTCGCAGCGACGTTTGACGAAGTACACCTGAAAGGGAAGCTCTCCCTCATCGGTGGAGACTACCGTTCTGACCCGATCATCGCTCATCGGCAGAATCGGGTGGCGGACTCCCAGCGCCGCGCGCATCGACTCGGTTGCCTGTGACAGCGTCTTGCCGTGCCTGAGCATCTCGGTCCTTCGCAGATGTGTGGCCAGGTCCTGGTCGCCGAGGTTGAACCATGCGTCGACTCCATAAGTCTTGAGACGCTCGACCGCCGTGAACGTGTCTCCGGAGAGGCCCCAGCCGGTCTCCTCGTTGGAGAGGCCCGCCAGCGTGTACATGACCGTATCGAGGTCGGGCGACACGTGGAGTCCGTAGAACTCCTCGTCGTCGCCCGTGTTGACGACCACCGTCAGCTCGTCGGGGGCGAGGATCTTGGAAAGCCCGAGCGCGAGCTTTGCGCCTCCGACACCTCCAGCCAGCGCAACCACCGGCGTTTCCATCGAGTGCTCGGGCCTCCTCTAGCTTCGCTTCGCTTCGTTTTCTGGCCGCCGCGCGGACCGGACTAATTTACCATACGGTTCAGCCGGTTGCGACGCGCCGCGAGGGGGCTCGGCGCGATTGCGCTATGCTACAATCATCGCTCTACGCCAGGCTAGCCACCTAAGCTCCTGTCTCAAGAAAGGCGATGCCTTGTTCCCACCCACCCGCCCCGGGGTGTTTGGCTCCTGGGGGCACATCCCTGGACGCGATTGCGTAGCTGGGCAACCCCCTGTGGTTGCCCAGCGTTAGGGCAGGCACAGGGACCTGCCCCTACGTGTGGGTGCCGCACTGCGGGATTTTGAGATAGCCACCTAAGTCCAGGTCGAGGCCACCGTCATCTTCGTCGCCCATCTGAATCTCACCAACTTTCGCAACTACGCGAGCCTGGACCTTACCCTGGACCCCGGGATGGTCCTGATTCAGGGCGACAACGGGCAGGGCAAGACGAACCTCCTCGAGGCGATCTACATGCTTGCCGTGGCCAAGTCGCCCAGGGCATCCTCTGACCGCGCCCTCGTTCGGCGCGTGCCGGGCGAAGACGAGACCTACGCGCGAATAGCGGCCGTGGTGCGCCGAGGGGACCAGGACCTGCGAGTGCAGATCGACTTTCGGGCCGTCGTCTCTCCGACGGGCGACGGGGCGCCTGCGGGTGAAGTCGATGCATCGACGCCACAAAGCGTCTCCGTCCAGAAGTACGTTCGGGTCGACGGCATCCCCAGGCGCGCCTCGGACCTGGTCGGCCAGGTCAACGCCGTCATGTTCGGGGCCGATGACCTGCAGCTCGTGTATGGCCCGCCGGCGGAGCGCCGGCGCTACCTCGACGTGCTTATCTCCCAGCACGACCGAACCTATCTCAAGGCGCTGCAGCGGTACCAACGGGTTGTCTCGCAGCGAAATCACCTGCTCCGCATGATACGAGACGGCGCCTCCCGTGCCGAGGAGCTGGAGTTTTGGGACGAGCGGCTCGTAACGGAAGGGAAGCAGGTGATGGCCCGTCGCGCACGTACGATTCTGTCGCTAGCGGACGTGGCACGCCCCATACACAGTGCGCTGACAGACGGAGGAGACTGTCTGCACGTAGGCTACCGCCCAAATGCGGAGGCCGGTGGTGACGATTCAGAGGACGGGCTTGGCGAGCGCCTGGTGGCGGGCATCGCAGCGAACAGGCGGCGCGAGATCGCTCAGGGAGTGACTGTGACGGGCCCGCATCGGGACGACCTTCAGATATTGATCGACGGAATGGACGCGGCGGCCTACGCATCCCGCGGCCAGTCCCGAACGGCAGTCCTGGCGCTCAGACTGGCCGAGGCGAGCTACCTTGCGCGGGAGAGCGGCCAGCGACCAATTCTTCTTCTGGACGACGCATTGTCGGAGCTCGACGCCTCCAGGCGGGCGCGTCTCCTGGACGCGATCTCGGGGTACGAGCAGTGCCTGATAACTACGGCCGATGTCGAGTCGGTAGAAGGCCCTTACCTTGCGAAGATGAAACGCCTCCGCGCGCACGGCGGGACCATCGACGCCGCCTGAGCTGCCGCGGCTGTGCGGCCATCAGGCCATCGACAATCCGAGCTGCTGGGGCTCTGCCGTTTCACGTCCAGCCCTGTTCGGGCGCCCAGCCATTCCAAAGCCCGCCGTGACCTGGGCCACGCGCCGCCTCATATCCGTCTGTAGCCACGCGGGAGCGTAGGCGCGCTGAAACAGCCTCCCGTAGTCCGCGGTGAGGTGAGGATACTTGGACTCGACGAACTCCAGGTAGTGCTCCTTGGTCCCCGGCTTGAGATTGAGCATGGTCGCCGACAGAAACCGCGCACCGCTGTCCGACGCTGCCCTCACCACGGACTCGATGTTGGCCTTGTCGTCGGTTATACCCGGCAGTACGGGCGCCAGCAGGACCCCGGCGTTCACGCCCGCATCTGCGAGCCGTCGTAACGCGTCAAACCGTTTGGCGGGCGGAGGAGTTCCGGGCTCCAGCGTGCGGGCAAGCTGCGGATCGGTGGTGATGATGCTGAAGCACACGGTACACTCGGTGCGGCGCGAAAGCTCTGCCAGCACGTCGACGTCGCGGACGACCATTGTGCCTTTGGTCACGAGAGTCATCGGGCTGGACCAGTCTGCGAACGCTTCGAGGCAGGTCCGGGTGAGACGATATTTGCCCTCTATTGGCTGATATGGGTCCGTAGCGGTCCCCACCGAGACCATCTCCCGGCGCCAAGACCGCAGCGACAGCTCTTCACGCAGCACCCGGCCAACGTTGGTCTTGACGAATATGATGCTCGTGAAGTCGTCACCCGCGTTCAGATCGAGGTAGGCGTGAAATCGTCGGGCGAAGCAGTAGTGGCATCCGTGCACGCATCCCCGGTAAGGGTTGAGCGACCATCGAAATGGCATGCCGCTGACCCTGTTCATGGCGCTCCGGCAGGTTATCTCTTCGTAGCGTACCGTCGCTGACATAGCACTTTCCCCCTCTGATGGAGTGGTATAATGAACGTACAATAGAACATACGTACTTGTCAACGAGTTTCAAAGGCCACGGGATTCGATGCCAGGCCGCGAGCTGCTCTACCGAGGCGTTGCTGCGGCAAAGGAGCGTTATTTCACCTTCCCATCGGGGGCGCTCCCAGATGCCGTTTCGTGGGCAATGGTACTCAATTCCCAAGGGCGTTAGTACATTTAGACGCTGTATCTCAAATCATCGTTGTGTACATTGAGTACAAGACGGCGGAAAGGGATGACCATCGGTCGTCTGAGACGCAACGGACCTGGAGAAGGCGAATCCGACCGGCGTACGAAGCTCGTAGAGTATTCATACAAGGCGCGGGCGCCGGAATAGGCTCAGGCAAAGCGACGACGCCACAACCCAGGCGAGCGGGGCGCCCAAGGAGGCCGTAATGACCACTTCCGCATTGAAGGACCCGAAAAAGACGGCCGAGGAGCATGTCGAAAAGCTAAGGGAGTACGCGCGCAAGGTGCTGGTGCACGGCGAGACGCTCTCCGAGGAAGAGGACGCCGATCGCGCCGGCCGCATGGTCGAGTTTCACGCCATCGGCAACTCGTTCAAGCTGACCGACCACGAGATGGTGGTCGTGTTATACAAGGGGCTCCTGACGGGCAAACGCTCGTGCGGCTGCCCAACCTGCCGCCAGAAGCGACCCTCCTAGCCTCCTCAGATCGCCAGTGCACCGCCCTCCAAAGGGCTTGCCGGGGCACTGGCGTGGTTTACTCCGGTCAAGAGCGGGGGTCTGCTCTTCCCATGGGCTTCCCCGTGACTCCTCCCCGATTCCGACAGACCGCGGGCATCAAAGCTGTCGGGCCAATGACGTCCCGGTAGTCTGACGTCGTCGCGTCTACTTGCGAGAGGTCATCCACTCCTCGTGCGACGGGACCTCCTCGCCGACCACGTGCAGGAAGTAGTAGCAGCCCATATCGCCCAAG
>JADFIF010000006.1 GCA_022566795.1 Chloroflexota bacterium
AGCGCGTGGGGCTCATCTCGTTTTGGCGCCGCTTCTTCGGCAGGGACAGTCAGGTCGATGCCCTCCAGGGCCGTCAGCACGTCGGCGGCAGACTCAGGTCGCTCCGACGGGTCCTTGGTCAGCAGGCGTAGAATGAGCGCCTCCAGGGCCCTTGGGCACTCCGAGTTGTGCCAGGTGGGAGCTACAGGAGGCGTGTTGATGTGCTGCCCTATGATGGCCACCGAGTCGTCGCCGAGGAACGGCGGCCTACCGCACACCATCTCGTACAGCATGGCCCCCAGGGAGTAGAGGTCCGACTGGGGTGTTACATCTCCCCCCATGGCCTGCTCGGGCGGCATGTAGGAGACGGTCCCCACCATCATGCCCTCTTGGGTCAGGCGGGAGCGGTCGATGGCCACCGCCAGGCCGAAGTCGCCTATCTTTGCGGTGCCATCCGCGGTGAGCCAGATGTTGCCGGGCTTGAGGTCACGGTGAACGATGCTCTTGGAGTGGGCGAACTCCAGGCCGCGGCATATCTGCGCCGCCAGGTCGATGGCCTGCTCCAAGGGCAGGCGGTGGTCCTCGGCGGTCTCAAGCAACGTCCCTACATCTCCGCCGGGCATCAGTGGCAACACCATGTAGGGCTGACCGTTGTCCTCCCCGAGGTCGTGGATGGACAGGACATGGGGATGGTCGCCCAGCCTCCCCATGGCCTGGGCCTCTCTGGTAATGCGGACGCGGGAGGTCGGGTCCAGGCCCTCGGTCTTGATGACGGCCAGGGCCACGTCGCGGTCGAGGACGGAGTCGTGGGCCCGGTAGACGCGCTTCTTGCCGCCCTCTCCGAGGAACTCCTTGACCTGGTAGCGGCCATTGGCGAAGGAGGTGGGATGCTGGGTAGACTGACGATCGGCGCGCGGTGGTGCGGCCTCGGCGCCTGGTCGTTCAGCGACTACAGCACCTGCCTGGGCGATACCTCGCTCAGCTAACCGCAAGAATTCCGAGGCGTCGCTGTCGCCGGCATCGATCAGAAGGGCCTGGCGGGCGAGTTGAGCCACCTTCGCCCAGTCTTCTCGGTCAGCGGCTTCCTCCGCCTCGTCTAACAAGCGGTCTAATCGCTTTTTCATGCGGTCACCGAGCACCGATCAAGCCTCCTACGTTATATGGCGGGAGTGTAGCACCCGCTCTAAATGCGGTCAAAAGTAGAGCCCCGGAGCTGTCATACCGAGCTTGCCAGTTGGGCCAGTTCTTCCAGGACTGCGTGAGCGCGGTCTACAGAAGCCCTCAGGTGCCGTCGGAGTTGGCTGCGATCAGCACTTCGCAATCGTCGATGAGGATCGCAGCAGGCGAGACCTGCGAATGGCGAGGAAGAGTGAAGGTCTACGATTCGTGCGTGCGGTGTCGGGTACTGAAGATCAGTCTGTCTGCGGCCAGGCTCGTCAGCTTGATGAGGCGAGAAAGTAACCCGTCGTCACTCCAAGGCTCCCCTATAGGGATCTTGTCCCCATCTATCCGGGCGGCGATTGAATGAAAGAGGGGAGCCAGCGGGGTCCTGGGTCTCCCATTTGCCAGAGCGCGCTCGCCGCCCCAGAGCATGCCTTGATCGTCTTCGGGAACGATGCCCAGCAAGGAGACGGACAGGATTTTCACCACATCTTGTGCATTTAGGGGGTCTCGGCGCCTCCTGGAACGGGGCCGGGCCCGATTGACGATCAGCCACGGCTGTTCCATACCCAGCGCTTCGATCAGCCCGATAACCCGGTCGGCGTTGCGGACAGCCGCCTCGGTAGGGGTGGCTACCACAATTGCCTGGTCTGCCGGTGCAACCGCGTTACGGAACCCCTCGCCGATTCCCGCAGGCGAGTCGATCAGGACGTAATCGTGCTCCTCGCGGAGCATCAGACATAGTCCGCGCATCTCCTGACGCTCTATAGGCAACGCTTCGCGAACTTGCGGTGCTGGGATAAGACTTAGACCAGGTATACATGGATCGCGGATGGTCGCGTCATCCACTGTGCAGCGCCCTTTGACCACATCCACTAGGTCGTGGGCTATCCGGTGCTCCAGGCCCATTGCAATATCAAGGTTCCTCAACCCAATATCTGCGTCGACCGCGACAACCTTGCGTCCGCGCAGGGCCAAAGCGGCTCCAATATGTGCCGTGAGCGTGGTCTTTCCAACTCCTCCCTTGCCCGATACGATGACGAGCACCCTACCCGACATGTGCGGCTATTCCGGGGAGTCCCAGTGGAGGACGGGGGTGTACGGCTCCACGACGATAGCTCCCTCCCTGACATACGCGATTTCGGGTCCTTCGCTTCGAACCCGCTCGTGGCTGATGGCCAGGTCAGCGAACGAGCCGATCCTCAGCCCCCCGCGTTGAATCGAGAGAGCGAAAACGCTCGCAGTGTCATCGCCGCGGGATCCCGCGTGGACCGTTCCTCTCAGGACTCCGTAGACGATGACATCTCCGGTCGCGTTAACCCGTGCGCCTGGGTTCACGTCTCCGAGAACGACCACATCGCCCTTATGTTGGACCGTAACCCCCGAGCGGCAGCTTCCCTTCAGAATCATCGGATGATCCTTCGAGGGACCATCTGTACCACCCCGGTGAGGGTTCGACACGACTTTGACGGGAAGGCCGGATCGTTTGGCGAGCGCGTCCGATATGACGCTACCGTAGCACCACACCTCCGCTATCTGAAGTCCGTACTCTTCCACCATCACGCGCTTGAGAAGGCACATGTCCTCGACCTCAAGCATGCGCTTGCCGACGTCAACGGTTACCGCCTCGCCCGGGAAGCGGTCTCTGATACGTTGGGACAGGTCACAAAGGTCTTCTTGGAGCTCTGGAAACGGAACCTCATCGTTCAGGACAACGTCGAGCCGACGGCCGCGACCGCGGAGCCTGGCAAGTAGCATGAAACCCCCAAACTGCTCAGTCACGAATGGGCATGGGCGTGAGTACGAGCCCGCTGCACGAGGTTCTTGCAGGCGGGCCTGCCATCAGCGGAGCGGATTATATCCCTCGGAGCCGAGCGCCGCAACCACGTCTTCAGCAGAGAACGACCTACAGAGGCGCCCAGATCAGTCCCTCGGCAACCCTTGGTTTCTCTGCACGCTGCGAGCGGCTCAACACTATGTCCAGAAGGCGACGAGTCCGGAAGAGCTTCAGCCGCTTTGGAAATCATACGGTGGGCAACCGTTCCCGGTGTATACTCCCTCCATGCCTCCTCTGCTCGAAGCGAAGCAGCTTACCAAATCCTATGGTGAGACGGTCGCGCTAGAGTCGGTCGATTTTCAGGTACACGAGGGAATAACCGGCCTTTTGGGGCCGAATGGAGCTGGCAAGAGCACGGCCATCAAGCTGTTCCTGGGCCTAACGCGACCGACGTCAGGTGGCGCCGAGGTACTGGGACAGCTGGCGTACAACTCTGTTGAGGTCCGCGCCCGACTCGGCTACATGCCCGAGCACGACTGCCTCCCCAGTTCGGTGACCGCGTCAGAGTTCCTCTCGCATATGGCCCAGGTGAGTGGCCTCCCTCCCTCGCAAGCTCGGACCCGTGCGGCCGACATATTGCGCCACGTTGGCCTGGCCGAGGAGCGCTACCGTCCGATCGGTGAATACTCGACCGGCATGAAGCAGCGTGCGAAGCTGGCGCAGGCGCTGGTCCACGACCCCCTCATTGCCCTGCTGGACGAGCCCACCGCTGGCCTCGACCCCGCTGGCCGGGAAGATATGCAAGACCTTATCCGTCGCACGGGCAGGGAGTTCGGCATCAGCATCCTGCTCTCGTCGCACCTGATGGGGGACGTCGAGGCGACGTGCGACAGGATCATCGTCCTGGACGAAGGACAAGTAACTGAGGAAGGGACCATATCGCGGTTTACACAGGAGACGCGGTCGCTGATCATCGATGTAGATGACAAGCGCGATGAGCTGGTGGCCGCGCTGGCAAAGCGAGGCATCGAGGCCACCGTCCAGGGCGCGTCCATCGTCGTCGAGCAAGAGAGCGAGGAGGACTACGACGCCATCAGAGATGCCGTCGTTGAGGCGGATGCTCGGCTGCGGCGTATGGCGCCGCGCCGCGGAAGTCTGACCGACATATTCCGGGCTACGACGTGACCGAACGATCCGGCGAGGTTTTCGACCTCGGCTACCAGCATTACGAGGGGCCACGCGAGGGCCGGATGCGCGCCCGCAAGGCGCTTTGGGTCAACGGAGTCCGGACGGCGCTCGGGCTTGGCCGGAGCTCTCGAGCCAAAATCCTTCCGACACTGCTGTTCGTAGCCGCAATAGGCCCCGCGATCATACTGATTCTGATTGCGTCCGTAGCGGATGTGGGAGACCAGGTGCCCGAGTTCGCCGGGTACTATCAGATCGTGTCGATCACCCTGCTGCTGTTCGCCGCGATAATCGCGCCGGAGCTCCTGTGTCCCGACAGACGCGATCGAGTGCTCGACCTTTACCTCGTCCGGCCGCTCACACCGGTAGATTACGCCGGGGCGCGATGGCTGTCGTTCTTCTCAATTGCCCTCGCCCTCGTCTACTCGGGTCAGATTGTGCTGCTAATCGGGCTTACGTTGGCGGCCAACGACCCGCTGGAGTACCTCCGAGCCAACTGGCTCCAAGTCCCGCGGTTCCTCGGCGCAGGGGCGGTGCTTGCGATATTCATAACCACACTGCCGTTAGCTGTCGCGGCCTTCACCACCCGCCGAGCCTATGCTGCTGCCATGGTGATTGGGCTTTTCGTCATCTCCGCTGCCACCGCCGGCGGTCTAACTGAGTGCCGCGAGGCGCACGGCGGAGGATCGAATCCTCAAGGCTGCGAGCGCCAGGCAGGAGACGCGGCGAAGTGGTTCGCCCTGATCGACATAGGACAGGTCCCGAGTCACGTGAACCGCATGATCTTCGCCGATGACGCCCAAGCCCGGGCGGCCGAGCCGAGCGTCGTTACGGCCGTTAGAGAGTTGCACTCCACTGTGCCGGTCGGCTGGTACATCCTGATGACCGCTGTGCCGGGTCTACTGCTGCTCTGGCGATATAGGAGCATTCGGTTATGACTGCGGAGAGCTCTCACGAGACCGGCACAGGGGAGCCCCCGCGTGTCGCGGCGACGATCTCCGTCGATCACGTCTCCAAGTGGTTCGGCAGCGTCGTGGCGGTGAACGACGTGTCGCTGGAGATCTACCCGGGCATCACTGGCCTGCTCGGGCCTAATGGCGCTGGGAAGACCACTCTGATGCATTTGATGGCGGGACTGGCGGAGCCTTCTCGCGGCCGCGCGGAGCTACTGGGCGAGCCGGCGCGGGGCAATGTTCGCCTGTACGGCCGTCTCGGCGTTATGGCGGAGCATGAGTCGGTCTATGGCTTCTTCACGGGCAAAGAGTTCGTGGAGTTCTCCGCCAGGCTCCACGGCCTCAATCCACTGGACCAGGCTGTGGACAAGGCGATCGCGTCGGTCGGGCTCAGGGATGCGCAGGACCGGCCGCTGAGGACGTACTCTCGAGGGATGCGTCAGAGGATGCGACTGGCCGCCACGCTGGTCCACGACCCGGAGGTACTCATTCTCGACGAGCCGCTCAACGGAACGGATCCTCGTCAGCGCATCGAGTTTGAAAATCAGATGCGCCGGCTAGCCGCCGACGGCAGGACCATCTTGATCTCGTCCCATATCCTCGAGGAGGTCGAGGCGCTGGCAGACCGGATCCTGCTAATGGTCAGCGGCAAGCTCGCCGCGGCGGGCGACTTTCGGGCGATCCGCGAGAAGCTGGATGAACGACCCTACAAGGTGCGTATCGTCACAGGCGACCAGAGGGCGATGGGAGCCGCGCTGATCCGCCTTGACGAAGTGGACTCGGTCGCCATCGACGCCGACGCGATCGTTGTACTGAGCAGTAACGTCCGGGCGCTTCAACGGTCAGTGCCGCGCCTGGCCCAGCAGTTAGGCATTCGACTCCTCCGCGTCGAGCCCCTGGACGAGTCGCTGGAAAGCGTATTCAGCTACGTGGTGGGGCGCTAGATGAGGCCGCTGCTGGGCCTCTCCCTGAGGCAGCTGTTGGGCAGACGCCGCCTGCTGCTGTTGTTGCTCCTGTCGGCGCTGCCAGTAGCCGTCGCGGGCATCATCGCCGGGTTCGCCGAAGAAGCGGACTCGGAGGGCTTCGTCAACGGTCTCCTCGATGGGATGATCGTTGGAGCCATCCTGCCTATAGTGACCATGGCTCTGGCCACCTCCGCATTCGGCGACGAGATCGAAGACCGTACCCTGAGCTACCTCGTGCTGAAACCCTTGCCGCGGTGGCGCATAGTCGTGCCGAAGCTGATGGCGTCTATCATCGTCTCCGGCCCGCTCATTATCGCAGGCGGCGTAGGGGCGACCGTCATAGCCTTCGAAGCAGGAGTGCAGCCTGCGCTCGCGGTCGCAGCGGCGCTGGCCGTGGGAGTCATCGCGTACGCCTCCATATTCACCTGGGCAGGCCTGGTCACGACCCGCGCGCTCGGCTTCGCGCTGGTCTACGTCATCCTGTGGGAAGGGGTGATAGGCTCGTTTCTGACGGGGATACGGTATCTCAGCGTGCGAGGCTACGCCCTGGGCATTCTCCATGGGCTCGACGACGAGAGCTTCGAAGCTGTAGCCGAGAGAGCCATCGAGCTGCCGGCGGCCGTCGGAGGCGCGGCCGCGGTGACGCTCGCGTTCGCCCTGCTCACAGTTCGCCGTCTCCGTCGCATGGACGTCCCGTAGAGCCGCCGAGAAGACGGCCGAACCCTTGACCGCTTTGGGTCGATGTGGTCGACTGTGTTGTCCGGGCGAGCCGTCTCGGTCGCGGGTCGACGACACAGCCCATGCTCAGGTGTCAGGATTCTTCCTACCAGGTCCGCCACAGCGACACGGGCCGGCCAGCACGTCTACGACGTGACGTCCTTCGGGGCAACGCTCATGGAGGATACGCCGCCGTCCGGACTCTGGGGAAACGTTATCGCCACCTTCCAGCGCTCGTGCTACGTGCTGGGGGCGAATGGCGACCTGATGTGCATCGCAGACGACTCCCTCGTCGATGGTCCGGTCATGCTGAGGGTCGACTTCCCCAAGCCCCTTTACGTCGACGCACTCGGCGTGCGGACCGGCATGCCGCTGTGGGTGGAGGATCGCGATCTCCGCCTGGGGCCCAGGATACTTCTTCGGATGTCCGACGCCAGACTCTGGACGCCGCCGGTCGTCAAGAGGTCGGCGGCGCCCGAGCTGATTTTGGGTTCCCTGACCACGCTGGCAGCCGGCCTGGCGCCGGCCGCACCCGGCGACGGGTTGGCCCCCCTCGTCGGCTGTGGGGAGGACCTGGCCAGCGGGCGGCCGGTCCGGTCTAGCCGCAGGAGCCAGGTGGTCCGTGCAGCCTTGCCGGGCCTGCGACAGCTCGTGAAGGGTCTGCGGACCCGCGATGCATTGGCCGTCGATCGTGGGGTCGAGAGGCTGATAGGTCTTGGCCCCGGACTCACTCCGTCGGGCGACGACTTTCTGGGCGGGTTGATGGTCGGGCTCACGAGGACGCTGGAGTCTCGGTGGGGAGAGTCGGATGGTCCTCATGCCGGCCGTCGTTACCCGAACGAGCAGGGCTCGATCAAAGCGGTGGCAGACAGCATCCGTCGCCACGCGGCGAATCGGACCACGGCGATCAGCGCGGGGTTGCTCCGACACGCCGCCCAGGGCATCGGCTCGGCGCCGGTGCATAACCTGGTGCAGCTCGTTCTGGGGACGGCCTCTACGGCAAAGTCCACGGCCGCCGCTCTGGCCGTCGCCGGCGCCGGCCACACGTCTGGTTGGGACTGTCTGGCCGGGCTCTTTCTCGGGATGCACATCGGACTGTGGAGGGAAGGGCGCGAGGCGTCGCGGCAATGGGGTTGTCGTAGCCACAGACTCAAGTGCGGGGTGGTGTGAGGTGGCGAGCAAGGTGACGGCTACAAATCTCGTTCTCAAAAACACATATCGCGACTCGGTCGTGCTCATGCGCCTCTCTCAGCAGATGGAGAGCTGGCAGGAGGTGGATCAGGCGACGGCCATGATGGGGACCCCCAGCAACGTCGCCCTCCTGGAGCAGGCTGGACTGCTGACGGGTGGCCCGCAGGCCATTGGACCCAATGACCTCGTCATCGCCCTTCAGATATCGATGCCGGACTCACTGGAGTCTGTGGAGAATCGAGCCCGGGAGCTGTTCACAGCGGCGGCCAGTGCCGGCGACGCGAAGGACGAGTACCGGCCTCGCACCCTGGACGGCGCCCTGAAGGCGTTGCCGAACGCCAACCTGGCGGTGGTATCGGTCCCGGGGCAGTACGCCGCGTACGAGGCCCGCAAGGCGCTCGACCGCGGACTGAACGTCCTCCTGTTTAGCGACAACGTCTCGCTGGATCAAGAGGTCGAGCTGAAGCGCCGCGCCATTGAGCGTGGACTCTTCATGCTGGGTCCCGACTGTGGGACGGCGATCATAGACGGCGTGCCCCTGGGGTTCGCCAACGTAGTGCCGTCGGGGAGCATCGGGCTGGTGTCCGCCTCGGGGACCGGGTTGCAGCAGATCACGTGCCTGATAGGGGGCGCGGGCGGGGGCGTGTCCCAGGCGCTGGGAGTGGGTGGACGCGATCTGGAGGATGGCGTCGGAGGGGCGATGATGCTGAAGGGCCTTCGGGCCCTCGACGATGACCCGGGTACCGCGGTCGTCGTCCTCGTCTCCAAACCGCCCGGCCCTGCCACAGCACAGAAGGTATTTGCCGCGCTAGAGCGCTGCACCAAGCCATCTGTCGTCTGCTTCCTGGGCGCCGAAGGTGGACCCTCAGCGGCCTCAAATGTGTTCGTCGAGTCCACACTCGAGGGCGCGGCATCGAAAGCGCTCGCCCTGGCGGGTGTGCAAGGAGGGCGGGCCATCGTCCCCGGACCCCCGGCGGACCAGCTGGAGCGCCTCGACGCAAGCCTCGGAGAGGGAGGGCGGCGCATCAGGGGTTTCTACTCCGGTGGCACGCTCTGCTACGAGGCGCTGTTAGTGCTGCGCGGCCAGACTGAGGAGGTCCGCTCCAATCTTCGGCTGGCGGGTGTTCTCCCGATTGAAAATGGCGAAGAGCGCGCGGGACACCTGCTGCTCGATCTGGGACACGAGCAGTTCACGGTGGGGAGGCCGCACCCGATGATCGACCCGGGGCCGCGATGCAAGCGGTTGGTGCAGGCTGCGAGAGACCCTGACGTGGGCATACTGCTTCTGGACGTCGTGCTGGGTTACGGAGCGCACCCTGACCCGGCGTCCCAGCTGGCTCCCGCCATCCTGGAGGCGCAGCGTATGGCCTCAGGCGACGGACGGGCACTCGTCTGCGTCGTGGCCCTCATTGGCACCGTTGGAGACCCCCAGGACCTGGACAAGCAACGGGCTGCGCTTGCCGCCGTTGGGGCGGTCGTCGTGCCCAGCAACCTCAAAGCGGCAACAATCGCCGCCGGCCTCAGCCACGGTACGGCAAGCTCGTCGTGAGCGCGAACATGAGGAACCGGGAGTGTAAAGGTACGAAGCGCTCTGTTGAGCGGAGGCGGTCATGTCCGAAGAGAAAGAGCTGCTAGGCCAGCGGCTTCAGGTGGTCAACATCGGCCTGGAGGTGTTCGCGGAGACGCTGAGGCGACACCAGGTGCCGCTCGTGCATCTGGACTGGCGGCCACCGGCGCAGGGCGATGCGCATCTCCTCGACCTGTTGCGGCGGCTCCAGGGCCCGCTGCCAGGGTCTTCTGAAGGGAGCGGGGAACGAGCGAAAGAGGGATGAGCTCAGGACCTCTCGACATCGACGATGCCAACGGCGCGGCGCTTCAGCGTATTGTGGACGCTGAGCCCGTGTTGGTCGACGTCGCTCCGGCGGGAGAGACCATTCCCGAGCTGCGAGACATGGTCCTGCTCCACGCCGGCCCGCCCATCGGCTGGAAGGAGATGTGCGAGCCAATGCGCGCGGCCATCGTCGGCGCGATGCGATACGAGGGCTGGGCTGCCAACGACGCTGAGGCCGAGACGCTCGCCGGCAGCGGAGAGGTGAAGCTGCTGCCGAATCACGACTTCAGAGCGGTAGGGCCGATGGCGGGGGTAACTACCCGCTCCATGCCCGTGTTCGTGGTCGAGAACAGGGCCTTCGGCAACCGGGCCTTCTGCACCATCAACGAGGGGGTTGGACAGGTCCTCCGCTTCGGCGCCAACGACCGCCGAGTCGTTCAGAGGCTCCACTGGCTTGCCGATACGTTGGCGCCCGCGCTGCGAGAGGCCGTCAAACGAGCGGGCGGGGTCGAGCTGAGGCCCTTGATGGCTCGAGCCTTGACCATGGGCGACGAGATGCACCAGCGCAACACCGCCGCCTCGTCCCTTTTCTTGCGTGAGATCGGCCCGCCGCTGGCGCGGGCCACGACGCCGGGCGCCAACCTTGGCGACGTCATGGACTTCCTGGCCGGCAACGACCAGTTCTTTCTCAACCTCGCCATGGCGGCAGGAAAGGCCACGATGGACCCGGTGGCGGGCATTCCCGGGTCGACGGTCGTGTCGGCGATGAGCCGCAATGGGAGGGACTTTGGGATCCGCGTCAGCGGCACCGGCGACCGCTGGTTTTCGGCGCCGGCGCCGATGCCTCAAGGGCTCTACTTCCCGGGCTACACGGCTCAGGACGCGAACCCGGACCTGGGTGACAGCGCAATCCTGGAGACGATGGGCCTGGGTGCCTTCGCCATGGGCGGAGCGCCCGCGGTCGCGGGATTCGTTGGAGCGGGAACCTTCCGGGACGCCCTCAACTACACCCGCGAGATGGCCGAGATCACCCTGGGCTCCAATCCTAACTTCGCGATGCCCACGCTGGACTTCTCCGGGGTCCCCTGCGGCATCGATATCCGCCGGGTCGTGGAGAGCGGCGTTTGCCCTATCATCAACACGGGCATCGCGCACAAACGGGCCGGCGTCGGGCAGGTGGGAGCCGGAATCGCCCGCGCGCCGATCGACTGTTTCGTGCGCGCGATAGAGGGCTTCGCCGAGAAGTTCTTGGCCTAGGCCACGGGCTCCATCGATCGACCCAAACGCAGAACGTGCGGCCCGCCAAGGCGGTGAGCCCGCCCTACCGGTGCGACCACTCGCCGGGGTCGTCGGATGAGGGCGACAGGCCGAGGATGTCTCCCTTCGTAGTCACCCCGAGGCCGAGCGCCGTGCGATTGGCGTAGGCAAAGTAGGCGATCACCTGATTGGCCTCCAAAATCTCGCCGTCGTCGCAACCGGCCGCGCGAAGGGCCTCGATGTCGCCCTCCACCATCTCCGCGGGAGCGAGCGTCAGCTTCTCCGCGTAGCGCATCAGCTCGAGCTCCTTGCCCTCGAAGGCCCGTTCGGGCGTCCCATCCTGGAGCGCCTTCTCGATGGCCGCGGCAAGCTCGTCGTCCATCACGATACGCCGCAGCCCGGCGTAGTGGTGCCGGACGCAGTATTCGCAGCCGTTCAGCATGCTCACGTAGAGACCCATACACTCGGACAGCCGCTTAGGGATGGAGTTGTCCCTGTGGTGGAGGACGTACTTATACAGCATGAGGTGCGCCTCCAGCGAATGAGGGCGAAGACTGTGCACCGTGAGGATGTTGTCGATGTAGCCGTCTTTTCCCTTGATACGGTCGTACAGGGCCTTGAGCCGGCCCACAGCCTCGGAGTGCGGGATGGTGCGCACCCAGCTCATTTCGCCAACCCACCTCGACTTCTCAGAAGATTCACGATCTCGCGGTCGGTCCACTCCGGGCCCTTGTCGCGGGACGCCGCAAGACGCTCCTCCAGGTTCTCGACATTGCAGAAGCTCTGCATGGCGGCGCTGGTCTCGGTGTCGTACACCGCCGTCAGCTCCCCGCTGTAGTAGCCCAGGGTTTTCAGCGCGCGCTGGACCTCTCGGACGACGTTCCCCTGCAGACGCACCAACGTCGGCCGGCCGCCGGAGCCGAAGGTCTGGCGGTGCAGCTCCAGCAGCCGTGCCACCTCCGGCAACGGATCGGGGTGATCGTCCACTCGAAGGTCGATGAACCTGTCCAGGTGGCCGCCGAAGCTGCCGCCTTCCTTGGCGACGTACAGCGCCGCGCTCTGCCGGCCGCGGCTATCGCCCCCAATCGCCTCGCCCGCGCGTATCGCGCCCAACATCCGCTCGGGTAGCGGCCCCCCCGAGCTCTCGAAGGCGTCGGCCATCGCGTCGACGACCCGAGGGCCGGACAGGATGTTGCCCTGACAGGTGTAGCCGGGTCCGCCCCGATGTCCTGCCCAGGGCATGCACATCCCGCCCGTATGGGCCGCACTGCCGCCGCCCAGGGCGACGAGGGCGATCTGACGATGCTCGAGCTCCGGGTCGTCGTGGGTCAGCCTCGCCAACGTCTCCTCGGCGGAGAGTCCCTGGGCCAGCAAGTCGAGTCCCCGCGTACCGTCAGCCATGTTGGCCATCGCCTGAGTCACGATGGCCCCAGCGCCGGCCCGCGCCCACGGCACCACCGCTCCGACTGCCAGAAATCTGCTGGCCACGGCCACGCCAACCTCGCCGCTGTCGCGGTCGACGGCTGCGATAGAGAATGTGGAGACGATCATCCCTGCGCTCAAGACTCTTTGCAGCAGCCAGCCTCGGTGAACACCGGCGGTCTGGGACCTCGGGTTGGGCTGCGATGGCTATGGTATCATGCGGCTACCGCAGACGGCGGGTCGCGTAGACCGGCCCAGAGGAGGCTCGAAATGGCAGACCTTGTAGTACGTGGGGGACAGGTCGTGACCCCGTCGGGTGTGGGTACCTGGGACGTCGTCGTCCAGGGCGAGAAGATCGTGGCAATCGCCGAGCCGGGCACGGTCCAGACCGAGGGAGCCAGGGTCGTCGACGCCTCCGGAAAGATCGTGGTCCCAGGCGGTATCGAGCCCCACGCGCACATCGGTGGCCCACGCCAGCCCGACCGCATGGGAGCGGAGCCCGTGTCGCGAGCGGCGATCTTCGGAGGCACGACCACCGTCATGGACTTCGCGACCCAGGTGGCCGGTCACGACCTGCACCACGCGATGGGCGAGGCGGCCGAGCGCTGGAAGGGCACCGGATACACCGACTACACCTACCATCCGATCTTTACGAGCGGTGCGGGTATCGACGCCATCGGGCAGATTCCTGAGCTCATCGACGCCGGCTTCGCCAGCTTCAAGATCTTCACCACCAGCATCAGGCCGCCCAGCCCGCAGATGCAGAACAACAAGACCGACTTCGGGAGACTGTCGTCCATCATGGAGAAGATCGCCGCCGCGGGTGGGATGCTGATGGTCCACTCCGAAGACGACGACATGGTCCACTATAACTACTCGCTGGCTCAGGAGCGCGGTATCTGGGACTGGTGGAATATGCACCTGATTCATACCAACGTCTCGGAGGACGTGTCGTTCAGGCGGGTGATTCGGTTGGCCGAGCGCGTCGGCTGCCCCATCTACTTCGTGCACGTCAGCGCCAGAGAAGGGGTCGCGGCCATCGGAGAGGCGCGAAGCCGCGGACTGCCGGTCTACGGCGAGACGCTGCACAACTACGCCTGCTTCAGCGCCGAGAACTACCGCGAAGAGAACGGCATGAAGTACCATACCTACCCCTCGCTAAAGTCTCCGGCCGACGCCAACGCCCTTTGGGACGGCCTCCTGGACGGCACGCTGTCGACTGTGGCCACCGACCTCGTGGCAACCACCTGGGAGGACAAGATACGCTTCAAGACGGTCGCCGACGTTACCGGTGGCCACAACGGTATCGAGACCCGGGTCGGCGTCGCCTATTCGGAAGGGGTTTCCCGAAAAGGGATGTCGCTGCAGCACTTCGTCGACATCACCTCGGCCAACGCCGCCAAGATTTTCGGCATCTATCCGAAAAAGGGCGCCATCGCCGCCGGAAGCGACGCCGACATTACGATCATCGACCCCGCGGTGCGCAAACCACTGTCCATGGACGACTTGCATCTCGCCGACTACAGCATCTGGGTGGGGTGGCAGGCCGACGGGTGGCCGACGACGACGATTCTACGAGGCAAGGTGATGGTCGAGGACGGCAAGCTGCTGGGCAGCGCGGGCGACGGCCAGCTCATCGGGGCCCGCAAGGTGTCTGCAGAGGTGGCTGCGGGCCCGGTCTGCTAAGCCGGCTTCGAGTCATCCGCGGGCATCCCGGTCGGCCGGCGAGCGACGTCGGCCACAGTTCCCGAGATTGGCTCCGAGAGTCCTCTTGAAGATTCTGATTGTGGGCCACTCTGTCGCCGGCTCGCGCATCCTGGTGAATCGGTTCAACAGCCCTCCGAGCCTTACCTGATCATACGTCAGGTCGACTTGTGTGCCGGCCTCCGTTGGAAGCGCCCGTTGCGCGTCTCGAGCGTTTTGACGTGAGACAGCGGGTTCCGCTCTGCACCTCAGGGGCCGTTCACATTCCTTACCCGCTGGTCACGACGATTCACCCTCTTGCCACCGTGATTTTCACTTCACTGCGTTAGGCTGCGCGTCAGTGGAGTGGGACCTATGCCTTCGAGAGCAGGAGTGGCGGGCTTAGCCACCGCTATCGCCGGGGCCGTTGCCGGCTGTAATCCGGTATTGCCCGCTTGTTGCGGCGGCAAGTCCGCGGCACGTTCGTGCGCCCTGCCTGGTCGGGGGGCCCGGCCCGGGGTTAGCTCCGATCGCGCACCCGTAGTCCCCCTAAGCCATCCTGCCCGATTGGCCGACGCATGAGTGTGTGGAGCGATCGCGCGTTACAACGTGTCCGGCTGAGGACCTTTCCGGCGTCACGCACGTTCGTTCTGAGGGGACTTTCCATCATCGCAGCGCTGCTTCTCCTGCGATTCGTGGCGTAGTCCGTTCGGCTGACGGGCGGCTCTCCGCTGCTCGATGAGCTGCTGGGTGCACGCGCCGCGACGTGCGGGCTTTCAATCCCGCCGGTCGATTCGCTGACCTCCGAGAAAACCGCTGGTTCCCTTACTGTCACCCGAATTGGAACCTCTGTTCCACCAGTGTTCACGGGATTGTTCACTTCCCCCACATACACTTGGAAAGACTAGTGCATATGATCTCGGCTGTTCGGGTTAGACCAAGTGTAGTAGTTCCCAGCACTGGCGCCGAAGGCCAAGCAGGAGAGTTCCGCATGAGAACCGTCCAAGCACAGGGTGCGGCCGATCAGCATGGCGGTCCCGTGGCCGCAGCCCCGAGACTCGTGGGCCCCGCCCACGCCGACGCCAATGGGCCGCCCTCCCAAGACGACTTTCGGGCAAAGTGGGCCAGGGAGCTCCACGACGGCGCCGTCCAGGAGACCTGGTACTTGACGACCCAGCTCTCCTCGTTGGCCGAAAGCGTGCCTGAAGGACAGGAAGAGCTTCGCAGCGAAATTTCTCGCCTGGCGGGAGTCGCCCGACGCACCTACGACGACCTGCGAAGTACGATCAAGAGTCTGAACGAGGCTCGGCGGGACACCGTCGATCTCACGTCAGTCCTGGCGGACCTGACCCAGTGGTTCTGCCGTGTCGTGGGGATGCAAGTACAATTCGATGCTCCTGAAGGAGACGCACGGCGAGTCACCGTCGCGGCTGATTTCGGACTTGAGATTCGTCGCCTGGTCCAGGAGGCGCTGTGGAACGGCTGGCAACACAGCATGAGCGAACAGGCGACGGTGCGGATGAGACGTTCCGACGGTCAGCTAGTTATCGAGGTAACGGACGAGGGACGCGGCTTCGAACGCGCCACGAGTACCGAGCGCGGCAACGGATTGCAGAACATGCGAGAGCGGGCGGAAGCTTTGCAGGGGGAGCTGGAGATCGCGGCGAGCGCAGGGAACGGCACCCGAGTTACCCTCCGCATACCGTTGGAGCTGGCTTCGAAAGGAGACGAGCATGACAGCGCGAATACTGGTCGTCGATGACCATGCGCTCGTTCGCGAGGGGCTAGCCAAGCTGCTGTCCGATCATGCGGGGTTCGAAGTGGTGGGCGAGGCCGCCGACGGCTTTGATGCACTGTCAAAAGCCCGCGAATTAAAGCCCGATGCCGTGCTCATGGACCTGTACATGCCGGGACTCGACGGCGTACGGACCACAGCGCTGATCAGAGCCGAGCTCCCGAATGTCGAGGTGATAGTGGTCACGGCGTCGGAGGAAGAGGCCGACATCTTTGAGGCGATTCAGGCCGGAGCCAGGGGCTACGTGCTGAAAAGCGCCAGTGGCGCCGCGATGATTCAGCAGATTGAGCAGGTCCTTCAAGGTGACACGGGGATCAGCGGCGACCTGACTCATAAGCTGGTTTCTGAAATCTCCCGCCGCGGTCCGCACATTGACGACTGCACCGAAGTCCTCTCCGCTCGCGAGGGCGAGGTCCTGGTCGAGGTTGCCCAAGGCGCGACGAACAAAGAGATCGCCTCCGCCCTCTTCATCTCGGAGAACACTGTACGCGCCCACGTTCGAACGATGATGCAGAAGCTCCATCGGGCGAATCGCACCCAGCTCGCAGTGTACGGCGTTCGCGAGGGCTATGCGCTGGAGGGCCGGAGCAGCGGGCGCCTAAATGGAGTTCGCGTCTGACTTTCTTCCCGCGGTTTGCCCAGCTCTCTCATGACCCTACGCTTGGGGAGAGGCGATGAAGCCACCCCGGGCGGGTCTGCCGCCTTCTTCAGATCCGCCTTGATGTAGACGCCTTCCACTCATGGCAGACGGCCTCCAGGTCATCCAGTGCTGCCACCACCGGGCGGGTGGGTGGGAACATGGCACTTGCCTTTTTGGGATAGTTTCTTGGTCAGCAAGAAAGCGATACGTATTTTTTTTCCCACCCGCCCCCCCGTGAGGACTAGGGTTTGGGGGACACCCCCAGACCCCCGCAAGTCCCGATTCGTCGGGACTTGGAACTCCCCGGGGAGTCCGAGGGGCTTGGCCCCTCGGAGCCTTTTTGAGGGCGGGCGGTGGGCTTTATCAAGACTTATGCAGCGAGGCACTACTGCGAGCAACATGATCGCGAGCGTTGTCGGATCATCAGAAGCCCTTGCGCTGAAACCCTGAGCAGGTTTGGACAGACTCGGGTTGAGATTGCCTGTGGTAAAGTGATGCGGAATCGACCGCACGGCTCGCCCCTTGAGCCCGCCAGGACGCCCCAATGCCAGACATCCTGCTTATCTTCGGCATCATTGCCGTTGTGCTCTCGGTCACGGCGTTACTCTCGGGCGTCGTCGAGCGGTCGCCCCTGTCCTTCCCGCTGATCTTTCTCGGCCTCGGGTTCGTCCTGAGCGAGCGAGGGTTCGGCGTCATCGAGATAGGGCCTCACGATCCGTTGCTGCAGGTCGTGGCGACGCTGACGCTGTCGCTGGTGCTGTTCCTAGATGCGGTGAACCTGAGCTTCGCCGAGGTGGGGAGGCGATGGATGGTCCCGGCCCTGGTCCTCGGGCCGGGCACAATCTTGATTATCACGCTCGGCGCAGTGCCGCTGGCTCTACTGCTGGGGTTTGGGTGGGTGCTGGCGTTTACAGGTGGAGCGATTCTGGCGTCGACCGACCCTGTCGTGCTCCGAGAGATCATTCGGGACCGCCGGATTCCCCGGTCGGTGCGGCAGACGCTGAAGATCGAGGCCGGGACCAACGACATCGTGATCTTACCGGTGGTCCTGGTGCTCATCGCCGTCGCTCAAGAGGAGATGTCCAGTGCCGCCGGGTGGGTCGGACTTCTGGCGCGACTGCTTCTGATCGGTCCGGGCATCGGAATGGCAATAGGCGGGTTAGGCTCGTGGCTCATGGCCCAGGTCGACAAGCGAATGAGCATCCGGCGAGAGCATCAGGCGCTCTACGGTATCGGCCTCGTCCTCGCGGCCTACACGGCAGCGACTGCTGCCGGCGGCGACGGATTCCTGGCCGCATTCGGCGCCGGCATAGCGGTCGTCCTCCTGGGCCAGCGCCTGTGCGACTGCTTCCTGGAGTATGGCGAGACTACTTCCGAGGTGGCCATGCTGCTGGCCTTCGTACTCTTTGGCGCCGTGCTGGCCGGGATGATCGGCACCGTTTCCATCCCGTTGGCCCTCGGCCTCGCGGCCATCGTGATTCTCGTAGTGCGGCCCGCCGTCCTTGGCATCGTGCTGGCTCGAACGAAGATGAGCTGGGAGGCGCACGCCCTCGTAAGTTGGTTCGGTCCCAGAGGGCTGAACTCGCTGCTGCTGGCGCTGCTCGTCGTGGAAGCCGGCGTGGCCGGTTCGGAGCTTCTGATGGCCGCAGTCGGAGTTGTTGTGCTCGTGTCTGTTACGGTCCACGGGGGCACGGCCACGCCCTTCAGCGCTTGGTATGGCCGCATGGCCTCGAGACGCACGCTGGAAGAGGAGCGAGAGGCGACCGCCGCCGGACTCTTCGCACGGCATCACGAGCATGAGGCGCTCGTGACGCCCGAAGAGCTCCACACGCTTGTAGCCGAGCCCAATCCCCCAGTGGTGCTCGATGTTCGATCTCGATCGAGCTACGACGGGGATGGAGCGCAGATCCCGGGCAGTGTTCGCGTCCTGCCCGACGAAGCGGTCGAGTGGGCGGCAGACCAGCCGAGGGATAGGCTGGTGGTCGCTTACTGTGCTTGACCCAGCGAGGCAACCAGCGCCCGTGTGGCGCAGCAGCTTCGAGAGGTCGGGATGAACGCGGCGGCGCTGGAGGGCGGCATCGATGCGTGGCGGGCGAGCTTCGGGGTCGAGCCTATCCGGGAGCCGGCGCCAGTCTAAGGGTGGCGTCTGGGGGCCTGCGCTACGGATTCGTGCAGTGTGTGAGGCGATAGTCCAGGCCACACCCGCCGGGAGGCATTGGAGCCGCGGACGGCATCGTCATTATCACCAGCGGCGGCATCACGTTTCCACACCACACGCATGTGCGGCTGGGGACTGTCAGAGGGCGCTCCAGTCAAGCTGATCGTGCGAGAATAAGGACATCCGGATGGTGGCGATTCTATAGACTGCAAGGAAAGGGTGAGCGATGGAACCTGCATTCCAAGACCAACTGAAGGGGAACCACTGCTGGGGTTGCTCTCCAACGAACGACTCTGGGCTGAATATCAAGAGTTTCTGGTCCGGCGACGAGGCCATCTGCTCCTGGAGTCCGGGCGAGCAACACTCGGCGGCGACGCCGCTTGTACTGAACGGAGGCATCATCGGCACCATCATTGACTGCCATTGCATCTGCACCGCAATCGCCGATGCCTACAGGCGGGAAGGCAGACCGATCGGGACCGAACCTGCCATCTGGTACGCGACGGGAGCGCTAAATGTCTCTTACCAGAGCCCGTCGCCGATAGCTCAGCCGGTCACGCTGCGAGCGAGAATCACAGAAACAACAGACAAGAGGACGAATCTTTCTTGCTCACTCGCTTCCGCGGGAAAGCAACGTGCCACGGCGGAGCTCGTGGCCGTGCGTGTTCCTCAAGAATGGATGGCGGGCCGTTGACTTCTGTCTAGGAGCGCGCCGCAGACCAGACGAAAGGGATGACCTAGATGATGGTACGAGGCTTGAAGGTCATCTCATCGAAGGAGCGCTTGTAGGGCGACTCACCGATCTTGCTCACCCGACCCTTCCCGAGCTTGAATCGGTATCGGAGCGTGATCGGGTCGGGAACTCGGTGGACTACGCTGTTCGCTGCGGCGCCGTGCCACCGAGGAGACAGGAAGTTAGCGAAGAGCACCCCCTGCCTGACCGCATCCGTGACGATCGCCACAGCTGTAAACTCGCCCCTCCCTTGGCGGATGAGGCCCTTCTCCTGAAGCTTGGTGAAGAGGAAGTCGTCCCCCTTGGCGATAGAGAATCCTCCCGTCTGGATGAGAACGTCGTCGTTGACAATTAGCACTTCGTCGCCGCTCTCAATGCCCCTTGGCCCGGCGTCATCGGGGTGGATCTCTATGAAGTGATCGGGCCAGCGCTGGCGCATGTACGGTTTCCTCATGTCGTCGAAGGCAGACTGCCACACCTCGTTGACCCGACCGTTGGTAACCCAGAGCTCGTCGCCCCGAGGCTTGATACGCTCGTAGAAGTCGCTGAACCACTCCCACGGAGACTTGTTCAAGACCGCCTTGCCGCTGTGTGTGTCGAAGTGCGTGAGCCACTTCGGGTGGACGGTAGGCCCCTGCGGAGGTCCCAGCTCTAGAGTCGTGTCGTGCAACCGTTTCGTGCCGACCAGCTGGCCGTCGACGAGTCGAATCGGCGTCTGAATGCCGGTCGTGCCCATCTCCCTCAGAAGCTCGTGGCCCTTCTTGCCTTGCTGACGCGCCACCACGACCAGCGGGTGGTAGTTGAGCATGCCGCCTCTACTAAAGCGGGCGGCCCCCTCGAACACGTCGTTCGACTCCTTCCAGTCGTATCCCTTGAAGCCCATCTTCTGGCCGAAGCGGGCAACGATCCACCAGTCGGGTCTTGCCTCCCCGGATCACATCATTGACGTCTCAAGCCCTCAAGTTGAATGTGATTTCCCATTTCCAATTGCAGGCGGCAGCAACGGTGCTTGAGCAGCGTGGTCCAACGGCTGAGTAGAGGCTACCAGCCGTATGGCGTCGAGGACTCCCGTGCTAGAATAATGTTCACGATGACCGGACCATTCACAACAGCCGTAAACCCAATGTTTGCGCTTCCGCCGGCTCTCAAACGAGTAAAGGGTCCGTAGACTAGCTCAGCCAACGTAGCTCAGTGGTAGAGCAGCGGTTTCGTAAACCGCAGGTCGACGGTTCGAATCCGTCCGTTGGCTCCACCGTTTAGCCCATAACAAAGAGGCTCCTGGGTTACCAGGAGCCTCTTGCTTTTCCGCCGAAAGACGGGTTTGCTAACCGTTTGCTAACGCGACGGGTTCGGCGCTGCGTCAATGGCCGGTTCGTGACTCGGATAGGCAAGGTGGAGCTCGTCCCGAAGGGCAGCGCCTATGCCTACGCTCTGGCGCCCCGTGGGGTTCGATGGCTGGAATGGTACCTCAGAAACGTCCCCACGGCATTGTGACCCGAACAGCCGCGGCATAGTCTCTTGTCGCTTCATCCCGGGTCGGGGCTGCTGCCCCATTCCTGCGGTGAAGATCGACCACAAAGGCGTTGAAGTTGGACGGACCTCCCAGGTGCGCGATCGTGTTGACTAGTCTGCTCAGCATTCCACCCTCCTGATGTCGACTCTACGTCGACAGTCTGTTCCCGACTGCTCACACGATACGGCGTTCTACTCCATACGACATCGGCCATATCACCGATCTTGCGCAGGACAAAGTGACGACGGCGCGATGGCCCTATTGGGTAGATAGCAGGAGATTCGCGATGCGGAAACGGCGAAAGGTTAGGCGCTACACTCCCCGTCGGCACCGGCGGTCATCGGGATCGTATCTTTACACTGTTTCAAAAGTCAACGAGGCAAGTTCCTTGGCAAGGTGCTCAAGATCTGGGAAGAGGTAAGACCCTCCCAGTCCGAAGCGACTCAGTTGCTTCTGGATGACAGGCTTGGCTGCCGCGGGCACTCGAAACTTAACTAAAAAGTGGTCACTTGGCCCGAAGTCCTCCAACGCCGTTTGAGAACCATGAATAGTGAAGACAGAAGACTGAACCAACATTCGGAAGTCGATTTCCCGCGGAATGACCGCGACAATATCTTCGGATTGCGGCGCGGTTTCTCGGAATGGAGCGGCGAAAAGTTGAGTCGCCTTTGCGTGGCCGGGTGTTGGGATACCTCTCAGTCCCACATGCTCGCTGTTAAATATGATAGGGCTAAGAGCCCAGATCGCGCCGGGCATGTCTGGATGCTCGGTGACAGCGAAATAAGCTGCCACTAGTGCCGATTGCGTCCAATCGAGGAGGCGCGTCGGCAGCCGAGAATGCTGCATCAGAAATAGCCAGGAGTCCCACTCGCCCTCTGGCGGGCATTGTGGATGTCGAGAGTGTGCGGCATTAAAGAATCTCGCGACTAGATTACGCTCATATCTAGCTGCGTCGGCACCGCGTCGGTACACACCAGGCACGAGTTTCCAATCTTCCAGCGAATGCCCTCGCTACCAGACGTTCCCTCGGAGCGCCGTGGCTGCGGCCTCAGTGGCATCAATGAGGCTTCGAAGATCGGTCACCTCGACGTTGTCGGTCATGGCTGGTCAACACACCTTATCGCGAATTCATTGGGATTGACAGCAAACCCAGAGAAGTGGGAATCCAGGCCCACACAGGATTTCGCCATCATCAGGTACTTTCTGCTAACCGTTTTGCTAACGCACATGCTAACACGGCACACGACGCGATAGCATGTTAGCTACGAATTGGGGGGTGCGATCCGGACGTGTTGTTCTAATTGCGTGCCTGGGCGCATAGAACAACACGAAGGCTTAGAGACTCTTAATCAGTAGGTTCTCGGTTCAAGTCCGAGGCGGGTCACCAAGCCCTCTACCAAGCCCCGCAGAGCCAATCGGCAAATGCGGGGCATGCAGCTGGCAAGATATGGCCGTCGGAGCATTTCGACGTGGAGATGGCGTTGAAGATGTCGTACTTGAGGGACTCAGGTGCGCTGAGGCACTTGTCGATCATGTCGACGCAGTCCTGCTGGTCCAGCCAGCCAGGGTACTGGCGCCTCAGCGTCGGCCGGTTCTCCGCGAGCACTCCACCCAATCGGATGCAAAGCACCGACATGTCGTACCTGTCCGAGTACCAATGGCCAAGAGCTTCGCAAAAGACTTTGCAAGCGCCGTAAATGCTCTTCGGTCGAGTCGGGTCCATGTGAGTCAGCATCCTCCACGGCTCGGTGACCTTGTCATACTCGCCCGCGGCTAACTCGCCGTAGGGGTACTCAATCTCGTACCCGGTCATCGTGTCGCCCGTGCTTCCTAGGACCACCCGTTTGACACCGTTCAGGCGAGAAGCCTCATACACGTTGCGCGTGCCGATGATCCCCATCTGGAGGTGCCTGTCCCACGAATGCGCATCGCTAGTGTAGTTCGCCATGTGGACGACCATGTCGATGTCTTTGAACGCCGGGAGGATGGCATCGAAGTCTGAGATGTCCGCCTGGGTGTTGGGGATCTCCGGCACTGCCCGCCGGTTCAGTCCGCTGAAATCATACTTGTGGCCAAGGTTCCGCCACGTCAACCCGCCAATCAGTCCACTAGCACCGGTAATCAACACTCTGGGCTTGTCTGTAGACATTCTCTCCTCCTTGTCTACGTGTCTCCATCGGGGCGTACCTCTTTCCAATCTCCAACGGACTCTTACTTCCCCAGACCACCTCCAAGCCCGCTGATGAGGAGCCCTCGCAACGTATCACAGAGTCGAAGCTGGGGGGACACCAGACCTATGGGCAGATGATAGACTAAGCTGGGTCTCATCAATATCAACGAACTCAAGGGAGAGAACTTGGCAGATCTGCGTTTCGGTGCGTTCCTCGCACCGCACCATCCAATCGGCGAGAACCCAACGTTGCAGATACAGAGCGACCTGGAGTTCGTGGAACATCTCGAACGGCTGGGGTACGACGAATTCTGGTGCGGAGAGCATCACTCCACCGGTTGGGAGATCGATGTCGCGTGTCCTCATGAACATGATGCGATGCGGGCAGCACCAACATACGGGGCGCTCAAAGCGATACGTTCGGGCGCCCAGAATCGTCATCATGTATCTAGAACGTGGCTATCGGGTTTACAGGCGATCCGGCCCCCCCGTTACGGTAGCGACGCCCGAATGCAGGGTCCGTCAGGTCGGAGCTGACCCAGCCAGGGCGCGCCGTCTTGAACACGCCTCCCCGTAGGGCTCACAATCGGCTGACTCGGGACGGCACCCAATTAATCAGAGCCTCGCCACAGGTCCAGAAGATGCCAGATCCATCGCATGATAAACAATCGACGGAAGGCGCAGAGGGGGCCGCCGTTGCCGCCCTGGACCGAGGGATCAAACTCGACCAGATCCAAGATGTACAGGGAGCCATTCGGGCCTACCGGCAGGCGGTGAAGTTAGGCCACCTGAGCCAAACAGGGCCGGGGCGGGAGGTGGGCGCCCAGGCAGCCTTCAACTTGGGCTCGGTGCTGGGGGAGGTCGAGGACACCGCGGGAACTCTCCGAGCATACTGGGACAGCGTGGAGATGGGACGCTCGAGTGAGAGTACCGTTGGCCGCGAAGCTGGGGCAGCGGCGGCCTTTAACCTGGGGCTGATGCTGGAGGAAGCGCAGGACGCCGCGGGAGCCCTCCAGGCCTACCGGGGCAGCGTGGAGCTGGGGCGTCTGAGCGAAACAGGTGCGGGCCGGGAGGCTGGGGCCAAGGCAGCATTCGGCCTGGCTCTAATGCTGGGGGAGGACGAGGACGTCGAGGGGGCCCTCCAGGCCTACCGGGACAGTGTTGAGCTGGGGCGCCTGAGCGAGACGACAGAGGGTTTCGAGGCAAGAGCGAAAGCGTCATACAATCTGAGCTTATTACAGAATCAGGCCCAAGGCATGTGATCAGCTGCCAGGCAACATTAGGCTGGTTTTCAGATGGGCACTATTTGAGACTGACTGGCCTCGGCGAGCCGATGATCCGAGCAAGAAAGGGATGGTTGAGATGACGACACAGGAAATTCAGCAGCAGGCGGGTAAGATCCTTTCTCAGGTGGCAGGGTATGTTGGTACGAGGACTATAAACATGGGCATGCGTTTCGGGCTTTTTGAGGAGATTGCGAAACATCCAACGGGCATTACGGCAGAGGCCTTGGCCACGAAAAAGGGTCTCGATCCCTTCTATGTGCGCGTATGGGCGCGCTCCGCCTATGCGTCCGAAGTGCTAGAGGTGGGTGATAGCGACGCCTACACCCTGGCCCCCCATATGGACAAGCTGCTCGTGAACCAAGACTTTCCCGGCTACCTCGGGGCGATAACCGAAGTAATGCTACAACCCGAGATCTTCGATCGGTTCGCGGACAATTTCCATTCAGGGCAGCGAATCTGGTGGGACGATTGTGGCCCTGAGTTCATACGGGGTGTCAGCGCCACGGGCCGCACGTTCTATAACAGGCTCATCCCCAACGGGTTTTCTCAAGTCCCAGGGCTGACAGAGCGGTTGACCCAGGGAGCGAGAGTGCTGGAGACAGCTTGTGGAGCGGGCGCCGGCCTAGTCAAGATGGCACAGGCCTATCCCCAGTCCTCATTCGTCGGCGTCGACGGAGACTCCTATTCGTTGGAACTAGCAGGGGAGTTGCTACGTGACAGTGGACTCGAAGGGAAGGTATCACTGACACGTAGCACCCTTGAGGAGTTCAGCGCCGATGGGGAGTTCGACATGGTGCTGAACAACATTTCCATGCACGAATGCCGCGATATCGACCGGGTCACACGAAACGTTCATCAGGCGCTAAGGCCTGACGGATATTTCATCATCTCGGACTTCCCGTTTCCTGAGTCTATAGAGGAGTGTCGGACTGTGCCCGCGAGGATCATGTCTGGCATACAGTTCTTTGAGGCCCTAATAGACGACCAGTTGCTGTCGAAGAAAGCCTACATTGAGCTTCTCGGTAAGCATGGATTCCGCAACGTAAGCGCCTTTGACATCACACCGGTCCACGCCGTGACTCACGGTCAGAAATAGTAGCCGTTACGAAGGCTTGCGTATCCTTCAGGGTGCACTCCAACGATTTGATTGAAGTGCCCTTCTGGCAAGTAGCAATAGTCACCATCGTTCCGCGCGCCGCTCCTGCCGGACCGGTCAATAGAACACGCCGCTGGAGAAGGGCGACTCCCTACGCATCGGTTATCTTGAGAGGGAGTGTCAACAGGGCCTGAGTGGCGCAAGGAACGAAATCACCCCTGCCACTCGACCTAGCTTAACAAGCGGCTGAAGACGTGGCCTTCACACGGACTACTGGACTATCGAACCCCGGAGACTTGAAGCCTTCCGGCAGGTTGACCTCAGGCCTCAAATGGGCTATGAGCCATGATTGACTGGCTGTGCGAAAGCCAACCTGACCCTCTTCTACCGTGCTGCTAGACCCGTCTGGAATCACGCCGATAGATGTAATAATGACGCCTGATACCCGGCGAGTGTCATTATCTAAGAATCGCTCGGTCGCTTCGAAAACACGTTCCATCTCGATGGATTGATCGAAATATGCCGCATCGGCCAACTGTAGGCAGATTATGTTACATAGGCCCCGCTTCAGTTGCGTCCTAGCATTGTTGAGCGACGAGCGAACGTTTGCCGACCAATCAGCGGGAGTGTTATCGATGATGCCCACAGCAGACAGCTTTTCGCTCGCCGTCGCCGGGACTGATATCTCCCCCGACGTTTTGAGTACGTCGTAGCGCTCAAGGTCTCCTGATATGCTCAGTGTCCCCGACTGAGCGGTGGTGATCCAGATTGAAGATGGTCCTGGAAAAGCCACGCGATGGAGTTCGTCGGGTGGCGTCTGAATAGCGCCAACGGCGTGAAGCACTGCATCCATCTCGAGCGATCCCGCGCCCTCAGGGAGTTCGATAGAGACCACCGATGACCTTCCCCACTTGACGATGAGCTCAAGAACATTGCTTGCCAGTGCCTCTAATTCGGCGAGCCGCGTAAGGTGAGTCGCCGCGCGGAAAGTCACCCGTTTGCACTCGATGCGGGATTCCAGGCCTAGGATCATGCCTCCGATGTCTGCCGACCGTCCACCGCTGGGCGTCCGCAGATTGACGTCGTGCCCAGCATCGCGGAAGTTCAAGGTAACCTGAAGCTCGTACAGGGTCGACTCGAATTCCGAGGGATTGCGTAGTTTACTTCTGACATTCTCCGCGGTGCCAGAGTCCCAGGTCGGCCGCAGCTTGGCAAGCAGCTGCTCCACAGTCAGCAATCGGTGCGCCTGTGTGAGCTTATGCTTGATTCTGTAGTCGCCACTTATTATGAGGTCGCTTGGCAGGTTCTTTCCGAGGACCTGTGTGTACCACAGCTTATGCAGCGCATGAGTGCCAGCTTCCACACTATTGTCCAAAAACCCAGCCTCACGCATTTTCACAATTCTTTCATCGAGCGCCACGCAGCCGTCTTCGAGCCACTCGGCCCCCAAGAATTCTTCTACATTGCGAAAGTGCCGGTCGTCAGAATCCGCGGCCATAGCACCGATATGATCTCAAAAGTATCGCGCGCGTTCCCAGAAGCGTCTCAGGCGAGTCGCCACACACCACTCTTGTTCAGGGTGGCGGAGCGGCTCCCAGACCCGGGGTATAGACCCGAAAAGTCAGCGGGTTATCACTACGTATCGTTGGGGAACAGCAGCGACCTGTCAAGCCCACGAGCCCAATCCGCAGTGGTTCTTACACCAGAGTAAGTTCAAATCTGGAGTACGACGGACAGGCTCTCGTGAGGCCGATCTGAACCTACACTGGATGGATTAGGCCGACTCAAAGGCTCCGCTACTTTCCGATTGGGCACGATAGGAAAGTTGATTCAGTCAGCGCGATTAAGATCATGTTCACCAAGTATGCACTCGCCCTTCCCCTTCAACTTCACACTAGCGGAGTAAACTACAACTGGCCGATTGTCCTTCAGGACTAGAGAGTCCGCGCCCTTCCAACGCCGGATGGCACTCGTCCTGAGTTGGACACTGCTTTCCTGGCCCCCCGGACGCCTGTCGAAGAGGCTCTGGCCCAAATCTGGGCCGACGTCATCGGTCTGGACCAGGTAGGCATCGACGATGATTTCATGGAATTGGGTGGTGATTCTCTCCGCGCCAGCCAGGTGGTTTCAAGGGTGCTCGGGGTCTGGGGGTCGATATCCCTCTGCGTTCTCTTGTTCAGGCGTCAACGGTGGCCGATATGGCGCTGGCCGTCACTCAGAGCCACGCCCCACAGAAAGGCGACACGGAGATGGCATCAGTGCTTGCAGAGCTGGAGGCCATGTCCTCAGAGCAGGTCCGGAAGTCGCAGGCCGACCAAAAGAGTCCGAGGACGGAGATGGGGGGTTAATGTTGGAATCTGCGGCCGGGTCTAAAGACCGTTTTGAGCGACACCAAGCCGTCATGGCCGGGTGTCGACACCCCACTGGCAGCTTTACCGAGTTCTCTGACAACGAGCTCGACGGCTCTTTGGTAGGCCGCTTCGAGCGGCAGGTCCTCGTTCACCCAGATAGGCTGGCGGTCGCGACGGACGATTATGGGCTGACATATCAGGAGCTCAACAGAGAAACCAATCGTGTGGCACAGGCCGTGCTTTCTCAGCTTGGAGAGGGCAAAGAGCCTGTGGCGTTGTTGCTGGATCATGGCCCCCAGGGCGTTGCGGCCGTGATGGGAGTGTTGAAAGCGGGCAAGTTCTACGTCCCGCTTGACCCGATGCATCCCGAGTCGAGGAGCGCGGACATACTTAGCATCTCGGGGGCGGGTCTTATCCTAACCGACGACAGGAATCTGGCACTCGCCGGTCGGCTGACTCAGGATGCAGGGGAGCTGTTGAATATCGATAATCTGGACTCTAACCTCTCTGGCGAAAACATCAAGCTGCGTGTGTTCTCCGACACCATATCCTTTGTCCTATTTACGTCAGGCTCTACCGGCAGGCCAAAGGGCGTCGTTCAGACTCATCGCAACATACTTCACGACATCATGAACTACACCAACGCACTCCACATTTGCCCGGAAGACCGATTGTCCCTTCTCCGACCCCTGAGCTTCGTCGGCGCAACCAGGCAACTGTTTGGCGCCCTCCTCAACGGCGCCGCCGTTTTTCCATTCGATCTGAGAGTTGAGGGTTTCGAGTACCTGGCTGAGTGGTTCGTTCGACGAGAGATTAGCGTCTACCGCGGCGTACCGACAATCTTGCGTCGACTGACAGCAGGCCTGACCGGATCCGAACAGTTTCCCAGTGTTCGCGTGATTTACCTAGGCGGAGAGCAGACTGACGAAAGCGATGTGGCAGCGTACACGAGGCACTTCGGGTCCGATTGTATTCTCGTCTCTGCCATGGGGTCCACCGAAACCCTCGAATCGTGCTGGTACTTTGTCGACAAGGAGACCCGGATCGTTGATAGGCCTGTGCCTGTCGGTTATGCCGTGGAAGGCAAGGAGATTTCGGTCGTAGACGATAAAGGGGTAGAGGTGGGTTCAGACGAAGTCGGTGAACTGGTAGTCAGGAGTCGATATCTTTCGCCGGGCTACTGGCGAGATCCAGACCTGACCAGCCGATCCTTCTCGGCCGACCCGAAAGGTGAGGGCTACCGCATGTACCGTACCGGTGACCTGGCTTCGATTAGCTCCGACGGCTGTCTCACCTACAGTGGACGAAAGGACTTTCAAGTAAATATCAGAGGGCACAGCATCCAAGTCGCCGAAGTAGAGACGGTCCTTCGCTGCAACAGTGGGGTAAGAGAAGCCGTTGTCGTTGCTCGCGAGGATCAACCCGGGGAGAGTCGTCTAGTGGCCTACGTCGTCCCAGCCACGCAGACTGGCCCAACCGTCAGCCAGCTTCGACATGCTGTAGCTCAATCTCTACCGGAATACATGGTCCCATCGGCGTTCGTAGAACTCGACGCTTTGCCCCTCAATGCTAGCGGGAAAGTTGATCGACGAGCCTTGCCCGCACCCGGGACAAGTCGACCAGCACTTGACACCGAATTCGTTGAGTCTCGAACGCCAGTGGAGCGGGTGCTAGCTCGGATGTGGGGCGAAGTTCTCGGGCTGGACCAGGTAGGCATCGACGATGATTTCATGGAATTGGGTGGTGATTCTCTCCGCGCCAGCCAGGTGATTTCAAGGGTGCTCGGGGTCTTGGGGGTCGATATCCCTCTGCGTTCTCTTTTTCAGGCGTCAACGGTGGCCGATATGGCGCTGGCCGTCACGCAGAGCCACGCTGCACAGAAAGGCGACACGGAGCTGGAATCAGTGCTTGCAGAGCTGGGGGCCATGCCCTCAGAGCAGGTCCGGAAGCTGTTGGCCGACCAAGAGTATCCTCGAGCGTCCTGATTTACGTAGGAAAGGACACTTGGTCGAGCAACCACGGCGTCGGAGTCAGTGGGGGTTTTCGCCGTCAGACACCGCAAGCATGAGGGCGCGAGATGTCCATGTTTGGCGCTTATGTCTCGGCGTTGAGCAGACCGAACTCCGACGTCTCTGGTCGATTGATTGCGCTGAGAAGGCACATCCCCACCCTAGGATTGTTCCTGACGGCCAGAGGCAGAAGGTCAATTCCATCATCCCAGACGGTTGCCTGTGGTCTAAGCTCGAGATTCGACCTGAGGCCCGGACTCGACAATACGTGGGGCAGCGGACGGGCTAGTCAACGGACGCTTCACTTTGGCTCGGCAGTGTGAACGGGACGGGCGACGGAGATCGAGGGCGGCCAAATATGTATCTTCCCAAGCAACAGACGAGGATCCGTCGCAGGTGTGGACACGCCAATTCGGGGTTCCGTAAGTTCGATAAGTCGGAGATCGAACAATCAATAGCGGCGCGATTTGAGGCGCGGGTGCTCGAATACCCTGATCGCGCTGCTATAGTGACCGAGGCTGGAGACGTTACATATGAGCGTCTTAATAGGTCCGCCAACGCCGTGGCGCGCGCCATTCTATCGCGGCTGGGTGACGGCCAGCACGTTGTGGCGCTGTTGTTCGAACAGGGCCTTCCCTCAATTACAGCGACACTAGGAGCGCTCAAGGCTGGCAAAGTCTACGCGCCACTGGATCCGCGAGCCCCTCAAACAATGCTATCGGCACTGATCAAAGAGCTTCAGCCAGACCTCGTCCTAGCGGGTGGAGGGCATCTGGGGACTGCGGAGGATGTGGCGTCGGCGGGCATCGCTCTACTCGACATCGCCGAAGTTGATCCCGTACGGGTGGACGAGAATCCTTCAACTCGTAGCACGCCAGATTCCTACGCCTACATCTATTACACGTCTGGTTCCACCAGCAGGCCAAAGGGAGTCGTCGATACGCACCGGAACGTTCTCCACAACGTGATGAGGTACACGAACACCTTACACATAGGCCCGAGAGATCGACTGACTTTGTTGCACAGTCCAAACTCTAGTGCAACAGTGTCGAGCCTTTTCGGGGCGTTGTTGAACGGCGCAGCCGTTTGCCCAATGGACCTCCACCCTGATCGAATAACGAGACTCGAAGACTGGCTAAGGGACCGGGAAATCACAATCTACCATTCCGTGCCAGCCGTGTTCCGTCGTTGGGCGGACAAGAGTGGGAAGCTCCCCAAACTTCGTTTGATCCGCCTGGAGGGCGATCAGACTACAGCAACTGACGTAGAGCTTTATAGGAAGCATTTTGGGGATGATTGTATCCTCGTAAACGGGCTGGGAGTCACAGAATGCGGGATCGTCCGCCAGTTTTTCATCGATAAACGGACGGCAACGGAAGGCACAGTTCCCGTTGGTTACAGTGTCGAAGACATGGACGTTTTCGTGGTCGACGGACAAGGGCGCCCAGCCGGCACGGGCGTGGTGGGTGAGATCGCTGTCCGGAGTCACCATATGTCGCCAGGTTACTGGAGAGCCGCTGAGACCACTCAGGCTGCAATCGCACCCAACCCCGACAGGCGCCATCAGACCGTTTATCGGACCGGCGACTTGGGGCGCATGCGACCGGACGGCTGCCTCGTCCACTTGGGTCGAAGGGACTCACGGGTTAAGATCAGGGGGCATGCAGTTGAACTCGCGGACGTCGAGGTGGCGCTGCTGGACCTGAACGGCATCCAAGAAGCGGTCGTCATCCGGGAACAACGCAACGATAGTGACCGCCTCGTTGCCTACCTCGTTACAGCCGCCAGCCCGGCAACTACACCCAGCTCTCTGCGACGCAGCCTCGAAGACCGGCTGCCGGAGTATATGATTCCGTCGGCTTTCGTGATGCTACCCTCCCTTCCACTCACGGCTGCCGGCAAAATCGACCGGGGTGCTCTGCCGGCCCCGGGGAGAGCCCGGCCGCAAATCGATGTTAAGTATGAGCCGCCCCGCTCTCCGGTGCAGGCGGAGTTGGCGCGGATCTGGCGGGAAGTTCTAGACCTAGAGGGGATCGGGATTCACGATCCGTTTCTCGATCTAGGCGGGGACTCACTTTTGGCAGTCCAGATCGTATCCAGAGTTACGCGCTCGTTCCAGCTGGAGCTGGACTTGAGGGCTCTTTTTGATACGCCTACGATAGCCGATATGGCGCGCTTGGTCATTGAGCATCTTGCGTCGCGGATGAATCCGGCATCTTTGGGTCACCTTCTGGATAAGCTGGAGACGCCGTCTGGGATGGAGGGTCCACCGTCAATTGAAGGAGAGGCAGGCTGTGAATCATGATGGCTACCGACGCGCTAGCAGCGGGTGGCGTAGGACGGCGAACTAGCGGCTGGATGCCGATCGCTAAACGACACGAACCACGGTGGCACCGCGGCTAAACCCCTTCCTCGGATCGACCACCATCTGAGAGCACTCGAAACCCACTTTAACACCTCCTACTGCGGTTCCTGGTGATATTAGTTGTTCACTAGCGGCTCACTAGCGGCTCACGAGCGGTTCACCAAAGGCTCAGCGAAAGCTCAGCGAGGGCTCACGAAAGGCCCATTCCACCCAAAGCACCACTGCCAGCACGGGATGGTTTTTCTGGGAGGTCGCGCCACTAAGCATTTGAAAGAGTCATCCGGCGACCTCCTCCCTGGTGCTAACATAGGGCTGTAGCATAGGAGACCTGTCGAACAGTCGCTGGTGGAGTACGAGCAATTCGTTAGGAGGCGCATTGAGAGTCCGCGTTCTTGGCGCCCACAACCTCGAGACCGGACGCGCAAGACATACCTGCTTTCTCATAGATGGGGTCTTGGGTATCGACGCTGGGAGTCTGGTCAGCTCGCTCAGCCTAGTTGAGCAGGGCGAGATTAGGGCGCTCCTGATCACGCACCAGCATTTCGACCACGCCCGCGATATACCCACGCTTGGGCTGACAACCATGGGCAGTGCGGAGCCCATCCACCTCTACGGCCTTCCAGCGACGCTGGAAAGCGTGCACGCCCACCTTCTGGACGGTCAAGTCTACCCTGACCTCACCAAGGAGTTGAATGACACGCCTCCCAGGTTTCGTTCCCATAGCATCGAACCTGACGTCGCGTTCGAGACATTGGGATACACCGTGAAGGCCGTCGAAGCGTCCCACCCGGTTCCGGCGGTCGGCTACATAATCAAGTCCCCCTCCGGCCGCTGCGTAGCTTTTACGGGCGACACCGATGGCGATATTTTGCCGATACTCCAAGACGAGTTCGCGCCGGAGGTCGTGTTTATCGACGTTACGTACCCCAACCGTCTTCAGTGGCGCGCTGAGGTATCCGGTCATTTGACACCCTCGTTGCTGGAGCGCCAGCTCGGTCCGGCGCTGAGTGCCAGTGTCAGGTTGCCAAAGATAGTGCCGGTGCACCTAAGCCTTCATGAGCGGGACGAGATACGCGAAGAGCTCTCGGCGGTGGCCGAGCGGCTTGGCGTTGAGCTGACACCCGGCTACGAGGACATGATGCTATGATAGGCTGCGCGAAGGACGGTTCTTGCTGTTGGGGACTCGGATGGTTTAGGTTATGAATTGCACTAGCTGTCAGACTCAAAACTCGATCGACGCGAAGTTCTGCATGCAGTGTGGAGCGTCGCTAGGTTCGCGGTGTCCCCAGTGCGGAGCACAGCTCCCCACGGAGGCGCGGTTTTGCCAGAAGTGCGGACATCGGCTTGCTGGGACCGAACCGGAGCCGGCGGAAAGCCGACTCCATCAGTACATACCCAAGGAGCTGCTCGCGAAGCTGGAGTCCGCCCGTGCCGCCGGTGGGGTGCAGGGCGAGCGCCGCATCGTGACGATGTTATTCTGCGACGTCCAGGGCTCTACGGCGGCCGCCGAGAAGCTCGACCCGGAAGAGTGGGCTGAGATCATGAACGGCGCCTTCGAGCACCTGATCGCGCCGGTGTACCGTTATGAGGGTACCCTCGCCCGTCTCATGGGCGACGCGATCCTGGCCTTCTTCGGTGCCCCCATCACCCACGAAGACGACCCTCAGCGGGCGGTGCTGGCCGCGCTCGATATCATCGGGCGTTCCGTGTCCTATCGCGAAGAGGTCCAGCGAAGCTGGGGCGTGGACTTCAACGTGCGTGTTGGCATCAACACCGGCCTGGTAGTAGTTGGCGAGGTCGGCTCCGACCTGCGGGTCGAATACACCGCCATGGGCGACGCCATCAACCTGGCCGCTCGCATGGAGCAGACCGCTGAACCGGGCACGGTGCAGATCTCCGGGGCTACGTACCGGCTGGTCGCTCCCCTCTTCGACGTCGAAGATCTGGGTGGAGTCCAGGTAAAGGGCAAGGAAGAGCCCGTACAGAGCTATCGGGTGTTGCGCCAGAGCGCGCTCCCGGGCCAGCTGCGGGGGATTGCGGGCCTGGACTCTGCGATGGTCGGCCGCGAGGACGAGATAAAGACTCTGATCGAAGGGATTGAAGCGCTTCGCTACGGGCGCGCTCAGATCTTCTCCATCATCGGTGAGGCTGGCCTGGGGAAGTCACGCTTAGTAGCCGAGCTGCGGCACACACTGGCTGCCGGAGACGCGTTGGCGACCAATGGCGCGGAGCCGGGCGGTGGTGGGGATGACGCCGATCAACGGGCCGTAGTGTGGTATGAAGGGCGCTCGCTTTCCTTTGAGTCCTCGACCGCATACGCCCCGTTCGCAAGCCTGCTCAGCTCCTGCTTTGACCTACGGCCGGAGCAAACAGACGAGGAGCAGTACGAGTCGATCAGGTCTAAGATCGGAACGGTTCTTCCGGACCGTATAGACGACACCGCCCCGTTCATCGCGACTCTCCTCGGGATCGCTCTCAGCACGACGAGGCAGACGAGCGCGTCAAGTACCTCGAGCCCCCACAGTTGCGCGAGAGGGTGTTCGTTGCCACCTGCGATTTCCTCAAGCAGTTGGCGGCGGCGCAGCCGCTGGTGCTGGTATTTGAAGACCTGCACTGGGTCGATCCGACCTCCCTCGAGCTGCTGGAACGCGTGTTGGCGATCACGGACCAAGCGCCGCTGATGGTCGTCGGCGTCTTTCGTCCGTGGAGGCAGGACCCCTCGTGGCGCTTCCACGAGATCGCGACGCGGGACTACTCCCATCGCTACACGCCGATTCAGCTTGAACCGCTGGACAGAGATGACTCGCGCCAGCTGGTCGCTAATCTTCTGCACGTCGAGGACCTGCCGGAGAAGGTGCGTGCGCTGATTCTGACTAAGTCCGAAGGGAACCCGTTTTTCGTCGAAGAGGTGATCAGGTCCCTGCTCGATTCCGCGCTGGTCGTGCGGGAGAACTCGCATTGGCGCGCCACCCGCGAGATCGAAAACATCGCCATTCCCGACACCCTCGCGGGCGTGATCAACGCCCGTCTGGACCGGCTTGATGAGGGTGCGAGACGGGTCGTACAGACGGCTGCTGTCATCGGTCGCGAGTTCCAGTTCGACGCACTTACGAGCGTCTATGAGGCCGAGCAGGACTGTGAGGCAGCGCTGGCGGAGTTGGAGCGCCGGGAGCTGGTCCGCGAGAAGAGCCGCATACCGCTGCGGGTCTACATGTTCAAGCATACCCTCACGCAGGAGGCCGCGTACGGCACGCTGCTCTTGAGCAGACGGCGCGAGCTGCACCGGCGAGTCGCGGAGTGCCTCGAGCAGGCCGAGCCGGACCGTGCAAACGACATCGCTCGACATTTCCTGGAGGCCCAAGAGCAGGCCAGGGCCTTGCCCTACCTTGTCGAGGCCGGGGACCGCGCCGCCCGCGCATACTCTACGCCGGCGGCGATCGAGTCCTACCGGAAGGCGCTCGAGATTCTCGACACCACGACGGACCTGCCGCTGGCACGTCGCGCACACGAGGGGCTTGGTTCGGCACTCACCTTATCCTTCGACATCGCAGGTGCGGTGGAGAGCTATCACAAGATGCTCCACCTCGCTGAGGAGCATGAAGACATCCCCATGCAGGTGTCCGCGCTCAACAAGCTGGGATTCGTCACCGCCCTGATGAGGGGAGAGTTTCCGGAGGCGGAAAAGCATCTGGAGGGCGCGGAGCGCCTCGCCCAATCCTGCAACGACCTCCCGGGGCTCGCCGAGCTTCATATGACCTACTGCTACATCTATACATCGACCGGCGACTTTGACGGGGCGCTGGGCCACCAGAAGGAATCGCTGCAGATCGGGCGAGACCTGGACGTGGATGAGCCCAGGCTCTTCGGGTTGGCCCATATTGCCAACACGATGACCTACCTGACCAGGTTCGACGAGGCTTGGGAAACGGCGGACGAGGCTCGCAAGAAAGCGGAAGAGCTTGGAAATCGCAAGTACCTTTCCGAAGCCTTGACCTTCCCGATACCGCTTGTTCATCTGCGAAACGGAGACATGGACTTAGCTCTTGAGGCTGCTGAGGAGGGCATGAACATCGGCGCGCACATCGGCGCCTCGGCAGCGGAGAGTGGAGGCGCGTTCTTAGTTGGCCAGATAGCGTGGCTGAAGGGTGAGTACGAGAGCGCTATTGAAAGTCAGCAGCGTGCTCTCGAAGCAGGACGCACGTCTGGAATGTCCTTCCTGCAGGTGGGGCCGCTGTGCGCGCTGGGCACGATATACCAGGACATCAGCATGGAGCTGACCAGCGAGACGATGGAGTATCACGCTCAGGCGCTGGAGCTGATGGGGAAGCCTCTAGGCACGGCGCAGGGCGCGATGAACTGGGCGGAAGTTGGCTTCTGTGCGTTGGCTATGGGTGACGTGGAGCGTGCGTGCGAGCTCTTTCACAAGGGGCTGACCACCTCCACGGCGATGAAATACCTGGCCCGGCCTCAGCTACTCGTTGGCTCCGCTTTTGTTGAGCTAGCGAAGGGCCGCTCCGATGAGGCGGCCAAGCTGGTGCACGAGGCTCAACAGTTCGTTGAAGAGCGCGCTATGCAACACCTCTACGCCTTTGTCGCCTTTGCCAGCGCTCAGGTGAGTGCAGCGCAAGGTGGCGGGGACCAAGCGCTCGATGGCTTCACGCGGGCGGAGGAGCAGGCGCTCAGGATGCAGATGCGCCCGCTGGTCTGGCAAGCCCGAGCGGGAGCGGCGCGGGTGCTGTCCGGAGCAGGGCGAACGTCGGAGGCCGAGGCGAAGCGGGCCGAGGCGAGAGACATGGTCGATGAGATCGCCGGACTGTTCAAGGACGAAAAGCTGCGCGGCATGTTTCTCGAAGGCGCGACGCGCAAGCTGGCCTAGGGACTGGGAGAAAACGATGGCAGCGGAGAGCCAGAAGATCACCGTCCGACCCAATGGCCCCTACATAGTCCGAGGAGGCATCCCGCTGGTTCGTAAGACGGAAGTCATGTCCGAGCACGGCGAGCCGCTCACCTGGAGGAAAGAGTCCGTTCTGAGCACTGAGAGTACCTACCGTCTATGCAGGTGTGGACAGTCCAAGACGAAGCCCTTTTGTGACGGCACTCACACCCTGGTAGACTTCGACGGATTCGAGACGGCCGATCCCGGCCCCATAGCTGACCGCGAGACCATCTTTAGAGGCCAGCAGATAGTTGTCAGAGACGACCACTCCCTGTGTACCCACTCTGGCTTTTGCGGCAACCGAATTACGAACATCTGGAAGATGCTCAAGGATCCCGACGACTCGGTGGTTCGGGCCCAAATCATGGCCATGGTTGAGAAATGCCCGTCAGGTACGCTCTCCTTTGCTCTAGAGGCGGACGGCGAAGTCGTCGAGCCGGACCTTCCGATAGAGATCGCCGTCATTCCGGATGGGCCTCTCTGGATCAGTGGGGGCATACCCGTGGAGCGGCGTGACGGTCAACCACTCGAGACACGCAACCGGATGACGCTGTGCCGCTGCGGGGCCTCTTCCAACAAGCCCTTCTGCGACGGTACGCACAAAGAGGTCGGCTTCACGGACGGGCAGATAGTGACCCTGCAGCTAGGCGCGACCTCCGAGGGATGATCGGAGCGTAAGTTAAATTTCGCGGCTAGGACCTTGAGCAGGAGCCGGAGGCGCTCCCATGTCTACCACAGATGAGCTACGGCGAATCTGGTTGTTTGAGGGACTCACCGAAGACCAACTCAACTCCCTTTCGCCCTTCACCTATCGAAAGAAATTCGGCCCTGGCGAGTTGATTGTCGAGGAGGGCCATACCGGCAATGGACTGTATCTGATTGTCTCGGGGAATGTGGAGGCAGTCAAAGGGCTGGGGACTGAACAGCAACAGACCGTCAACAAGTTGGGAGCAGGGGAGGTGTTCGGGGAGATGGCGCTTCTGGGGGAGTGGCCCAGGACGGCAAGCGTGCGCGCAGTGGACCACGTCGAGTGCTTGGGTATCGACCGATGGGTGTTTCTCGCCCAGCTCGAGAGGCAGCCCAAGGTGGGGATCAGGATGCTACACATCCTCGCTCAGAAGCTGCGGGACAGCGATGCACGCCTCGTAGAATGACCGTTGTCTCTACTGGGTGAGCTGCTCGGCATACTGGTCCAAAGACCCCCTGACCCGAGTCAATACCCCGGACACATCCCCCTCGGCCTGGAGGAACCCGCAATACGCGGACAACTCCCTCAACCGCTCGGTGAACAGCGCCCAGGCCGCGGCTTGGTGAGGCAGAGAGCGGACGTCTCGCGATAGGCGGAAACTTGGACCCGCCGTCAGCCCCGGATGCGACGCTCCAGCTGGCATCGTCGTCAGCGTCGTCCCAAGAGGCCCGAGCACATCTATCATCAGGTTCACTGTAATGTCCGATAGCAGCGTCAGCTGCTCCTCGGACTCCTCCGTGTGTAGGAGCACCCGCCCGAGCATCTGCATGACGAGCTGATAGCACCCATCGAACAGATTGCATATGTCCATGCTGAGCGTGTCTTCGATTAGGTTCAGAGCACTGTGATCGCCGATGTCATTCGGGAACATCGCATACGGGTTCTCCATCACTGGGCGTCCCGGCTCGAAATCGGGGGCGTCACTTAGAATCCGATCATACTCCTCCAGCATGGCCAGGAACCTGCGGTAATGAGACTCTTCGTTGTCGTCCCGTGCCCCCTCCCCTTGCTCGACGATCCCCTGAATCGCAGTTACGGCCGATTCGAGATCAGTGACAGGGAGCAGGCCAGGTAGGCTGAAATAGGCATCGGCTATCTGGGAGTTCGGCGGGCCGATGAACAGTTGCTCCTCACCGAACTTCTCTGTGAGGTACCTGAGGCCGTCTTCAATGCCCCTGTATAGGTGACCCACAGTCTGGTATTGCCGTTCGCTGGAGAAGATATCGCTGAGTTTCGCCTCTGGCAGAAAAAACTCGCCTGGACTCGTAGCGCCACTATCCGCCCGCTCCTGGTCCTCAGGTCTTTCAATGAATACAAAGTTCTCCAGCGTCTCGCGGCAAAATGGTATGAGTTCAAGTCTGAAAGACGCCGGGTATGCCCTTGGACTAGTAGGAAGGTTCGGCCGATGTAGGTGAGGAGCTCCCCCGACTGCCGTGAGAAGGTTGCATGCCAGCGACATATGAACCATCTCTTGAATTGCGATCTGGAGGATGGTCCCTCGCCAGCGTCTCATCACGTCTAGCTGCTCTTCGGTGACACCTTCCTTCATATCCCGCTTGATGCTGAAGGCGGCAAACAGATAACAGCACATGACTCCGTGCTCCAGCTCCGCTGCTTCAGTGAGAAGATATATCAGCTGGGACCTGTTTTCGATCCTGACTGGAGCGTCCATACGTCTCTCTTCTACGGGCTGCACAGCCCACTGACCGTCGCCTCAGGGACTCATGTGCAGTCTCGCTTCAAGTGTATCTTACGAGCCTTTGCTCTTCAATCCGGCTCCGCGCCCATAACGCAGCTTGGACATGCCGATTGGAGGCTCGAAAGAACACACCCCGGCGGTTCAGTCGTGGTATAGTCGGTCGCGCAAGTTGCCAGTTTCGAGTCTCGCCCCGGAAGCCGTTTCTGGTTCTCGGCTAGCTTAGGAGGGCCGACGGCGCCTTTAGCTCAAGCCCCAAAGCTTGTGAAACGCCAACCAGGCAGTTAGCAACAATGGAGTCCTGAATATATAAGGCTAGAGGAGTAACTATGGATATCAGCAAGAACGACACAGCAGTGTTGGTGACCGATCCGCAAAACGATTTCCTGAGTGAGCAGGGCGTCACTTGGCAACTGGTGGGTGAAAGCGTCAAGGAGAACAGGACCGTCGAGAACATCGAACGGCTCTTCAAAGCCGCGAAGAACAACGGGTTCGAGGTCTTCATCTCGCCCCACTACTACTACCCCACCGATCACTTGTGGAAATTTGGCGGAACCCTCGAGAAGATGATGCACCAGATCAATATGTTCGATCGTAGCGGCGCGTTGAACCTCGAGGGTTTCTCCGGGTCGGGTGCCGACTGGCTCGAGCGTTACAAGCCCCTCATCGAGGACGGTAAGACCATTGTGGCCAGCCCCCACAAGGTCTATGGCCCTGAGAATAACGACGTCATGCTGCAACTCCGCAAGCGGAACATCAGCAAGGTCATCCTGGCAGGAATGTCGGCGAACCTCTGTGTCGAGTCCCACTTGCGCGCATTGCTGGAGCAGGGCTTCGAGGTCGCAGTGGTGAAGGACGCGACAGCTGGTGCCCGGCACCCCGAGCTGGGGGACGGCTATCAGGCGGCGCTAATCAACTTTGGGTATATCGCCAACGCGGTTCTTTCAACGGATGAGGTCGTGAGGGACATGGTGTAACTGCCGTCGACAACAAATGAGCCGAAGGCCGAGTGGTATGGCCACCCCTCGGTATGGGTGCTATGGTCCTGCCCGATGGCTGTCTGTTGGCGGCGGGCGGGTTCGCGACGAGACTCCAGGTGCTTGATAGCTTGGAGATTCTGGACTAGCAACTAGAAACCGTCAGGCTGCCTTGGGGTCGGCGAACATAAATTACCCCTCGTCTACCATATCGCTCCGCTCAGAGTGTAGCGATCCCACTCCGCACCTGTCTAGGCTGCCCTGAAGTTTCCACATCTGGCCTTTTGGCAAGTCCGTTCGAAGCAATGCGGATAGTCGGTCGCCATCACAGCAAGGGGGCCGCGTCACGTGTGGTTGCCACCGTCTCCTTGGAGTCAGCGAATGATACAATTCGCTCCGGATACACCCCTGCCGCCTAGGCATGCGGAGTTCGCGTCCCCGAGGTCATGGATTGAATAGACACTTCGTCATCGGTGTCCTAGCGCTCGCCGTTGCAACCGGCGTGGCCTGCGGTGAGCCTACCACGGCGCCTACTCCAACCCCACTAGCTGAGTCGGCCGTGGCACCGGAGGCCACAGCCGCTCCGACGTTACCCCCTGTGCCTGTCTCAACTCCGACGCCCAACGTGGTCCCGGCCGAGCAGGCAATAGCTACGCCTACTCCCACGTTTACGCCTACGGCGCAACCAACGGCCAGTGCCGGAGAGCATTTAGCCGCTGGCGTGGCGCTTAGTCAGGACGGGCGCCATGTAGAGGCTATAGTCCAATTTGGTGAGGCCATCAGATTAGACCCTCAGGACGCCGAAGCCTACAAAGGCCGGGCCTTCGCCAATATGAGCTTGAATCGCCAGTTCGAGCAGGTAATCCAGGACCTCGACGAGGCCATCAGGCTAGACCCTCAGGACGGCGAAGCATACCGAAACCGGGGCTTTGCCTATAACACGCTGAGACAGCCTGAGCGTGCTATTGAGGACTATGAGGAGGCCATCAGGCTAGACCCTGGGGATGCCGAAGCCTACCGAAACCGGGGCATTGCCTATCAAATACTGGGCCAGCTCGAGCGTGCCATCGAGGACCATGACGAGGCTATCATGCTAGATCCTCAGGATGCCGAAGCCTACAAAAGCCGAGCCATGGTCTATTTGAGCTTGGGCCAGAACGAGCAGGCAATCCAGGACTTTGACGAGGCCATCGGAATAGGCCCTCCGGATGCCGAAACTTACTTCAACCGAGGCGTCAGCTACGTCAGGATTGGCCAGCCTGAGCGTGGCGTTCAGGACTATACCGCGGCCATTACAGTAGACCCTCGATACACCCCAGCCTACTACAACCGGGCATTCGCCTACACGCGTCAGGGTGAGGATTCGCTGGCCGAGCAAGACATTGACCGTGCAATAGAACTGGGGATCGACCGTGAACTTCTGGAGAGGCAAATCGATCGAGTGAAGCAAGAGCGCCAAACACTGACGCCAACGCCGACTGCCACCGCCACACCCACGGTCACGCCGACCATAACATCCACTATCACCCCAACACCGACGCCTAACACTCTCTTGCCAACCCCTACACCCACACCGACTGCCACGCCGACACAGGCGCCGACCGCCACGCCCGTCGCCTTGGCACAAGGGACTTGGTCGATGAAGATGGTCACGTCTCGCGGAGATTCCTTCTACCCGAACCTCGAAGTGAACTTCTCCCAAAAAGGCGGTGTGCTCAGCGGAACCGGTCCGCATACATACAGCAGCGGGGGAACAACACTGCTGACGGAAGTTCTCAGTGGCACGGTCGACGGCACTGGAAACGTGATCTTGAATTTCACCGTCAAGGAGGGAACTTCTCTGCGCGCGACGTTCAGGTTTACTGGCAAGGCAGGCTCCGTCCCACCTTCGACCCGTAACAAGATTAGCGGCGATCCTGTACCAGATGCAGGTTCGGGGTTCGAACCGTGCGCCGGTGCCTGTGCTTACGAGGCGATCCTAGAGGGTGGAGATACCGAGACCGGCTTTTTCACGATGTCTAATCAATCCGCGACGCTAATTAACCCCCCAACTG
>JADFIF010000007.1:0-17042 GCA_022566795.1 Chloroflexota bacterium
CGACCGCGGTCTTGAAGGCCCCCAGGCGCTGTGCTACTCTACCGAAGGGTCGGGGAGTGGCGCAGCTTGGTAGCGCACCTGCATGGGGTGCAGGGGGCCGCTGGTTCGAATCCAGTCTCCCCGACCACTAAATCCCGTTAGACTGATTACGAAGCGGCGGAGGCCACCCGAGAGGGTGGCTTTTTCTTTGCCAACTGGGCCGAAAAGGCCGCATCCGGCCTCCTGCATTGCGGGTCTTGTGGTTCAGCCTCCCGGTACTCGTCCCCCAGACACTTCGAGTTGATGAGGCAAGTCGGTACGATGGAAAAGAGGCGAAGCATCACCCGCGGAACTACGGAGGGGAAATCGCAGAGGACGAGCCGCTTCCCTTACATGGAGACGCGCCACGTTGACGTGTGGTCTGTACATCAAAGAGTTCTTATGTTGGGGGGCAGCCCACTCAATCTCACTTCATCTACACGAACAGAGTCTTCAAACGACCTGGAAAGGCTCCAAACAGCTCACTCAGTCCGAATCTTACCCTACGACTTAAGCACCGGTTCCGGCACACGAGTATGTTGTAGGCGCCTCCCAATCTCCGCTTCTGGCCCCTTCACGCCTAGTCGCTGAGACAAGCTCGCCCCTCACTCTTTATCACGGTGGTGCTGAAGGATGTTTACCGCCATGCTGCGTAGCCCTACCAGAGCAGCCAACGATGTTGCTCCGAGGGTCGCCGCCCAAGTTGTCTCCAAGAACGGGCTGAGGGAGACGAACCCGACGTAGCCAACCGCAGCCGCGTAGCCCGTATTGCGTATGATCAGCAGGGTCACGAGTGCCAGAAGCACGGCGATGAGGCCCTGGACGGGCGCGAGTCCTATGCCGGCGCCAACGACCGTGGCAAGTCCTGCTCCTCCCCTGAACCTCATGAACACCGGATGCCAGTGGCCCACCAGAGCGGCGGCACCCGCCACCGCCGTCGCCTCGGGGATCACGCCAAATATGTTGGCCATCACTACCGCGAGCAACCCTTTCAGAGCATCGAGGACAAGTACCAGCGTCCCAAGAGACCTGCTGACAACGCGGAACACGTTTGCTGCACCGGGATTTCGGGTGCCTACCTCGAAGATGTCGACACCTCTGAACCGCGCAACCAGGTACGCCACAGGTGCTGACCCCAGAACGTAGCCAACGGCGATCGAAGTCGCTAGAGACCCTATTTGAAGAATCTCCATGTGGAGCTATTGGGTACGAGGGGACTTATCAGCCGTGAAGGCGCCTGCATGGAGGCTCACCGCTCGTCTTTGAAGGTGCGGAGGCGCCACTAGCTGCATGAGTGCGCCCCGCTTCAAGTCGTACGCGTTCAGAAAGGCCACTGCGTCCGTGGCAAGGAAGATCGACACCTAAGCCTCTCGGTTCCGAGACCTATGGCCTATCCACCGAGCTACGGGCGCACGAGGTCCGCGATGAACTGACGGTAGTTCTCGCTCCCCGTGCATTGCAGCCGGGCGTCGTCGTCGACGTCTACGTCGCCAACGCTCTGGAGCAGTTCGATGTGTGCGACGACCTCGGACACCGCCATGTAGAAGTTGCCGCCGATCAGCCTCCGGTGCTCGAAGATCCCCCGAGTGATCTCTTCCAGGGAGACCCGTTGGGGACCGATCTTGTCTATGATGTGGCCGAGCCGTCGGGCATGGTGCTGAATCACCTCGCCGGCGCGGTCGACCGTTTGGAGGTTGAACCGGCCGCTGTTGAACAGCCGGTGGGCCGGCAGGAGGCCAACATTCGGGCCCAGGTCAGCGACGGCCTTCAGAGATTTCAGATACGTGTCCAGGCCGTAAGAGCTATCCGAGTCTTGGAGCTCCACTGGCAGCTTAGCCTTGACCTCGTCGGCGTACGAGACCTTCGTGGTCGGGTGCGGCGTTATCTCCGGTAGCACGTGGTCGCCCGCAATTACCATTCCGTCGAGGCTTACGCAGATCTCATCCGGCGAATGCCCCGGAGTATGCATGAAGGTCAGGTCGCCGAGGGTCTCTCCATCTGTTATTCGGTGCTGAACTTGAAGGCTGCGGCGCGTCTGGAGGTACTCGCGTTGTTGGGCCCGGTACTCATCAGCGCCGCGCGAGTCTCTGCCGGCGACGTTCGCATCGATGATCCTCCGCATCTCATGCTGAATGAGCGAGCCCGCGCGGCGCTGAATCTCCCACCGGTCGTAGGGCAACAGGTGCGCGTAGATCTCGTGAGCCCAGAGCGCGGCGCCGCTCTCCTCGAGCAGCCGGGCGACGGCCCCGTCGTGGTCCGCGTGGCCATGGGTGACGACGACTCTGTCGATGTCGCCGATCTCGTAGCCGGCCTGGCGGACGCCATCTGCCAGATGGGAGAAGGAGCCGATGGCGCCGGCGTCTATCAGCGTCAGCCCTTCCTCCCGCACCAGGTAGGTCCACGTCGGCCCCGTGCGCGAGGGGCGGTCCTGAGGCACCGCTACCGCGTGGATGTCGGTGCCATCATGAGTGGCAACTCTCACGACCATCCGATTGCCTTCGGCATCGCCGGGGCGCAGAACTACCACATCGCTAAATGGGGACGCCATTCGCGTACTCTCCCGTTAAGCCGGGCAGGGGCACGGGGTTTGAAGGGTGGTGGGGTGAGCGAAGGGATTCGAACCCTCGATCTCCAGGGCCACAACCTGGCGTCTTAACCACTTGACCACGCTCACCATGGTACACAGCGATTCTAGCATCGGGGCGCGAGAAGGGTCAACAGCGTCGGGGGCTCCGTGCCGCGGTCGGCGCGGCTCCCGGGGGAGTGAGGCTCAGGATACGGAGGCGCCAATTACGTCTTCGGAGTCTTTGACGGTCAGCGCCTCGAGCAGATCGGAGACGAGTATGTCTTGCTTCGTATGGTGGCGCAGAGGTAGGGCGTGGTCCACGCGATAGATGTTGCGCCGCCCGACCTTGCGACGCTGGATGTAGCCCTCTAGCTCCAGATCGGAGATGATCTTGTGCGTGGTCCTCTCAGTCACACCGATGGCGTTCGCAATTTCCCGCGCTGTGTGACGCGAATTATGAGAGATGTAGCTTAGGACCAGCCCATGGTTCGTTATGAAGGTCCACCGACGAGACGTGGTCACGGGGAATGGGCCTCCACCAATTTGTTCGGCGCATTCTACCACAGGTTACATAACTAGGCAATCGTCCGAGGCCGGCGCCGCTCGCCGTCGCTGTCAGCGCGTACATGCGGCGAACCAGGTGTCTGCCTAATCGTTGGCGAGATCGGTAACCAGCCTCACCAGGGTTCTCACCGGCACGCCAGTCGCCCCCTTTGGGTCCCATCTCTTCGCCTTGTCAGACCGTGACGTGCCCGCGATATCGAGGTGCACCCAGGAGGCTCCATCGGTGAACTCGCCGATGATCTGAGCGCCCGTTATCGAGCCGGCGCCGCGACCGCCGGTGTTCTTGATGTCGGCAACGTCGCTCTTGTACTGGTCTTTGTACTCGTCATATGTCGGAAGCTGCCAGATCCGCTCGCCCGACGCGGCGCCCGCGGCCACCACCCGGTCGATGAGGCTCTGGTCGTTGCCGAACGCCCCGGTGCACTGGTTGCCCAGGGCCACGACTACCGCCCCGGTGAGCGTGGCGACGTCTACCAGGCGTGTCAGCCCCAGTGAGCGGGCGTACGCGACCGCGTCCGCCAGCACGAGCCGGCCTTCCGCATCGGTGTTGTCGATCTCGATGGTCTTGCCGTTCATGGCTGTGACCACGTCGCCGGGACGCTGCGCGCGGCCTCCGGGCATGTTCTCCGTGGCCGGAACGATCGCCGTCACGTTGATCCTGGGTTTCAGATGGCCTATGGCCTTCATCGCGCCAATCACCGAGGCGCCACCTGCCATATCACCCTTCATCGTCGACATCCCAGCCGCATTCTTGATATCCAGACCTCCGCTGTCGAAGGTGATACCCTTTCCCAAGATGCCCAGGCTATTCGCATCGTTCGTCGGATCGCCCCTGTAGCGAAGGATGATCAGCTTTGGCGGCTCCTCACTACCCTGAGCGACTCCGAGCAGCGCGCCCATGCCGAGCTCCGCCATCTGTGGCCGGTCGAGGACCTCCAGGTCCAGCCCCGACTCCCGGGCGACCTCCAGAGCGTACTCCGACATCCGCGTTGGCGTCATGTAGTTTGCTGGCTCGTTCGCCATATCGCGGCAAAGGTTCACGGCTTCGGCGATGATCGTGCCCCGGCTGACGCCGGTCTTCAAGGCCTCAGCGTTGGCGGCATCGGCTTCGACCACGGACAGCTCCGCGATGCTTTGCCCGTCGCCGTTGTCGGATTTGTACTTGTCGAACCGATAGACGCCCAGCAAGGCTCCCTCCGCGATGGCCTGTCCCGATGCGGCGGCATCCAGTCCTCCGGCGCCAACGCCGTGGGCGATGGTGGCAACAGACGCCACGCCGGCGCGACGCAGACGGCGGCAGCTCTCGGCCGCCACGGCCCGCACGGCGTCGAGGTCGAAGTCCGAATCCTTGCCGAGGCCAGCCACAAGCACCCGGGAGGGTGTCATCTTGTCGAGGGTGTGGATGAGGGTCAGCTCACCACGTTTGCCTTTGATCTCCCCCTCTTCGATGAGCTTTGTGATGGCACCGTCCAGGGCGCGATCGACGGCGCCGGCCGCGCCGCCGGGCGATTTCACTCCCTCGAACAGGTTGACGACGATAGCATCCACCCGCTGTTGCGTAATGTCGCCCGTTATGACCTTGACTTCCATCGAATCCTCCCTCTTGGAATCGGCTCGGCCAATTGCCATTTTCGGCACCCGTGTGGCGCCGCCAACGCAACGCGAGGCCGCAGACGTACGTAGTCGTACCCTGATCGCTCACGCCATTATATGGCAGCCCGATTGGTTCCGCCACGCAGCGGTTGATTTGCTATAATCGCCTCGCGCGCGAGTGGCTGCGCGAGCAGGGCGAGTGCCTCGACGCGACCGAAGCCCAGGAGGAGGCCAAATTGCCTGAACGGAACGTCAGCGACAGAGAACGTGCCTTGATCGCCAAGGCACGGCAGTTCATGCCGGGCGGTAGCTTGGGCAATTTGTTCGGCGGCGTCGTGATCAGCGAAGGCTACCGCGGACGGGTTAAGGACGTGAGCGGCAACGAGTACGTCGACTTCCTTTTGGGCTCCGGACCGATGCTCATCGGCCACGCCCATCCAGAGGTGGTGGACGCGGTTCGAGAGCAGATCGAGCGAGGGACTACCTTCTTTGCCGACAACGAGAACGCTATCCGCCTCGCCGAGGAGACGGTGGAGGCTGTCCCTTGCGCCGACAAGGTGCGGTTCTGCAGCACTGGCTCCGAGGCGACTCTGTACGCCATGAGAACGGCCCGGGCCTTCAGGAAACGGGACAAGATCCTGAAGTTCGAGGGCGGCTTTCATGGCATGAACGACTACGCCCTCATGAGCATGGCGCCGGCCCATCCTCAAGATTTTCCGCATCCGACTCCCGACTCGCCGGGGATACCCAAATCTGTCCAGAGCGAGATGCTCATCGCGCCGTTCAATGACATCGAGACGACCTCCGCGATAATCGATCGCTACCATAATGAGCTCGCAGGGGTCATCGTCGAGCCGTTCCAGCGCCTCCTCCCGCCCAAGCCGGGATTTCTGGAAGGGTTACGCCAGATAACGGAAATGTACGAGATCCCGCTGATCTTCGACGAGGTGGTTACGGGCTTCCGCTTCTCGTATGGCGGCGCCCAAGAGTATTACGGAGTCACTCCGGACCTGTGTACGCTGGGCAAGGCCATCGCGGGAGGGTTTCCGTTGACCGCGTTGGTCGGCCGCGATGAGCTGATGGACCACTTCGACCCCGTGGCCTCCGAGAGCGAGAGCTTCTTGCCACAGATAGGCACTCTCAGCGGCAACCCTGTGGCGGCCGCCGCCGGACTTGCGACCTTGAGAGTGTTGCGGCGCGAGGGAACCTACGAGCGTCTGTTCGAGGTCGGGCGCCAGCTCAAAGACACTTTGCAACGCCTGCTGGACGAGGCTGAAATACCGGCGCAGGTGATCGGCGAGGCCCCCCTGTTCGACGTCTTCTTTACCGAGGGCGAGATCAGCGATTACCGGTCCACACTCCAGGCAGACCGGGCGTTGGCGAGCCGTTTCACCGCGCTCTTACTGGACCGTGGGGTTCTCAGAGGCAGCACCAAGTTCTACATCTCGACGGCGCACGATGCGGCTGACATAGAGCATACCGTTCAGGCGTTCGCCTCGGCCATAGACGCCTTGAAGGGGTAGTGAGTCCCCAACCTCCCGTGGCGGAGTTGCTGTAGTGACGCTGACTAAGGTGTTACTTTCCGGCTTTCGTTCTGCGATGGGTTGACACATGCGAAGGGTTTCGTCCCGTGTGAGCGCGCCCTTATTCGGACTTACTCCGTCGCCACCCAAGACAGGTACGCTTTCCACCAGAGTACGCTAAGCCTGCAAGCACTTCTGTCGGTAATGGGATTCGCCGGTGACGCTATCTCATCCGAACCAACTGAAGACGTGCGCATTTCACCTTGACAAACGGTTAGAATCAAAATACCGTGCTAGGGTCAAGGTAAACGGGGGTTAACTCTCGGGCAGCACCGGCCAATGAGCTTGGCTGTTGGATGCGCGGTGCGGCCTGGAATGCATGCTTCGAAGGTTAGAGTCGACTCGGCATGCAGTCAGAACGGAGTCCGGTGAGGGCGGCCAATGTGCAAGGCCACCGCCGCGACGCCCCCAATGCCCTGTGAGTTCCAGACTGGACTATGGGATTGCTGCGCCTGTGCAGTTCCCAAGGCCATGGTTGTCCTGTTGTGTTGTTAACGAATACGAATTCGTCGGCCGTTTAGGGACTTTGGCTATCGGACCACGGCGCACCTTAAGGCGGTCGGCGCGGTGGTGGGAGCCATCATTCGTAGGTTTAACCTATGCGGCCCCAGGCCCATAATCTACTTAGTGACGTCGACCACGATTATGAGAGGTGCGAGTGGCATGAATCTTGGGACTACTTCTATCGATATCGTCAGCGATGGCACGCTCATGCTCGACGGAGGCAGCGTCTTCGGCCAGATTCCCAAGGCCCAATGGGAGATTCAGGTAAAGCCGGACCGACGCAACCGCATCCGCATGGCACTGAACTGTCTGCTTATCCAGGCCCCGGGTGCAAATATTCTTGTCGACACAGGCGCCGGCTCGAAGCGTGTCGATCGGCTCAAGGAGACCTGCGGACTGAACGGAAACAAGCTCCAGAAAGGCCTGCGGAACGTCGGCCTCACAGCCCGCGACATCGACTACGTAATCCTCACGAATCTTCAGTTCGACCACGGAGGAGGCTGCACGAAACTCGACAGGTCAGGCAGCGCCGTACCGACCTTCCCAAAGGCTCAGTACCTCGTACAGCGCGCCTGCTGGGAAGAGGCTCAATGCCCCAACGAGCGGTTCGCGGGCTCGTTCTACCAAGACGATTTCATGCCGCTGGAGGAAAAAGGACTTCTAACGCTCCTGGACGGCGATTACGAAGTCATCCCGGGGGTCAGCGTCAAGGTTACCGACGGCCCCTCGACAGGACATCAGATCGTCCTGGTGGAGCGTGGAAGCGAGAAGATCGCCTACGTCAGCGACCTCATTCCGACGCCGTATCACCTGCCGCTCAAGTACATTCAGGCCAGCGACCAGTGCCCGAACGACACCCTCAATCAGAAACGGGATATACTGCGCATGGCCGTGGACGGCGGATGGCTCGTCATCTTCGGACATGGCTACGAGCACCAGGCCGGGTACGTCCAGCAGCGGAACGGCAGCACGCAGCTCGTGCCCGTCACCATTTAGGGCATCCTCCGCCGGATTACAGCGGCGGATAATTCAGAGGGCGGGTCCGCGTGGACCCGCCCTCTGTGCGTCTCTGGCCCCTGGCCGCTGACGTGGGAGCTACTGTGCGCGGGCCAAGACGACATCTCCCTCAAAAGTGAGCAGCGTGGTAGGCGTTATCTTGTTGGCCAGCGAGATGGGGCTCTCGCATTCGACGCGGACGTAGTTATCTGTGAGACCTCTCCAACGACTGCCGCCGTCTCGGCGCTCCTCCCAGAGCACAGGCCTGGTCTGGCCGAGAAGCCCATTCCGAAACCGGGCGGCGTGGTCCTTCGCCAGCGCCATGAGCGCACTGACCCGCGCCGCCTTGGTCGCTGGCTGGACTTCGCCACCGTAGTGGGCGGCCGAGGTACCAGGCCGGGTGGAGTAGGGAAAGACGTGCATGGCGGCGAAGCCGACCTTGCCGCTAACGCCCATGGTCTGATCGAAGTCGTACGGGGTCTCCCCGGGGAACCCGACTATCGCGTCGGCGGTGATGGCCGCCCCGGGGACCGCGTCCCTAATGGCGTCTACCGCGGCGAAATACTGACCGGCGGTGTACCGCCTACGCATCTTCGATAGCACCGCGTCGCTGCCACTTTGAAGCGGCAAGTGGAAATGTGGGCAGAGCCGCCGGTCGGACCACAGTTCGAGGAGCTCGTGGCTGATCTCTTGGGCCTGAAGTGAGGATACCCGAAGGCGCTCCATCGTGGTCTCTGTCAACACCTGCCGGATCAGCGCCTCCAAGCTCATTCCTGGGAGGTCGAAGCCATAAGACCCGAGCTGTGTGCCCGTGAGCACCACCTCCCGGTAGCCGGCAGCGGCGTAGCGGTTGATCTCAGCGACAATGATCTCGGGGCGGACGCTTCGCTCTCTGCCTCGGACCTTCGGGACGATGCAGTATGAGCAAACCTGATCGCACCCTTCTTGTATCTTCACGGCGGCCCGCGTGCGCATGATTCTGGGGCTGAGCACACCCTCGTCGGTACCTGTCGCACAGGGCACCGGTACCTCTCCACGCCATTCGACGACCTGCCTCACGAGCGTCTCTTTGTCGACGTTTCCGACGGCTATGTCCACCTCTTCGAGGGCTCGCACGGCCTCTGGCAAGCGTTGGACGTAGCATCCCGTGGCAACCACCGTGGTCTGGGGATTCCTTCGCCTGGCCGCTCGAAGAGCGTGGCGGGCCTTGCGGTCCGCGATGTGTGTGACAGTGCAGCTATTGAGCACGAACACGTCGGCGGGCTCGTCCGATGGAACTATCCTAAACCCCTGGTGCGAGAACTGCGCCGCCAGCCTGCCAGAGTCGGCCTGATTCAGCTTACAGCCGTGGGTCTCTATGGCCACCGTGGGACATGGCACTTTGGGCACCGCACACTCAGTAACTATCTCAAAATCCCGCCAGGGGAGACCAGATCCCGACGAGTCGGGACTGGCAAGGGGTCTGGGGAGCCTGTCCTGAGCCTGTCGAAGGGATATGCCCCCAGAAGCCAAAGACCCTGTGGGCGGGTGGGTGGGATAAGGCCTTTGCCTTTTTGAGATAATTCTTAGGCGACTGGGATAACATCTGGCTCACTAAGGGACCATACCCTTGGGTCTCTCGTAGCGCATTCCCTATGGTATTATAGGCGCGCGTGGGGCGCAGTGTAAGGTGTTAAGAGCCCTTCAGGTCCACTTCCGCCGGAATCTAATCGCTCTCTCGGCGACACGGGAGCAAGATATCCCGTGAGGGACTCTATCTCGTGGCTAGACCGTGCCAAAAGACTCCTGAAGTATCGCAGGGAGGCGGCCGAATTTCTCGAACGCGTTAGCCCGCAGCTCCCGGTGAGTCCCAGCGATGCGGCTTCGGTCAGCTTGCTGTGGGATGAGGCCGATGAGCTGGACGCGATGGTGTGTGGCCTCCTGAACGAACTGAACGCTGGCTTGATTGCCGGGCGGGCGGAGCTGGATACGACGCGCGGCGCCATACCCGTCGGCACTGATGGGGTCACTTATCAGTGCTGCTGGACCTTGGCCTGGAGCGACGGCCTAGGCCTCTCGGTAAAGCTGTCGACGGACCCACGCTACTCGAAACTTGAGCTGTTGGTGCGCTCCGCTCGGTCCGCAGAGGAGCGCCGGGTCCCCTACCCCACCACCGAAGACGATTTCAAGCTCGCGCTGGCTCAAGCGTACGCGGCCGAGGCCAGCATCGGCGAGTAGCGACATGCGCGAGCTCGCAGCGGACCCTTACCAGACTGGTCCGGCACTGAAATCGCCCGCACAGCATCCAATACGTTGATGGGGTTCGCCCCATTTGTACCCGAACCCACCTGGAGGTATCGTCTTGTCTGAATCGACGCTACGAGTTTACGGCGCTCCTTGGTGCCCGGACTGCCGGCGCGCCAAACAGTTCTTGGGAGAGCAACGGTTGCCCTTCGAGTGGATCGACATCGACCAGGACGAGGAGGGCAGGCAGTATGTGCAGCGCGTAAACGACGGCAAGCAGATCATCCCGACGATTGTGTTCGAGGACGGGTCCTTTCTCGTGGAGCCCTCGAATGCGGAGCTTGCCAGCAAGCTGGGCATCAGTCCGAAGGCGGGCAGGCAGTTCTATGATCTGATCGTAGTTGGCGGAGGCCCGGCAGGTCTAACGGCGTCGCTTTACGCGGCCCGCGAAGGCATCGACACCCTTGTCATCGAGCGAAGCGGGGTCGGGGGTCAGGCCGGGATCACAGAGCGAATCGATAACTACCCGGGCTTCGCCCAGGGAATCAAGGGCGGCGACCTCGCCGACCAGATGCGAGCGCACGCGGAGCGGTTCGGTGTCGAGATTCTTCCTGCGCAAGCCGTTACTCAAGTCTCGGCCCAGGGCGACTACCGGATGGTCGTCACGGAGACCGGAGACGAGTACTGCGCAGGGGCACTCCTGCTAACGACCGGTACCCAGTATCGCCGGCTCGGAGCGCCCGGTGAGGAGGACCTCATAGGCGCCGGCGTGCACTTCTGCGCCACATGCGACGGCCCATTCTACAAGGGCCGAGACCTCGTTGTTGTCGGAGGGGGGAACAGCGGGTTGGAGGAGGGCTTGTTCCTCACGAAGTTCGCTAGCAGCGTCACTATCCTCGAGGTCCGCGACCGCCTTGGAGCGAGCCAGATCCTCCAGGACAAGGTCGCCAGCCACCCTCGCATGAGCGTCAGGCTCGAGACGACGGTGGAGGAGTTTCGGGGGGACGGACACCTCGACTCGGTGGCCGTCAAGGACCTGAAGACCGGGACGACGGAAGAGCTAAAGGCGGCGGCGGCCTTCATCTTCATCGGTCTCGACCCCTATACCGATTTTGTGAAGGGCTCTATCAAGCTGGACAAGTGGGGGTTCATCGAGACCGACAGAGCGCTGGAGACGAGCCTTCCGGGGGTCTTCGCTGCGGGCGACAGTCGCTCGGGGAGCACGAAGCAGGTGAGCAGCGCCGTGGGTGAGGGCACCACTGCCGCGCTAATGATACGACAGTACCTCGAGCGCACGCAGGGGAGCAGGGGGTACCGGGGCGACTAGACCCCGCCCACGGAACCCGATGCACATCTCCTGCACACGCGTAGGGACTGATCTTGAGCTCCATGGCATCCGATAGTGCTGTGGGCCTACTTCGCCCAAAGTCGCTCGAATTCCCGTACTTTTTGCCGGAGGCCTTGGTATAATGCAGCCGCTGAACGCCCCTAGTCCGCTGCTGGCCTCGAATCCCCCTCGACAGATGGGCGCCGACGGAGACCTCGCCATATGAGTAATCGTGTAGTCGTTACCGGTCTGGGCGTGGTGAGCCCCGTCGGGCTGAACAAGAAGACAACGTGGAAAAGCCTTCTCGCCGGCAAGTCCGGTATCGACACCATCAAGGCCTTCGACCCGGAGGGCCTCCAGACGACGATAGCGGGCGAGGTGGACGGGTTCGACCCAGAGGCCATCGTCGGCAGGAAGCTGGCCCGGCGCATGGACCGTTTCGTGCAGCTTGGGGCGGCCGCCGCGCTGGAGGCCTTAGCGGACGCAGGCGTCCAGATCGACTCTAGCAACTGCAATCGCGTCTCAGCGATGATCGCCAGCGGCATCGGCGGGATAATGACCCTGTCCGAGCAGGTCGGAGTTCTGCACGAAAAAGGCGCATCTCGGGTTAGTCCCTTTCTGGTGCCGATGATGATGCCGGACATGGCGGCGGGGCAGATCTCGATGCTTCTGGGAGCCAAGGGGCCGAACTACATCGCCGTGTCGGCCTGCTCAACCGGGGGCGATATGCTGGGCCAGGCCTTCGAGGCGATTCGCCGCGACGAAGTCGACATCGTTTTCGCCGGCGCCGCCGAGGCCGCCATCTGCCCGATAGGCGTCGCGGGGTTCAACGCCTGCAAGGCGCTGTCCAGACGCAACGACGACCCTCAGAAAGCCTCACGCCCCTTCGACGCCGAGAGAGACGGCTTCGTGCTCGGAGAGGGCGCCGCGGTCTTGGTTCTCGAGAGCCTGGAGCATGCGGTCAAACGAGACGCCACCGTGGTGGCGGAGATGGTCGGATACGGCTCCACCGCCGATGCCCATCACATCACTCAGCCCGCTCCCGGGGGCGAAGGCGGCGCCCGCGCCATGAACCGCGCGCTGGAGGTGGCCGCTCTCGCTCCGGACGAGATCGACTACATAAACGCCCACGGTACGTCGACACCCCTGAACGACAAGTACGAGACCATGGCCATGAAGACGGTGTTCGGCGAAGAGGCCTACAAGATTCCCATCAGCTCGACCAAGTCGATGACCGGACATCTCCTCGGCGCCAGCGGAGCGTTCGAGGCGGCGGTATGCGTCATGGCCATCGCCAACTGGGCGGTGCCTCCCACCACTAATCTGGAGTTTCCAGACCCCGACTGCGACCTGGACTACACCCCCCACGTCCCGAGGCGTGGCCGCATCAGGACCGCCATGAGCAACTCCTTTGGCTTCGGCGGCCACAATGCGTCTCTGATTTTTCAGTCCGTAGAGTAATGCCCCCGGCACTTACGGTGTCCCGGGGCTACGTCGACGCAGCACGCGGGAAGATCGATGGGCTACGTCGCACTGCTCAGAAAAACCCCGCGCGACGCCGCGAGTCATGATTGCCCCGTGAGTACGAAGGCTTGGCACAAGCTCCCCGTGCCGCCTCCTGGGTTCTCTCGCGAGCTAGACTTATCTCCGTTCCACGCCCACCTGCTCTTCAACCGCGGCGTCAGGAGCTCTTCAGAGGCCCGGTCGTACCTGGCCGTCGATGCGAGCCTGGCCAACGACCCCTTTCTCCTGCCAGACATGGACCGCGCCGTGGCGCGTCTTCGAGGAGCTGTGGAGTCTGGCGAGGGGATCGGCATCTTCGGGGACTTCGACACCGACGGAATCACCGGGACGGCCCTGCTAACGACCGCTCTCCGTGACATCGGCGCCACCGTGCTCCCGTACCTCCCACATCGGGTAGACGAAGGCCACGGACTCAGCCGACAGGCGGTTCGCACGCTCAGCGACTCGGGCGTCTCGCTGATAGTGACCGTGGACTGCGGGGCCACATCGGTTGACGAGGTCGCCTTCGCGACCTCCCTGGGCGTCGACACCATCGTCACCGATCATCATCCACTACACTCATCCTGGCCCGCGGCCTGTGCCGTCATCGACCCACAGCGGAGCGATTCCAGGTATCCATACCCTCACCTGACCGGCGTGGGCATGGCCTACAAGCTGATCGAAGCGCTATACGACGATCTGGGCAGAGCACCCCCAGAGCGTCTGCTGGAGCTGGTGGCCCTCGGTACCGTGGCCGACGTGGGCCCGCTGACGGGAGAGAACCGCTACTTCGTCAAGAGGGGGCTCGAAGCGCTGAACACCACCAGCAACCTGGGGATCAGGGCACTGGTGGCCACCTCGGGCGCCAAGCTCGGGTCGCTGGACACCGAAGCCCTGTCCTTCGGACTCATCCCGCGCCTCAACGTCGCCGGAAGGATGGGCCACGCGAACACGAGCCTTCATCTTCTGACGGCCACGAGCTCCACGGAAGCGGAGCGCCTGGCCGCAGAGCTCGAGCAGCAGAACACGGCGCGGCGGGAACTGACCGAGCAAAATGTCAGAGAGGCTATGGAGGAGGTCGAAGCCGAGAGCGCTGTCAGCGGAGTGCCGTCGATCATCGTGGTCGGCAGAGCAGAGTGGACTCCAGGTATCCTCGGACTGATCGCCGGGCGGCTGTCGGAGAGCTACAACCGACCCGCCGTCGCCATCTCCATCGGTGAGGAGCTCAGCCGTGCCAGCGCTCGCAGCATTCCCGAGTTCGACATCGCGTCGGCCTTCGCCGAGTGCGAGCAACACTTCCTGCGATTTGGCGGGCATCCACAGGCGGCGGGTTTCACGGCGTCGACCCACGAGTTGGACACCTTGAAGCAACGCCTCAGGGCTCTGGCCGATAGGGGATTGGACGGACTCGAGCTGATTCCCAGTATCGCCGTGGACTGTGAGGTTTCGCCTGCACTGTTCAAGGGCGAGAGTTTTGACTTCGTGCAGTCGTTGGCGCCCTTCGGTGCGGGCAACCGCGCCCCCGTCTTTCTTACCAGGTACGCCCGCGTCGTCAGGGCCCACCAGGTGGGGCGCAACGGCCGACACCTGAAGCTGCGCCTTTGGCACGGTGGCGACTTTTGGGACGCGATCGCGTTTCGGCAGGGTGAGAGGATCGATGTCGCTCAGGGAAAGATCGACTTCTTGTACACCGTCGACCTCAACACCTGGGGCGACATCCCTACCCTCCAGCTCAAAGTGCTGGACTTTCAGGCCGCGCGGGCCTGACTGGGCGCCGAAGAACTCTCTTTGACCATTCCCATGAGCGCCGAGCGGTCCTTCACCGAGCGACACCAACCCCCTGGCGCCGCGAGCGTCGGCTGACGTCGAAAGGCCCGTGGCCATCAACCGTGGTCCACGGGCTTTCGATAGTCTGTCAGTGGCTTTTGGTGGAGACCTACCCTTTACCGCAAGCCCTTCTCGAGGCTAGCCTTTGGCGAGCAGTATTCGCAAGACCTCGGGCGCGGCCTGAATCGCGCGCTCCCGCAATGTCTCGGGCGAGAGGCTGCCCAGCGGGTGTGGCAGCGCGACGAAGGGGTAGTTGGGAATGCCACCGAGTTTGGACATGGCCACGGCGCTGGAGACGAATGGGTCTGTGCCGATCACTGCGGTGGGAACGCCTCTCTTCTCGAGCTCGATTCCATCGTGCACACTGCACGACGAGCATGACCCTCAATCGCCCGAGGCGGTGATCACCACTCCGCACGATTCCGCGAGCTCCTGCATGAGGTCTCCAGGGCACGGCCGCGAGGCGTTGCCTTTGTTCCGCGCGACCACCGCCTTGAAGTCGTAGCGGTCGGCGAGGACCTCTTGGACCATCTCCAGAAGCTCGCTCGAGTTGCGCTTGCCGTTGGCCAGCAGTCCGATCACAGTCCCGTCCAGTGTCTGAGGCCTTTTGGCGATTACCGCGTCGGCCGGTATGGCCTCGACCGTTGGGTCGAGCACCTCTAGTCTAGTCGCCGTCGTCATCTCATGACCTCCACTCTGTCCTTCGAGAAACGATTGCCTACGCGTCGATGCTCCTGGTAACCGAGAGCGACCCCGAGCCACCACCCCATAGTGGTATGACCGCCGAAAACGCTCCGGCGGGGCCGCCCGCGACGACCAACGTGATGCCCTCAGCGCTCAGCGTGACGCCCCTTTGCACATGGGCTGACGCCGTGTCGTCTCTTGCAACCGGGCCAGCCGCTACCCCCTCCTCGGTCGGACGCTGAGCGATGCCGAACAGGGCGTCCCGCACCTGCGCCCGCGTCCAGCCGGCGGACCTGATGTGGCCCATATGCTCCGGGCAGAGGACCAAGACGATCTCGCCCTGCCCTAGCCCCGCCGCGAACATCGCGTCCCTGAAGCTCGCGAGGATCGATGCGGGCTCGCGGTCTTCGTGGTTGCTGACCTGAATCGGGGACAGCCCCGCGAACACCGTCACCGCACTCTGCTCCGCCCGCAAGCCCCGTGACGCGTGAAGCGGCTCCCAAGGGCTCACATCTTCGGCCTCTGCAATGCACCAGGTGTACTTGCCGGCGTGTCCCAGGGTAGCCTTGTCGAGCACTCCGGAGACGGCGCCAGCCGCGTTGGAGACCACCAGCCGGACCGCCCTGCCGATAGTCGCGTTCGCCCGATGTCCGGGGCCAAATACGCTCACGCCGGAGTTGATGCCGAGCCGCGAGACGATCGGGCCGTTGACCACGATGAGGACAGCGGCCCCCATGGTGCTGGCGGTTATCGCGTGGAGATTGAACTCCGGCTGGCATATGGCCTCTACCACAGCCAAGACCACGGGAAAATACTCGGGCAGACAGCCCGCCATCACGGCGTTGATCGCCACCTTTTCCGCCGTGATGATCCGCCCCTTGGTGGGCTCGGTGCCTACGATATCGGACGGCGATCTGCCGGAGTGCTCGAGGAATTGTCCGACGAGCTGGGGCGTGGGAGGCACGATGGGGAGCCCATCGGTCCATCCCTGGCTGAAGTAGTGCTCTATCGCCTCCGTGGCGCTGTCGAACTCGAGCCGGTTCGACGTCAGTAGCGGAGCGGTCAACGGCTTCACCAGTCGTGATTAGAGTCGGGTCGATTATAGGCGCGAGCACTCCGGCCGGTCAACAGGGGTTTGACGCCCTCGGAGGCGGGCAGGTATGCTACGCCCACCGTCGGCAGACCCGGTCGTGCCAGTTGTGAAGAAGGAGGAGCGCCGTGACGCAGGCCCAACCGACCCGGACGTCGATCGTCAAAGAGGAGGCCACCGCTCGCCGAGGAATGGTGGCCACCAAAGACCGGCTCGCCACAAACGCTGGCATTATCATGCTGGAGGCGGGCGGAAATGCCGTGGACGCCGCCGTTGCCGCGTGCCTGGCTGTGGGAGTCGTCGAGCCCGCGTCGAGCGGGATCGGCGGCGGTGGCTACCTCGTGTACCAGGTCGGAGACCAAGGAGGCGCCATCGGCTTTCCGATGCGCGGTCCGCTGGGGGCGACGCCCGACATGTATGAGCTGAGTGGCGAGCCTGCGGTGGGGAACTTTGGCTGGGCCGGTGTTGTCGACAACGCCAACCTCGAGGGCTTTAGGTCCATAGCGACACCGGGCGCGGTGGCAGGCCTGTGCGAGGCCCACCGACGATATGGGCGGCTTCCCC
>JADFIF010000007.1:17141-21655 GCA_022566795.1 Chloroflexota bacterium
TGCGGTGGGGAACTTTGGCTGGGCCGGTGTTGTCGACAACGCCAACCTCGAGGGCTTTAGGTCCATAGCGACACCGGGCGCGGTGGCAGGCCTGTGCGAGGCCCACCGACGATATGGGCGGCTTCCCCTGAAGGAGGTTGTTGCTCCAGCGGTCGCCATCGCGAGGAACGGTTTCTCGCCAAGCTGGTTCGGCCTCTACGCCATGGGCCTGTTGGCGGGGAAGCTGCTGAAGTACCACGAGCTGCGACGGGTGTTCATGCCCGGCGGCGAGATACCTACCGGCGATCTGCTGGACCGGCCTCTGCTGAAGCAGCCCGACCTGGCGGACGTGCTCGACGCCATCGGCCGCCGCGGCCCGGACGCCTACTACCGAGGCGACATCGCCAAGGCCATCGTCGCGGACGTTCGCGACAATGGCGGCGTCTTATCGGAAGAGGATTTTGCCCAGTACCGGCCCTTTGTCTGGGACGGCGGCCTGGAGTTTCCTTACCGGGGCCACACCGTTCGCGTCCCTCCCTACGCCTCCGCCGGCATAACCAGCGCCATGACACTGAAGCTGCTGGAGGAATTCGACGTCGCGTCGATGGGCCACAACACGGTGGAGATGCTTCACGCCTACATCTCTTGCGCCCGCCTCGCCTACGCCGACAGGTTTACCTACGTCGCGGACCCGGACTCGGCCGACGTGCCGTGGGCAGGCCTAGTGTCGGACGCCTACACCAGCGCGCGCCGCGACTCCATCGGGCCGACAGCGCCGCGGGCCTACGAGGCGGGCGACCCGTGGGCGGCCGAGGGACGGAAGCCGGAGGTAGTGCTGGCCGGGAGCCGTCCTGCTCTCGATGACGGCACGACGCACCTATGTGTCGTCGACGGCGAAGGCAACGCGGTGTCGCTGACCAACACAGTCATGTCAGGGTTCGGCTCCGGCATCGTCCCGAAGGGCACCGGCATTGTGATGAATAACGGAATGATGTGGTTCGACCCGGTCCCAGGCCGGGTCAACTCCATCGCCCCTGGCAAGTTCCCGCTGAACAACATGACGCCGGCGCTGGTGCTGGACGATCAAGGCGTCCGCTTGGCGGTAGGAGCTTCCGGCGGGCGTCGCATCACCAACTGCGTGACGCAGCTTATCGTCAAGGTGCTGGACTACGGTATGGGCCCTCAGGCGGCCATAGACTCGCCACGCGTCGACTGCAGCACGCCGCACATCAGCGTCGACCCCAGGCTGGACGGCGGTGTGAAGGCGGGACTGGAAGCCAAAGGCCACCGACTCGTGGTCATCGGCGAAGGGTTTGTGCAGTCGGGATTCGCAAGCTTCGCCAGCCCGGTCGCCATCGTCCGGAGCGGACCAAAGGAGTTCAGGGCAGGCGTGGACACGTTCCACTCCGCCTACGCCGCGGGAATCTAGGAGAATCATCATGCCTTCACTGAGCAAAGCGCAGCTCGACGAGTTCCTGACCGATCAGCCGCACATCATGAAGCTGGCGACGCTGACGCCAGAGGGTTGGCCGTACGTGAATCCGCTGTGGTACGAGTACGATGGCGAGGTCTTTCACGTCGCCGGTCGCGGCAAGGCCAGGTGGGTCGCCCACATAAAGAACGACCCGAGGGTCTCGGTGTGCATCGACACTTACGACGCCCCATACACCAGGGTGCTGATGGAGGCTAGGGCCGAGATAGTTGACGACAATTGGCAGGTCCCGTCGCCGGACAAGGCCATTCGCTATCTCGGTGACGAGGCCGGCCGAAAGTACTTTGAGGAGACGGGTCACATCCCTCGCAACCTCGTGCGCATCACCCCGATCAAGACGACGTCATGGAGCGGAGGCGGCTGGCATCCCCGGTACCAGGCGTAGCGGGTCAGCCTGTCAAGCTCTCGGCGGGCTCGCCATCCATCGGCGTACCGTCGTGGCCCACAGGCCGTCGACGTCACCAGCATCTACGCTGATCTTGAAGTGGTCGCACCCCTCGAACTCGGCGGTCTCTACGACCCCCGGCTGGGCCCTCAGCGCATCCACCATCGCGGGCGCCTGGCACACGAGATCGGGCATGTCGCTCTCTCCGATTGCGATGAAGAAAGGCACGGTATTCCCCGATACGTGATTTATGGGGCTTGCGGGCCCGATGTCGTCCGCCGACCTTAAGATGGCCGACTCCCTTTCGCGGTCCGAAAAATCGAAAGCGCCGCTCACCGGGAAACAGCCTTTGATGACGTCCGCGGGCAGGCCCACTCCCCTCCAGGAATCCGCCTCCAGCGTGATCAGGGCCGCCAGGTGTCCTCCGGCCGAGTGTCCGCCGACGAAGAGTCGGTTTGGGTCTCCGCCATACTTGGCGATGCTGTCGTACACCCACTTGACCGCGTTCCTGCAATCCTCCACTGGCAATGGGAACTTGGCCTCCGGCGCTAGGCGGTACCCGACCGAGACGAATATCGCGGGCAGACAGGTGATGGCCGGCGCCATGAATCCCATCCACTCCTTGTAGCCGTTACGCCATCCGCCTCCGTGAATGAACATCAGCACCGGCAGCGCATCCGAAGAGTCGGACTCGGGCAGGTACAGGTCGAGTCCTTGCGCCTCTTCCGACCCGTAGGCGACGTCGAGCACCGTCCTCGACTGGTCCCGGACAATTCTCGAGAGCTCCATCACCGTCGCGGCGTACTCCTCGGCAATCGGCGACATTCGCGGCTGTGGTTTAACTACTCGGGCCATGGTCAGACTCCTCCGTTGGTTTCAGCTAGCGTCGGCGACTGGCTAAAGCATCTAACAGCACTTGCACTTGTGTCATTCTGAGGAGCGGAGCGACGAAGAATCTAAGGCATCACGTCCTGAGAATCCCATGCGCCCTAGATTCTTTACTCCGCTCAGAATGACAACCAGGGTTTTGTTAGCCGTTCTTAGACGAGGGGTCAGCGCCTCTGGACTTCCCGGATGTTCAGATTAGACGCTTACTCCGGCCGCCACGAGATGAGCCCCTGGAGTCTGTCACCTGCTCCGCGGACCGCCACTCCGCCCTCGTGGTCTTCCAGCAGATCCTCGGCCGCCTGCTGAAGGCGTCGGTCCGCTTCGGTGTCTGGAGCGACCCACAGGCGACCCCGGAGCTGCTCGACGGCCGCCTCGCGGCTATCGAACACCTGCCGGTCCGAGGCGTCGAACATCTCCACGTCGGGAAAGATTCCGACCTCCCACATGACGTTGATGAGCTCCGGCAGCGCCGGGAGATTCACCCGCTCTTCGCCGTGCACGGGCGTCCAGAAGGGCGCCAGGTGCGACTGCGGAGAGTTCACGAAGCTCAGCATCAGCACACGGTCACGGGCGTGGGAGACCAGCTTGCCGATGAAGGGCACGATGTCGGCGGTGCCGTATACGACGTGGGAGCATAGCACCACGTCGGCTGGCTCGACCTCCACGTCCTCCCAGTTTCCTTGCACTTTCTTCACGTTGCCGATGCCCGCCTCCTTCGAGGCTTCGTCGAGCTGCTCTAGCATGCTCTCGGAAGGCTCGGCTACCGTAACCGACCGGCAGCCCAGAGCCAGAGCCAGAGCAAATCGGCCCGCGCCGCCGCCGACGTCCAGCACCGTCTGGTCTGGCTTCACCTCGCGTTTGAGCCGGTCCAGGACTTCGTCGTCGGTTCGCCGTGGGTCGGCCCGGAAGGCGGACGCCATCGGGCGCCAGAAATCGGACGGAGGGCCAGCCTCCCCCATCGCTCGCAGCGATTGTTCGTGGTGGCGCTCGACGGTGTTCTTCCAGTGCTCGACGGCCGACATCGCTTACTCTCCAATTTGGGCATGATCGGGTGCGTTCAGGAAGGTCTTCAGGAGCTGGTATGAGGGCACGCTGCTCGCCACCAATTATCGCAGGTGCCGCCCGTCGCGCCAAGGGCCATCGGTGACTGCCCGTCGCGACGCGACGCCTTGCGTGCCCCATCACTTCGTAGTACATTTTATTGGCACAATCGGAGACGGCAGCCGCCTGGGCCGCCACATTGTGGACTAGTGCCTCGCGGAGGAGGATAGGTATGGCTTCCAACGGTCATCGCAAGAACCTCGTCGTAGTCCAGCTATCCGGGGGCAACGACTACCTCAACACCGTCATCCCCTACAACGACGGAGGCTACTACGACTACCGGACAACCGTCAGAATCGAACAGGACCGCGTGCTACCGCTCGATGACACGCACGCATTCAACCCCGATATGGCGCCCATCAAGAGCCTCTGGGACGAAAAGAAGGTCGCCGTCATCAACGGCATCGGGTATCCGAACCCCAACCGGTCTCACTTCCGTTCCATGGACATCTGGCACACCGCCGAACCGGACAAGATCGGCACGGAAGGCTGGCTTGGCCGGGCCATTCGCGAGATGGACCCGGAGGGCGAGAACGTGCTCACCGGCGTCAATTTTGGGAGAGGCCTGCCGCGGGCTCTTGGCTGCCGCGGCGTTCCCGTCGCATCGGTGGGGAACCTCGAGACCTACGGTCTGTTCCCAGACGTCCAGGACGAGTGGCTCAGGAAGTA